>NZ_CP035088.1:5200000-5500000 GCF_004786035.1 Pseudomonas viciae
GGCCGTATTGCTCGCCGATGCGTTTGAAACCATCGAAATAACCGGTGTCGCCGCTGAAGAAAATCCGGGTGTCGGCGTCGATCATCACCCACGAGGCCCATAACGTACCGTTGCTGTCGAACAGGCCGCGACCGGAAAAATGCTGGGATGGCGTGGCAATGAACTCGATACCCTCCACTTCGGTGCCTTGCCACCAGTCCAACTGACGGACCTTGCTGGCGTCGATGCCCCATTTGATCAGGGTGTCGCCCACGCCCAAGGGAGCCAGGAAGTGGCGAGTCTTGGCAGCCAGTTTGAGAATGGCCTGATGGTCGAGGTGATCGTAATGATCATGGGAAAGGATCACTGCTTCGATCGGTGGCAGTTCTTCCAGGCTGATGGGTGGCTGATGAAAACGCTTGGGACCGACCCATTGCACGGGTGAGGCGCGTTCGGAGAAAACCGGGTCGGTCAGCCAGAACTTGTCCCGCAGCTTGAGCAGCACGGTGGAATGGCCGAGGCGCCAGACACTGTTGTTCGGCGCGGCCAGCAGGGCGTCACGCGTCAGCGGTTGAACCTCGATGGCGCCGGTAGGCCGGGTAGCGCGCGGCTTGTGGAAGGTCATGTTCCAGATGATGCGCAGGGTCGTGCCAAACCCTTGCCGCGGAGTGAAAGCGTGATTGCGATACTTGCCCTGTTCCTGCCGGGATGAAGGCTGGGCGGACGGGTTGTCGGTGGGAAAAGAGGGGATGGTCATGGTGCGATAACTCCAAGGGCGTCGTCGGAACTCCGATTCGCCGTTGTGGGACGCTGGATGGCCGTTGCATGCACGCTCAGCCGTTTGACGCACAAACTACACCACTCGGTGTAGTTTCTAGATTGCATGAATCCCGGGAGCAAGTAAACTGCCGAGTGTAAATTCCCTCCTCAACCGACGAATGCCCCATGACCGTACCGCAGCGCCTTACCGAGCGAAAACGCGAAGCCATCCTTCAGGCCGCGATTGCTGAATTTCGTAGCAGCGGGTTCGAGATCACCAGCATGGACAAGATCGCGGCGACCGCTGGCGTATCGAAACGCACGGTGTACAACCACTTCCCCAGCAAGGAAGAACTGTTTGCCGAGATTCTGAATCGGTTATGGAACAGCATTACCGCAGAACAGGACATGCCTTACAGCTCGCAGAAGCCTCTACGGGAGCAGCTTCGGACATTGCTGCAAGCAAAATTGCACATGCTCGCGGACGATAACTTCCTCGACCTGGCGCGCATCGCCATCGCCGCCACGATTCATTCTCCCGAGCGGGCCCAGGACATGGTCGCGCGCATGGGCCAACGCGAAGAAGGCTTGACCGCCTGGATTCGTCTGGCACTGGCCGATGGTCGATTGAAACCCGTGGAACCGGCATTTGCCGCCCAGCAAATGCATGGGCTGCTCAAGGCATTCGCCTTCTGGCCACAAATATCCATGGGGCAACCGAGCCTGAACCAGGATGAACAGACGCGGGTGATCGAGTCAGCCCTGGACATGTTTCTGGCCCGCTACCAGGCCTGAGCGTCAGTTCACTGCGGATAGGGCTACTAAAGCGAAGGCTTACTGACAAATTTCTGGTGCATTTCGGTGGTCAGGCTGTCGATACGCTCAGTCAATGCCTTGGTCATTTCCGTCAGGCGGGTGTTCTGCTCCAACAACTCGAGCAACTGCGCGGTGTTCTGCGCGGCCTGGGCCTGACGTTCACTGTTAGCAATCGCCAGGGCTTCACGATGTTGAGCGTCGGCTTCCGCCTGGGCTTTATCCCGAGCAGCCTGTCGGGTTTGCGCCAGCAGGATCAGTGGGGCGGCATAGGCCGACTGCAGGCTGAACGCCAGATTCAACAAAATGAACGGGTAGGCATCGAAATGAAAGACCCCCATCAGGTTCAGGCTGATCCATAGCAGCACGATCAGGGTTTGCGCACCGAGGAACATCGGCGTCCCGAAAAAGCGCGCGAACGCCTCCGCGCGCAGCGCAAAGCGGTCATTGCCAAAGGTCGGCGCCAGATGAGCGTGAGGGCGATGAAAACGCAAGTGGTCAACTGGAGCTGCGGTAGAAGGTTGCGAGGGTTTCGTCATCGTGATGATCTCCGCCTGGGGCTAGGGCTTAAGGCACTATAACCGCTGGGGGGCATCCTCCATTGATGCCATACGCACCCTGCTCGTTAAAAGTCAGCGCCACCGTAGATTACGCCCCAACTCGTCGAACAAGGTCACCACCGAACGCAAGGCTCGGCAGTCCGGGCGGGTCAGGAGCCACAGGGCCGTGTCATATCCCTCCAACGGTTCGCCAAGAGGCATCAGGCCCTGGCTTTCATCGATCAGAAAGTCCGGCAGCGCCGCGACCCCCAAACCGGCCCGCACCAACTCGGTGACCGAAAGCATGCTGTTGCAGCGATAAGCAGGCACCACGCCGGGTAAATATTGCCGACGCCAGGCCACGGTGGGGTGATCCGGGAGGAAATCGTCCGGCGCGATCCAGGTCATGACCGCCAGATCATTCGGGTTCACCGAGCGCAGATAGGTGGCGCCGGCACATACCCGGTAAGCCACATTGCCCAGGTTTCGACCGACCAGATGTTCCGGCGGCGTACGGGTCAAGCGCAATGCAATGTCGGCATCACGGCGGCTCAGGTTGGCGAAGTCATTCGAGGTGCTCAGTTCAAGAGTCAGTGCCGGGTAGGCGGGCATGAACCGCGCCAGCGCAGGCAGCAGCAATGCTTGCAGGACCGAATCGGTGCATGTCAGTCGTACCGTGCCGCTGACGACCTCACCGCCCTGCTCCACACCGATCCGCGCCGCATCCAAAGCCTGCTCGGCGCGCTCGGCCTGCTCAGCCAATGCCTGGGCCAGGCTCGTAGGCAGATACCCGGAACGGCTTTTTTCGAATAAGGGTTGGCCCAAGGCCGCCTCAAGTCGGCGTACCGCGCGAAATACCGTGGACACGTCCACATGCAGCAGTCGCGCGGCTCGGGCCAACGAGCCGCCACGGACCAACGCCAGGATCAGGGACAGATCGGGGTAGTCCAGACGATAGTGCGTCGATGCATTGAACACTTGGGTAAACGCCAATATTGATTGCGTGAACGCCAATCTATAGTGGCCACCAGGAATCAACAAGCGGCGAATCTCTCATGGAAAACCAGCGTCCTTTACACATCGCTTTGGTCGGCGACTATGACCCCCAGATAACGGCTCATCGGGCAATCCTTATCGCCCTTGAGCTCATCACCAGACAAACCGGCCAAGACATTCACTTCCAATGGTTGGCAACCGACTCCATCGCTGACAACAGCGTTCTAAATGACTTCAACGGCGTCTGGTGCGTGCCCGGCAGTCCTTACCGAAGTGAAGACGGCGCCATGCAAGCGATTCGTTTTGCCCGCGAACAGCGTCGCCCTTTCCTCGGCACCTGCGGTGGTTTTCAGCATGCCGTGCTGGAATACGCTCGCCATGTGATGGGTTGGGCCGATGCCGCCCATGGCGAAACCGCTCCCGAGGCTGAACGGGCGCTGCTGACACCGCTGAGCTGTGCCCTGGTCGAAACCATCGATAGCCTTCAGCTCGAAGCGGGCTCCTTGATCGCCAAGGCCTATGATCGCCAGACGGTTTTCGAGGGCTATCACTGCCGCTTCGGGGTCAATCCGGATTTTGAAAAAGACTTGCTGAGCCAGCGCCTGCACGCCGTTGCCCGGGATTCGGCCGGCGACTTGCGGGCCGTGGAATTGCGTGACCATCCATTCTTTGTCGCGACGCTATTTCAGCCGGAACGCGCTGCGCTGGAGGGTCGTGTGCCGCCGTTGGTTGCTGCGTTTGTGGAGGCCTGCGCGAGGACAAGGCCATGAGTGCACACTACTACGCGGTGATTTTCACCTCCCTGCGCACCGAGGGAGACCAAGGCTACGCTGAAGCCGCAGAACGCATGCTGGCCCTTGCGCGAGAGCAGCCGGGGTTCCTCGGCGTCGAGTCGGCCCGTGGCGAAGATGGCTTAGGCATCACCGTGTCCTACTGGAGCAGCGAAGCGGCGATCCTGGCCTGGAAACAACACCCCGAACATAGCGCAATCCGGGAGCGCGGCCGTTCAACCTGGTATGCCCATTGCCACACGCGTGTGTGCAAGGTTGAACGCGATTATGCGTTCCGACGACAAACCTGATGCCAGGATACAAAACCTGATGTGTGTGCGGGCTTACTCGCGAAAGCGGTGGGTCAGCTTGCAGCGATGTTGAATGTGTCGACGTCTTCGCGGGCAAGCCTTGCTCCCACACTGAATCTCGGGTGTTCACAGATCCTGCCTTCACCACAATCCCCTGTGGGAGCTGAGCTTGCTCGCGATAGCGGTGGGTCAGCTTGCATCAATACTGAATGTTCCGCCGCCATCTCGGGCAAGCCTTGCTCCCACAGTGTCTTTGTTCAACTCGAGATCGGGGTTCAGCCTGTCACCAACTGCCGCACCGCCATGATCTCCGGCAGGTCGCTGCGCGCCATGTACACCCGCAAAGGTTCGCTGAGGTTGATCCGGTCGTCGATGTGCTGGTCCAGCAGTAACTGGATCCGCTCGCGTTTGAGGGCCATGGTGCCGTCCGCCACGGGGGCCCAGACAAATTCGCAGGTGGGGATGATGCCGTCGTCGGCCACGTCCATGCCGAAGGCGTCTTCGCTGAAACGTACGATGTATTGGCCGGTCTTGCGGTTCAGGCCGACAAAACCCTTGAGCTGGTCGGCGGCCTGGCAGATGAATGTCGAAGTGGTGCGCATGGTAAACCTCACGGATGCGTCTCGCAGGACGTCTGATCGATGGTTTACACACAAGGCAAGTGAACGATGGTTTCAGGTTTCCCTCTGCCGGGGAAACTGGTGCGGCTAAGGGTACTGCAAAGCATCCCGAAAATGCGTGGGAAAAATCTGCTTTGCACATATTTATGTCGGTATAGCGATAGCGCCGCTGGCGTTCAGTTGTTAAAAGATAGGTCTTTGCAAAACCTACGAAAGGATCTCGAGCATGCCTGTCACCTTCACCCGCAGTGCGTTGATGCTGAGCCTGTTGCTCGGCCTCGGTCAGACACAGGCCTCCGAGGCCCCGACTCCCAAGGCCTTGGCGGCCCTTCAGGGGATCCCCCACCCGGCAGTGATCGCCCACCGCGGCGCCTCGTTCGACGCGCCGGAATCGACCGCGGCAGCCTACAAACTGGCCCGCGACCTGGGCGCCGACTACTTGGAACTGGACCTGCAACGCAGCAAGGACGGCGTGTTGTTCGTCCTGCATGACGACAGTCTGCTGCGCACCACGGATGTCGCCAGCAAGTTTCCCGAGCGCAAGGACAGCACCGCCAACCAATTCACCATGGCGGAACTCAAAACCCTCGACGCCGGCAGTTGGTTCAACGCGGCCTATCCAGACCGCGCCCGCCCTTCGTTCGTGGGCCTGAAAATCCTGACTCTGGATGAAGTGATCAATATCGCCGAGGGCAACACGCAGCAAAAACCCGGGCTGTACATCGAAACCAAGGAGCCGAAACTGTTCCCTGGCATCGAGCGCGACCTGAAGGATAAATTGCAGGACCGCGGCTGGCTGAGCCCGTCCGGCTCAAAACTGGCCAAGCGCGCCACCGGAGTGGGCCAGGGCAAGGGCAAGGTGGTCTTGCAGACCTTTGAAAGGAGCAGCCTCGAACTGCTGCACAAAGAGATGCCGAAAGTGCCGAAGATCCTGCTGCTGTGGGTGGGCGAAGGCAACATCGAGCCCAAGTCCAAGGTGCCGTTCGCCGAGTCCGGCGAAACCGACAAAGCGGCCTATTACGCCAAACAGGAACCCAAGGACCGGGCGGAGTTCGAAAAATGGGTGCAGTACGCCAAGACCCTGGGCGCCATCGGCACCGGACCGTCTGCAGCGTTGACCCAGGGTGGCAGCCAGAGTTACTCGAACCTGGTGCAGCCGTGGATGAACCAGTACACCCATGATCAGGGTCTGTTGGTGCATGTCTACACCGTGGACGATGCGGTGGACTTCAAGAAAGTCATGGAGGCCGGCGTCGACGGCATCTTTACCAACCGCGCCAGTGAACTGCTCAAATACTTCAAGCGCCCCGAGACTGGCAACGTCGCGCAGTTGCTGGAAAAGAACGGTTACTGAACCCAAACACGCCCATAGGGGTAAAGACTTTGCCCCATGGGCCCTATTCGGCACTTCAGAAGTTTTTTCGAATTAAGGGTGAATTAAGTTGCCAGAGATAATCTGGCCCCACTTAAACGACTCACCCCTTAATGACACCAAGGAAAGAACTTATGAAAACTTTGACTGCCCTGTTTACCGCCGCTGCCCTGACCCTCAGCGCTGGCCTGGCCCAGGCGGATGTGCGAGTTGACCAGATCCCACAACTTGTCAAGGAAGGCAAGATCAAGTCGCTTGAATCGATGAACGAAGAAGCCCTGAAGTTGCACCCGGGCGCGAGCATCACCGACACCGACCTGGACAACCACTTCGACGGTTATGAATATGAAGTGGAACTGAAAACCGCTGACGGCAAAGAGTTCGACGTGGACTTCGATGCCACGACCGGCAAAGTACTGAGCAACAAGCAAGACACTTGATCCATCGGCAAAAAAGAGCCGCGTAACCCTAAGGTTGCGCGGCTTTTTTGCATCTATCAACAACTACGCTAACTGCTGTCAGGCACTCAACCGCGCCGTCACTTCATTCAACTGCCCAGACAAGCCGTGCAGGTTACGACTGGCGGCTTCGGTGCGCTGCACGTTGTCCAGGTTGGTGCTGGCGATACAGGTGATCTCAGTCAAATTGCGCGAAATGTCTTCGGCCACGGAGGTCTGCTCTTCGGCGGCGGTGGCGATCTGACGATTCATGTCGCGGATCGCTTCGACAGCCTGGGTGATGCGTTCGAGCATCGCACCGGCCTGGGTCACCTGTTCCACACTTTCTTCGCTGCGCGACTGCCCGCTTTCGATGGCCTGGGCCGCGTCCACCGCACCGGTTTGTACGGTCTGGATGATCTGGTTGATCTCGATGATGGATGAAGCCGTGCGCTGGGCCAGGCTGCGCACTTCATCGGCGACCACCGCGAAACCGCGCCCCGCCTCACCGGCCCGAGCCGCTTCGATGGCTGCGTTGAGGGCCAGCAGGTTGGTCTGCTCGGCGATCCCGCGGATCACCTCCAGCACCTTGCCGATGCGCCCACTGTCGGTTTCCAACTGACGAATGACCGTGGCGGTGTTGGCGATCTCTCCGCGCATGCGGGTGATGGTGTGGATGGTCCCTTGCATAACCTTCTCGCCCTGTTGCGCCGATTGATCAGCGTCATCGGCCGCCCGTGCTGCGTCGGCGGCATGACGGGCGACTTCCTGGGCCGTGGCGGACATTTCGTTCATCGCCGTCGCCACCTGATCGGTGCGTTCGAATTGCTCGCTGGTGCCCTGGCTCATCAGGCTGGCGATGGCATTGAGCTCACCGCTGGCACTGTCCAGTTCCGTGGCACTGCGTTGCAGCCGGGTAAAGGTTTCAGCCAGGAAATCACGCAGTGTGTTGGCCGCTACCGCCAGATTGCCCAACTCGTCCTGACGGTTACTCGTCACACGCTCAGCGAAACGCCCATGACTCAGTCGGGTCACGTATTCGATCAGGTTACGGATCGGCTGAACCAGGTTGCGATTGACCAGCCACAGGCTGAACAACCCGATCAGCAGGCCCGACACCAGCATGACCACAGTGCCCAACATAATCGTGCGGTCAGCGCCGACACTGATTAACGTCGATTGCTCGGTGGCCAGTTTGCGCAACTCCACCACCAGCGCACTCATCTGCTCACTGGCCGCACGGTCCACACCTTTGACCGCCGCATCGCCCGCCGCTGCGTCGCCACCGGCCGCCACAAATGCATCGCGGCCCTTTTGGTACGCCGCGCCCAATTGACGGTGTTCGTCTCGCAAGGCCTCGATACGCGTCTTGATCGGCGCCGGCACACCCTCACGCCCGATCAATTCACCCAGAATGCCCTGGACATCACGCTGGCGCTCCTCGAACTGCTTCCAGTATTTATCCAGATCCGCCGGCTGCTTGCCGCGCAGCAGGACGTTTTTCCATTCCTGCACCTGCACCTTGAATTGCAGGTTGGCCTCATCGATCAACTGCGAGGCACGCAATGGGCCGTCGATCAGGTTGCGATAATTCTGGATGCCATCGGAAAGAAAATGAAAAGACGCCAGGGCGATCAGCAGCATCGCCAGTAGGCTGCCGCTCAGCAGGGTGAGAATCTGGGCTCTCAGGGATTTTTGTAGAAACATAGAGGGGATCTCTTGAGAAGAAAAAATAATCGAACCCACGGAACGACGTGTCCCAACCTCCATGTTCGTGCCGCAACCGAATGCGGTGGATATGTACACACCATCGGCCTGCCAGGGGCGTTCTTGAGCCTTCCCGACCATCGGTAGCCAGCAGGAGTGGTCGGTTGTCGGACCTCACAAAAACGATGCGACAACCAAAGCGCGGCGATCTGCGCCATCCATCATCGATGGACATTGCAACTCCCGGTAACTGCCGGTTTGGCGGTGCTGCACAACTGTCACAAAAGCATCAAGAAAGCTTGCGATGATGCCCTCCAAGTGAACCTGTAGCCGCCACAGGCACTTCCCGCCAGCGAGACTTCATGAACCACAGCATCGATCAAAGCCACCGCGATCCGGATCTGTTCGGCCTGCTGTACGGGTTTCGTTTCCGTCCCGGCGAGCGTGGGCAGGAGATTGATTCGGCTCAGGCCTTACGGAGCCTGCAACACCCGCAAGAGGCCGATGAGTTCCTCTGGCTGCACCTGAACCTGGCGCATGCCGCGTGCGAGCGCTGGATGAAAAGCCATCTGACCTTGCCAGATGAGTTTTTCGAAGCCCTGCACGAAGGCTCGCGCTCGACCCGCATCGAGCACGTGGACTCGGCGCTGCTGGCGGTGGTGAACGATGTCGTGTTCAACCTCAGCAACCTGGTGTCTTCGGACGTCTCCACATTGTGGGTGTGCGTGCACAGTCGCTTGATTGTCAGCGCGCGACTGCAACCGTTGCACTCGGTCGATAAGCTGCGCTCGTCGGTCAAGGCCGGCGAGCGCTTTCGCTCGCCGCTGGAGCTACTCGTACACCTGCTGCGCGACCAAGGCGAAGTGCTGACCCAGATCGTGCGCAAGACCAGCCTTAGCGTCGACCAGATCGAAGATCAGTTGCTGTCCTCACGACTGTCCACCAACCGCGCCGAGTTGGGCAGCCAACGTCGGATACTCGTGCGCCTGCAACGCCTGCTGGCCCTGGAGCCGGGTTCGTTGCTGCGTCTGCTCAACCGCCCGCCACAATGGTTGCAGAAGGAAGACGTCAAGGAGCTGCGTAAATCTACCGAGGAGTTCGCCCTGATCATCAACGACCTCACCGCGCTGGGCGAACGGATCAAGCTGTTGCAGGAAGAAATCGCCGCCAACCTCAACGAACAAAGCAACCGCACCCTGTTCACCCTGACGGTGGTCACCGTGTTGGCGTTGCCCATCAACATCATTGCCGGCTTCTTTGGCATGAACGTCGGAGGCGTGCCGCTTGCCGGCGATCCCGAAGGCTTCTGGATCCTGGTGGCGCTGGTGGCAACCTTCACCCTGATTGCCGGCCGATGGGCATTTCGCAAGCGCCGCGACTATTGAGTCACAGCATTGAGCATGACCTGTCCAGACAACCCCTTTTGTCGGCACAGCGGGATTTAAAAGTCTTTTTGTCATTTCTCCTGGGGTATCCTGCCCAGGCTTTTTAAAAGCGCGGATCTACCAGATCTATCAACAGACTTTGCGAGGAGCGCGATATGCACGAGATCCCTAATCTCCCCTTCCCAAGCCTGCACGACACTGAGCAGACGACCACGCTACAAGCCGGGGGGCAACCAGACGCCCAGCAACCCGAGCCCAAGGAAGCCACTGAACGCCGCCAGGCCGACAGCGAAGACTGATTCACCCGCACCACCAGACCGTGTGGAAAGCGCTAATATGCGCTTTCCACACTGCCTGAATCCCGAGCCCCCGCACCATGACCGATGACACCCCGACCTTCAGCGAAGCCCAGGCCAGCGTACTGATCGGCACCGCCGAGAAAATGGTCGAGATCTGGACACGCCTTTCTCCTGAGAAACAAGCCGCCCTGCTGGCTCGTTTCGGCACCGAAGAAAACGCCCTTGCGGCACTCGTCACCACGCACCTGGTCGGCGGGCAAAACGACCGCTGAGCAACCATTGGACAAATAGTTTTACTTTTCCACGCGCTGCCGCCACGGTCGCCGTTATCATAAGCAGCCTATCTATCCTGCTGCTCCGTGGACCTTTACCCCATGTCAGATTCCCAGCGCCCCCTGGCGGTCACGCTGCAAGTCGTTTCCATCGTCCTGTTCACGTTCATTGGTTACCTGAATATCGGTATTCCCCTGGCCGTGCTGCCTGGCTATGTCCATGGCGAGTTGGGTTTCGGCGCGGTGATCGCCGGGCTGGTGATCAGCGTTCAGTACCTGGCCACCTTGCTCAGCCGTCCTTATGCGAGCCGGATCATTGACAATCTGGGCAGCAAACGCGCGGTCATGTTCGGCCTCGCCGGCTGCGGGCTGAGTGGTGTGTTCATGCTGGTGTCTGCCTGGACGCCACACCTGCCCATACTCAGCCTGATCAGCCTGTTGATCGGGCGCCTGGTGCTGGGCAGCGCGGAAAGCCTGGTGGGCTCCGGTTCGATTGGTTGGGGCATCGGCCGGGTCGGCGCGGCCAATACCGCCAAGGTGATTTCCTGGAACGGGATCGCCAGTTATGGCGCGCTGGCGATTGGTGCGCCGTTGGGGGTCTGGCTGGTCAATCACCTGGGGCTGTGGAGCATGGGCGTCAGCATTATCTTGCTGGGTTTGTTGGGGTTGGCACTGGCCTGGCGCAAGACCGCTGCGCCCATCGTCGCTGGCGAGCGCCTGCCGTTCATGCACGTGCTGGGGCGCGTCTTGCCGCACGGCTGTGGCCTGGCCCTGGGCTCCATCGGGTTTGGCACCATCGCTACGTTCATCACCCTGTATTACGCAACACAGCATTGGGACAACGCGGTGCTGTGCCTGAGTCTGTTCGGCGCCAGCTTCATCGGCGCGCGTTTGCTGTTCGGCAACCTGATCAACCGCCTGGGCGGCTTCCGCGTAGCGATCGTCTGCCTCTCGGTGGAAACCTTCGGCCTGTTGCTGCTGTGGCTCGCACCGGATGCCCATTGGGCCCTGGCGGGTGCGGCGTTGAGCGGTTTCGGCTTTTCCCTGGTGTTCCCGGCGCTCGGCGTGGAAGCGGTCAACCTGGTACCGGCCTCCAGCCGTGGGGCGGCGGTGGGTGCTTACTCGCTGTTCATCGACTTGTCGCTGGGGATCACCGGCCCACTGGCTGGTGCAGTTGCGGCAGGCTTTGGCTTTGCTTCGATCTTTTTGTTCGCCGCACTGGCAGCCCTGGCCGGGTTGTCGCTGAGTGTCTACCTGTACCGGCAGGCACCGGGGTCTCGCCAAGGGCGGGAGAAAAACTAGAAGTCCACCTTACCGCGACCGGCCTTGATCGAGCCGCGCTTGGTCTTGGATTCCAGGCGACGTTTTTTCGAGCCCAGGGTCGGTTTGGTCGGGCGGCGCTTCTTTTCGACCTTGGTGGCGCTGAGGATCAGTTCGCTCAGGCGCTCCAGGGCATCGGCCCGGTTCTGTTCCTGCGTGCGATATTGCTGGGCCTTGATGATCAGCACGCCGTCGCTGGTAATGCGACTGTCGCGCAAGGCCAGCAAGCGCTCCTTGTAGAACTCGGGCAAGGACGAGGCCGGAATGTCGAAGCGCAAGTGCACGGCGCTGGACACCTTATTGACGTTCTGCCCCCCGGCGCCTTGGGCGCGGATGGCCGTCAACTCGATCTCGGCGTCCGGGATGTGCACAGTGTTGGAAATCGCCAGCATGGAAAACGTCCGGGTTCAGGCCCCACAGGATACCCCGAATCCCCCAGCCAACGATCAACCTTGTGGGAGCGAGCTTGCTCGCGATTGCAGCGTGTCAGTCACCATTGATGCTGCTGACCCAACGCCATCGCGAGCAAGCTCGCTCCCACAGGGTTTCGTGCTTACTTGGCAGCCGCTGCCACGGCCATTTCATGCCGGGCACTGCGCTTGTTCTTGATCACGTAGCACACCCACATGAACACCACCCACACCGGAATCGCATAGACCGAGATCTGGATGCCGGGGATCAACAACATCACGCCCAGAATGAACACCACGAACGCCAGGCAGACGTAGTTGCCGTACGGGTACCACAGCGCCTTGAACAGCGGCGTCTGGCGGGTCTGGTTCATGTGCTGGCGGAACTTGAAGTGCGAGTAGCTGATCATCGCCCAGTTGATCACCAGGGTCGCGACCACCAGGGACATCAGCAACTCCAGCGCATGCTGCGGGATCAGGTAGTTCAGCAACACCGCCACCAGCGTGACCGCAGCCGAGGCGAGGATCGAACGCACCGGCACGCCACGCTTGTCAATCTTCGCCAAAGCCTTGGGCGCATCGCCCTGCTCGGCCATGCCCAGCAACATGCGGCTGTTGCAGTAAGTGCCGCTGTTGTACACCGACAGCGCAGCGGTCAACACCACGAAGTTGAGGATGTGCGCCGCCGTGTTGCTGCCC
Source organism: Pseudomonas viciae (assembly GCF_004786035.1). Classification (NCBI taxonomy): domain Bacteria; kingdom Pseudomonadati; phylum Pseudomonadota; class Gammaproteobacteria; order Pseudomonadales; family Pseudomonadaceae; genus Pseudomonas; species Pseudomonas viciae. The sequence continues at coordinate 5,212,689 of NZ_CP035088.1, forward strand.
AGCATCGAGAACACCTGCACGAACGGGCTGCCGCTGTAGGCATCGCCGGAGGCGTTGAGGGTGGTCAGCAGGCTGTCCCAAGGGGTCAGGGACAACAGCACCACCAGGGCACCGATGTAGAAAATCAGGATCCGGTAAATCACCTGGTTGATAGCCTTGGGGATCACGGTTTTCGGTTTGTCCGCCTCAGCCGCGGTGAAGCCAAGCATCTCCAGGCCACCGAAGGAGAACATGATGATCGCCATGGCCATCACCAGCCCGCTCACGCCGTTGGGGAAGAATCCACCGTGGGCCCACAGGTTGGTCACCGACGCTTGTGGGCCGCCGTGACCGCTGACCAGCAAGTAGCTGCCCAGGGCAATCATGCCGACAATCGCCACGACCTTGATGATCGCGAACCAGAATTCGGCCTCGCCGAAGACTTTGACGTTGGCCAGGTTGATCGCGTTGATCAGCACAAAAAACGCGGCAGCCGAGGCCCAGGTTGGAATGTCCGGCGCCCAGTAGTGGATGTACTTGCCCACCGCCGTCAGCTCGGACATGCCCACCAGGATGTAGAGAATCCAGCAGTTCCAGCCCGACAGGAACCCGGCGAAACCGCCCCAGTATTTGTGGGCAAAGTGACTGAAGGAACCGGCCACCGGCTCTTCGACGATCATTTCGCCCAACTGGCGCATGATCATGAAGGCGATGAAACCGCAAATAGCGTAGCCGAGGATCATCGACGGGCCAGCTGACTTCAGCACCCCCGCCGAACCAAGGAACAGGCCGGTGCCGATCGCGCCGCCGAGGGCGATCAGTTGAATGTGGCGATTTTTCAGGCCGCGTTTCAGCTCGCCTGAATGCGAGTTTTGTCCACTCATGAAAAGGGTCTCACGCAAGGTTTGATGATGTTCGTTAGACGTTGCCGCTCAAATCGGATTTCAAGCAGCGCCGATCAAACCCCAGCGCAGGCACCAGGAATTCAGCGTTTTAACAACGGTCATGCGTCACCTGTTTGTTTTTATCTGTGACGAAATCGAACCCGACACGCTTGTGACGTGGCGGAGTGAACAAGGCGGATAACCTTGAAAGTGCGTGGGTACGCGAAGGGTCACAGTAAAACGCGGCGCATTGTACACCGCCGACCCCCTGCTGCCAGACACCACCAGATCAGCGTGTCATTTGCCGGGATTGCACGTGGCCGCCTCGAAGGTCTCGGGCGACTGCAAAAATGCGTCCAGGCCCTTGCGAGCCCTCGATGGGTGTGGCGCGAAAAACGCCACGACGGGAGAAATGGAATCGAGCTACGGCGTTCATTGCGCCTCCTTCTTGTTATGCACCTGCACGACAGGCATGGGACGCATCTCACCCTTCCCGCAGACTTGAAACAAGCGGGTCAGAGCCCTGGAAAACCCACCAGCACAGGCCCTGCGGAAGTTTTTTCTTACAGCCTTTGAAAACACCGTTCCCGGCCATCCCCACGGGCGCCAATCGTCAGTATTTCTTTACAACCTGTAACGCATCATTTCCACGTAGGAATTTCCGTAACCCGACTGCAAATTGACGGTAGGTAGCTACCTAATAAAAAAACTCTTCAGCCGGCTGTTTTTGAATGAGTAATTTCTTCGCCGAAAATGGAATAAAAAATTCAAAAGAAAAAAATAAAATTATTTTTTGCATTCCAAAAAACCCTGGACTAGGTTTCAGCGACTTGCCCACGCATCGTGCCGGCAAGTTTTGCGGTGGCGCTTGCGGTCAGTTTTCACTCAGCCCATCGCTCCGCACTTTCCGTAAAAGTCATCTAGGAGATTCACTATGCAAGCACTGGACAAAGACTTGGAAACCGAACTGCAACTGGACGAATGGTTTGAAGCACCGACCCATGAGGCCGCCGTTGAAATGATGCAAGCCGACGCCGTCGTTCCGTTCGGCACGGCGATGTGGCCGCTCTAAGCACTACCCGGCGGTGCTGATCCGGCCGGTCAGCTCCGCCACTGTCGCGGATGTGTCAGGGAAGCCAACTACATTTGTCAGGGGAAGAAAAAGCATGGACACACAACGAGCCATCTCACATTTCCTTTACTACCTCGAACACCATCCCGCCCTGGCCGGCATCCAGCCCGCCAAGGTGTTGCTCGGCCATACCGCCGACTACGAAGCACTGACCGGTGCCATCGCCGAACAGGCCGGCAGTGGCTCGCCCTTCCGGTTCAGCGCCATGCGCCTGGACCTTGAACCCACCGAGCGCCTGTCCAAAGCCATTGCCGACAGCGATCTGTATATTTTCTTCTACGACTCCTCCACCCTGCCCAACCCGCGCCCCGAAGGCCCGGACTTTGTCCGCGCGCTGCAAGGCGTGATGGCCGACAACTGGAAGAAATCGCTACTGTTCAAGGACTACGGCGATTATTTCTACGACACCTTCAGCGTCATTCCCCAGCGCATCGCCGGGCTCAACAGCCACCTGATCCGGCGCATGTCCCAGGCGACAACCTTGAGCTTCCAGGATGACCTGGGGTCGTATTTCGACACGCCCCTGCACAGCGTCAAAAAATGGACCGACATCAACGGCCTCGGCAACTATGACTTGGCCCCCGGCGAAATCGCCACCCACAGCGACACCATCAATGGCCGGGTGAGTTTCCTCGGCACATTCCTGAGCACCATCCCGTTTGCGCGCAAATACGGCGTGCTGCAATCGCCGCTGGAGCTGTGGATTGAAGACTCCACCATCCAGAAAATCGCCACCGACGTGCCAGGCCTGGAGCACGACTTCAACAAGTACCTGGACGCCAACCCATCCAACCGCCGCATCGAGGAACTGGGGATCGGCACCAACGAAGGGGTCAAGAGCCTGTACGCCCGCAATGCCGGTTTCGAGGAGCGCCATTGCGGCCTGCACCTGGGGCTCGGTGGCGGGGCCAAGGGTAGCCATCATCTGGATCTGATTTTTGAGCGGGGGATGTTGGCGCTCGATAATGAGCCGATGTTTGATGGGCGGTTTGTGCTTTAGGTTGGGATTTCTGTAAGGCTGATGCCGCCATCGCGAGCAAGCTCGCTCCCACAGTTGAGCTTCAGCGAATGGAAGATCTGCGACCGACACCGTCCCAGTGTAGGAGCGAGCTTGCTCGCGATGGCGGACTATCTGTACCGCATCACTAAACCAAGCTAAAAAAAAACGCCAACCACAAGGGGTTGGCGTTTTTTCTTGCAGCTAGAAACTCACAGCTGCCTCACTCCGGCTTGCGACGCCCAAACCCCGGACGCTGCCCGGAACCTGCCGGTGCCCCACGGCGCTTGCCCGATGGCGTGTCGCGGTCGACCAGGACGATGCCCGGGCGCTTTTTCGGTGCGGGCTTGGCCGGGCGCTTGGTGTCGGCCGGGCGATCAGCCACTGGCGTGCCACGGCCTGCAGGAGCACCGCGACCTTCACTGCGTTCAGTGCGGCCATTGGCCGGGCGTGGCGTGCGCGGGCCGCGCTCGCCATCCTGGCGTGGTGCTGGCTTGCGGGCCGGGCGCTCGCCTTCGATCTGTGGCTCGCGCGAAGGACGTGGGCCGGTCGGCGCACCGTCAGCAGCCGGACGCAGGGTACGCACGCGCTCGGTCTTGCCCATCGGACGCGAGGATTTACGCTGCATCCGCTCCAGTTTGTCCTTGCTCTTGGCGGTCATCTGCGGCATCGCCACCGGCTTGAGGCCTACTTCGGCCGCCAGGATGTCGACTTCATACTGGCTCATTTCGCGCCAGCGGCCCATCGGCAGGTCGGAGTTGAGGAACACCGGGCCGAAACGCACGCGCTTCAGGCGGCTGACCACCAGCCCCTGGGATTCCCACAGGCGACGCACTTCACGGTTACGGCCTTCCATCACCACGCAGTGGTACCAATGGTTGAAGCCTTCACCGCCGGGCGCCTGCTTGATGTCGGTGAAACGCGCCGGGCCGTCTTCCAGCACGACGCCAGCCTTCAGGCGCTCGATCATTTCGTCATCGACTTCACCACGTACGCGCACGGCGTATTCGCGGTCCATCTCGTAGGACGGGTGCATCAAACGGTTGGCCAGCTCACCGTCGGTGGTGAACATCAGCAGACCGGTGGTGTTGATGTCCAGGCGACCGATGTTGATCCAGCGGCCTTCTTTCGGACGTGGCATTTTATCGAACACGGTCGGACGGCCTTCCGGGTCGTCACGGGTGCAGATCTCGCCGTCGGGTTTGTTGTACATGATCACGCGGCGCACCGTTTCGGCGGCCTCTTCGCGCTTGATCACCTTGCCATCGATGGTGATGGCGTCGTGCATGTCGACACGCAGGCCCAAGGTGGCATCTTTGCCGTTGACCTTGATCCGGCCCTGGGTGATCCAGGCTTCCACGTCGCGGCGCGAGCCTACGCCGATACGGGCGAGGACTTTTTGCAGTTTCTCGCCTGCTGGGCCGATTTCCTGGCTGTCGTTCTGGTCTAGGTCTTTCATTCTGGGCACCTCCCGGTGTGGTCGGGTCAGGCCAGGCCTGACACTTTGAAAACGGGTCTTCGACGAAGGGATCGCCAAAGGGTCGCGAATCATACGCCTGTTGTGGCGTTTGCGCATCAGAGACTAGTTGATCAACCCACGCTCAGCGGTTTTTCCGCCGACCGGTGATGCACTGTATTCATGTGGGAGCGAGCTTGCTCGCGATAGCGGTGCTCCGGTCGCGGAGCCACAGAGGTGTGTTCCAAAAAACGAGATCAATCGTCGAACTGACGCCGTTCGTTTTCAATCGCTTCAGCCAAGGCCCGGGCTTCGGCTTCTTCATCGCTCAGCTCAGGCTCGGGTTCACGCGGTTCGAGGGCGGCGACGGCGGCCAGGAGTTTTTCCCGAGCCTCGGCAACGCCAAGAATGTCTTCTTCAGGCTCGGGTTCAGGCTCGGTCTGAAGCTCAACTTCACCGTCGGGCGGCGAGAGTTCATCCGGCTCGCCTTCAGGACCGGGGCCTTCACGCAGCAGGTCGTCGAAATCGGTCTTTAGGCCCTCCTCCATGGTGTCCAGCTCCAACAACAACGTGTGGAAACTGGTCTCCTCCTTGGGCTCCTCCGGCTCGGCGCTGGCGTCGGCCAGTTCCTGCAGGCCCTGGGGCACCGGGGCGTCGTCGAAGTCCAGCATCGGCTCGGGTTCAAGCTCCCGCAGTTCAGCCAGGGGCGGCAGGTCGTCCAGATTCTTCAAGTTGAAGTGATCGAGAAAAGCCTTGGTGGTGGCGAACATCGCCGGCTTGCCCGGCACATCGCGATAGCCGACGACCCGGATCCACTCACGCTCCAGCAACGTCTTGACGATATGGCTGTTGACCGCCACGCCCCGTACATCCTCGATCTCGCCCCGGGTGATCGGTTGGCGATAAGCGATCAACGCCATGGTTTCGAGCATGGCGCGGGAATAGCGTTGCGGCCGTTCCTCCCACAGACGCCCGACCCAGGGCGCGAACTTCTCGCGAATCTGCAGGCGATAACCGGAAGCCACTTCCTTGAGCTCGAAAGCCCGCCCCTCACAGGATTTACCCAGCAGTGTCAGGGCTTTCTTGAACACGGCCGGCTCAGGCCGCTCGCCTTCTTCGAAGAGTTCGAACAGCCGCTCCATCGATTGCGGCTTTCCCGAGGCCAACAGGAAAGCTTCAAGCAAGGGGGCCAGCTCGCGGGGTTCAGTCAGATTCATTGATTTGCTCGTTATTCGGCTCGTGCCCGCACGTGGATCGCTGCGAACGGCTCATTCTGCACCAGCTCGACCAAGGATTCCTTGACCAATTCCAGGACCGCCATAAACGTCACCACCACACCCAGCCGCCCTTCCTCGGCGGTGAACAGCTCGACGAACGGCACAAAGCCGCCGCCCTTGAGCCGCTCCAGCACATCGCTCATGCGTTCGCGGGTGGACAGCGCTTCGCGGCTGACCTGGTGACTTTCAAACATATCGCCGCGGCGCAGGACCTCGGCCATGGACATCAGCAACTCTTCCAGGCTGACATCCGGCAGCAACTTGCGCGCCCGCGCTTCGGGGGCATCGAGCTTGGGCACCACCACATCGCGCCCGACCCGGTTCAAGCCATCGAGGCCTTCGGCCGCGACCTTGAAGCGCTCGTATTCCTGCAAGCGGCGGATCAGCTCGGCCCGCGGGTCGTCTTCTTCCGCTTCGACCTCGGCCGAGCGCGGCAGCAGCATCCGTGACTTGATCTCGGCGAGCATGGCCGCCATCACCAGGTATTCAGCCGCCAGCTCCAGGCGCACCGACTGCATCAGCTCCACATAGCCCATGTACTGGCGGGTGATTTCCGCCACGGGGATGTCGAGGATGTTGATGTTCTGTTTGCGGATCAGGTACAGCAGCAGATCGAGCGGGCCCTCGAAGGCTTCGAGAAACACTTCCAGCGCGTCCGGCGGAATGTACAAGTCCAGGGGCATTTCCATGACCGCCTGGCCATAAACCATGGCGAACGGCAGCTCCTGCTGGGCGCCGGCCTGGCTGTCGGCGCTTTCCACTGTTTCCACAGCCGACATTCAGGCCTCGACCATGAACGGCGCCGGGTCGCCACAACCGACACGTACCACCTGCGGCTCGCCGTCGGCCAGGTTGATCACCGTGGACGCCGACATGCCACCGAAACCGCCATCGATGATCAAGTCCACCTGATGTTCGAGTATCTGGCGCATCTCATAGGGGTCGGTCAACGGCTCCGTGTCGCCGGGCATGATCAGCGTCACGCTCATCAGCGGCTCGCCCAGTTCCGCCAGCAGCGCCAGGGCAATGGGATGGCTCGGCACCCGCAGGCCGATGGTGCGTTTTTTCGGGTGCAGCAACAGCCGCGGGACTTCCCGCGTGGCGTTGAGAATAAAGGTGTACGGCCCCGGCAAATGGGCCTTGAGCAGACGGAAGGTGCCGGTGTCGATCTTGGCGAACAGGCCAAGTTGCGACAGGTCGCTGCAGATCAGCGCGAAGTTGTGCTTGTCATCCAACTGACGCAGGCGTCTTACCCGCTCAACAGCGTTCTTGTCACCGATCTGGCAACCAATGGCGTAGGCGGAATCGGTGGGATAGACCACCACACCACCACCACGGATGATTTCCACGGCCTGTTTGATCAGGCGCGCCTGCGGGTTTTCCGGATGAATCTGGAAAAATTGACTCACGTGTTCTACCTGTTCAGACGGCGGCGGTAACGAGATCATGTTTGAATCTACACCATAGTGGCGGCAGATCTTCCGGCAACGGGCGATATTCGCCGATCTCGGACCAGCCTCCAGGGCCATGGAAATCACTGCCGGCGGTGACCAGCAGACCGAACTCACGGGCCAGAATCGCCAGGCTGCCGACCTGCTCGGCCGGCTGATGGCCGTTGACCACCTCGATGGCATGGCCCCCTGCTTGAATATAGTCGGCGACCAGGCGACGACGCTTGCTGCGGGTGAAATCATAGTGCCACGGATGCGCCAGGCTGACCCAGGCCCCGGCGGCCCGCAGGGTTTCGACGGTCTGCTCCAGCGTCGGCCAGTGCTGCTTGACGTCCCCCAGCTTGCCGGCCCCCAGCCATTTGCGGAACGCTTCGGCGCGGTCCTTGACGAACCCTTCGTGCACCATCCAATCGGCAAAGTGCGGCCGGGCCGGTGCGTTGCCGCTGTCGCCCAGCTCCTGCTGGATCTGCCGGGCACCGTCCAGGGCACCGGGCATGCCCTTCAGTGCCAGTTTGCGGCTGATCTCTTCGGAGCGTAGCCAGCGGCCGTCGTGCAGTTGCGCGATGGCCTGGACCAGCGCCGGCGCATTCACATCAAAACCGTAGCCCAGCACGTGAATGGTCGCCCCGCCCCAGGTACAGGACAACTCGACCCCATTGACCAGTTGCATGCCCAGCGCAGTCGCGGCGCTGCGGGCCTCGTCGAGACCTTCAAGGGTGTCGTGATCGGTCAGGGCCAGGACCCGCACGCCGTGCTCGAACGCCCGCGCCACCAGAACCGCAGGCGCCAGGGCACCATCGGAGGCCGTGCTATGGCAGTGCAAATCAACATTCACGAGAGTTTGTTACCTCAAATCAGCTGGCCCTATCGCGGCCAAGGATGTTTGTTATTATGCCGCCACATCCTGCTTCTGGCTGCCACTGTGAAACAATTCATCGACTTCATCCCGCTCCTGCTGTTTTTCATCGTCTACAAACTTGATCCACGAACCGTCGATATCGCCGGTCACTCCTTGACTGTAGGCGGTATTTACAGCGCCACCGCAGTGCTGATCATCAGTTCCCTGGTGGTTTATGGCGCACTGTTCGTGTCCCAGCGCAAGCTGGAGAAAAGCCAGTGGCTGACCCTGATCGCCTGCCTTGTGTTCGGCAGCCTGACCCTGGCCTTCCACAGCGAAACCTTCCTTAAATGGAAAGCCCCGGTGGTCAACTGGCTGTTCGCCCTGGCCTTCATCGGCAGCCACTTCATCGGTGATCGCCTGCTGATCAAGCGCATCATGGGCCACGCCATCAGCCTGCCAGACCTGATCTGGACCCGGCTGAACATCGCCTGGATCGCGTTCTTCCTGTTCTGTGGTGCCGCCAATCTATTCGTTGCGTTCACGTTCCAGGACTACTGGGTCGACTTCAAGGTCTTCGGCAGCCTGGGCATGACGCTGTTGTTCCTGATTGGCCAGGGCATCTACCTGTCCCGTCATCTGCACGATGCCGACCCCACTACGCCAAAAGCCGAGGACTGACATGCTCTACGCAATCATTGCCACCGACGTCGCCAACTCCCTGGAAAAACGCCTGGCCGCTCGCCCCGAGCACCTTGCACGCCTGCAACAGCTCAAGGCCGAAGGCCGTATCGTGCTGGCCGGCCCGCACCCGGCGGTAGATAGCAATGACCCGGGCGCAGCGGGTTTCTCTGGCAGCCTGATCGTGGCCGAGTTCGATTCCCTGGTCGCCGCCCAAGCCTGGGCCGAGGCCGATCCGTTTGTTGCGGCCGGTGTCTATGCCAATGTCGTGGTCAAGCCGTTCAAGCAAGTCCTGCCGTAAATCCCCAAGCGCAATGAGCCTGCGCGGCTCATTGCGCTCAATTGCTCATTGTTCTCGTTTGCCTGCCGACAACCTTTCTAATCTCGATTGGAAATCAGGAGTGGCAATGCGCAAAGGTCCGTTGTGCCTGTTATGGGTCACGTTGGCGATCGGGGCACCCGCCCATGGCGAGGAGAGCACCGAGGGCAGCCATTCGGCGCCCTTGTCCCTGAGTGCCGGCGGCCAGATCGCCGAACTGCAGCAACGCTTGAAAGACAGCGAGCGCCAGCGCGAGGAGTTGAGCAAACAATTGCAAAACGCCGACAGCGAACGCGAGAGTGCCTTGCTCGCCCGGTTGCGCCAGGAGAACCAGCGCCTGAAGCTGCAACTCAAGGAAGCCCAGTCCAACCCCCTGCCACGCTTGTTGACCGATCAACAGCAATGGTTCGTCATTGGCGCCGGGGTAGCGCTATTGGCCCTGCTCTGCGGTATCTTTGCCAGCGGTGGACGTAGACAACGTCGGCAATGGCTAAATTGAGTGAGTCATGAGTGAGCTGTTACTGATTGATGATGACCAGGAGCTGTGTGAGCTCCTTGGCAGTTGGCTGGGCCAGGAAGGTTTTCAGGTCCGCGCCTGCCACGATGGCCATAGCGCCCGCAAAGCCCTGGCCGAAACCGCCCCGGCGGCGGTGGTGCTGGATGTGATGCTGCCCGACGGTAGCGGCCTGGAACTGCTCAAGCAGCTACGCAGCGATCATCCGGATCTGCCGGTGCTGATGCTCTCGGCCCGTGGCGAACCGCTGGACCGCATCCTTGGCCTCGAACTGGGGGCCGACGACTACCTGGCCAAACCCTGCGACCCGCGTGAACTGACCGCCCGTCTGCGCGCCGTGCTGCGCCGCAGCCACCCGGCGGCAGTGTCCAGCCAGATCGAACTGGGTGACCTGACCTTCAGCCCGGTGCGTGGCGTGGTCAGCATCGATGAACAGGAACAGACCCTCACCGTATCCGAAAGCCGCCTGCTAGAAGCGTTGCTCAAGCAACCGGGCGAGCCACTGGACAAGCAGGAACTGGCGCAGATCGCCCTGGGCCGCAAGCTGACCCTGTACGACCGCAGCCTCGATATGCACGTGAGCAACCTGCGCAAGAAAATCGGCCCCCACTCCGACGGCCGCCCCCGCATCGTGGCCCTGCGTAGCCGTGGCTATTACTACAGCCTGTAGGAGCTGCCGAAGGCTGCGATCGTTTGATCCTGACTTGTAGGCGTTCCCTTGCGACTCAATTGTCTGGAAAAAGATCGCGGCCTCGCTGCACTCGACAGCTCCTACAGGTGATAGGCCTGACGCTGAGTGGCCGGTGTTTGTCAGCTCCGCACCAAATCGTCTTTACCCAAGCTTTACCCTCCCCTGACCGCCGCTGACCTTGATCTCCGTAATCTGCACACATCCGGAACTGACCGGGAATGAGACAAGGAGATACCCCATGCGCAAGACCCTTATCGCTCTGATGTTCGCTGCCGCCCTGCCCACCGTCGCCATGGCCATGCCTGGAGACGCCGGCCCGATGGGTCCGATGGACGGCCCGCGTCATGGCGGCCAGATGCACGACAAAGGTCCCTTCAGCCAACTGGACCTGAGCCGCGAACAACGCCAACAGATTCGCCATATCATGGGCGAACAGCGCCACGAACAACGGGAACTGGTCGACAAGTACCTGGCCAAACTGTCGCCAGCCGATCAAAAAGCCATGAAAGACGAAATGGAGGCCCGACACCAGAAAGTCGACGCCCAGATCCGTGGTTTGCTCAAGCCTGAGCAGCAAAAAGAGTTCGACGCGATCCAGAAGAAGCAAGCCGAGCGCCGCGCCGAATGGGCCGAGTTCAAGGCCTGGAAAGCGCAGCAACCGCAAAAAGCGCAATAATGTACTGAAGTGCCCCAGCCCAACGGCAACCGCCGTTGGGCTTTCTTTGTTTTCGAGGATTTACCGTGCGTTCATTGTTCTGGCGCATCCTGGCCAGTTTCTGGCTGGCCATCGCCCTGGTTGCAGGGCTGTCGATTCTCATGGGCCACATGCTCAACCAGGACGCCTGGATCCTCAGCCGCCATCCGGGTCTCAACACCCTGGCCGAAGAGTGGACGCGAACCTACGAAAGCCAGGGCGAAGAGGCGGCGCAGGACATCCTGCAAGGGCGCAAGCGCCAGTACCACATCGACGTCCAGGTGCTCAACGAGAGCGGCGACCCGGTGGTGCGCGGCACCTTCCCGCGTCGCGCGGCAGCCTTCGAGGCGCGACAGAACAACGATGACCGACGCCTGCCGTGGCGGCGACTGACCGATGAGTTCACCAGCGCAAAAACCGGCGACACGTACCTGTTCATTTACCGCATCCCCCACCCCGAACTGGACGCCTGGCACCGCGACAGCTTGCTGTGGCCCCTCAGTGCCTTGGGGATCGCCCTGGTGGTGCTGACCCTGTTCAGTCTGCTGGTGACCTTCTCCATCACTCGCCCGCTGAACCGTCTGCGCGGCGCCGTACATGACCTGGGCCAAGCCACCTACCAGCAGAACAGCCTCGCCAAGCTGGCCAACCGTCGGGACGAGTTCGGCGTGCTGGCCACCGATTTCAACCGTATGGGGGCACGCCTGCAAAGCCTGATTGCGAGTCAACGGCAGCTATTGCGAGATGTCTCCCACGAACTGCGCTCGCCTCTGGCCCGGTTGCGCATCGCCCTGGCACTGGCAGAACGGGCCAGCCCCGAGGAACGGGAAAAGCTCTGGCCGCGCCTGACCCGCGAATGTGATCGCCTGGAAGCGCTGATCAGCGAAATCCTGGTCTTGGCTCGGGTCGATGCCGACAACGCCAGCGCTGAAGAGGTGGATCTCAACGATCTGCTGATTACCCTGCAAAAAGATGCGCAACTGGCTTCCCCCGAACAGAGCGTGCAACTGGAAACGGAACCGAACCTGGCCCTGAAGGGCTGGCCAACCATGATCGAACGGGCGGTGGATAACCTGCTGCGCAACGCCCAGCGCTTCAACCCAGCCGGGCAACCCATCGAGATGCGCGCGGTGCGCCAGGGCGAACGGATCCTGATCAGCGTGCGCGACCACGGGCCTGGGGTGGACGCCGAACACTTGGGTCAGTTGGGCGAGCCGTTCTACCGAGCGCCCGGCCAGACCGCCGCCGGCCATGGCCTGGGCCTGGCCATTGCGCGCCGTGCCGCCGAACGCCATGGTGGCGCGTTGGTGCTGGCCAATCACCCAGGGGGCGGATTCATCGCCAGCCTGGAGTTGCCGTTGGTGCCGGGGGCTATTGGCCAACCCTGAGGGATGAGCCTGTGGCGAGGGAGCAAGCTCCCTCGCCACAATGAATCAAACAGCCCCCTCGAACCAAACGATAATTCCTCTTATTCAAAGCGCCCCGCCCTGTTAGACTTTGCGCCCCCGTTTCGCTCTCCCTGGATGCCCGATGCCGTCGTTGCCTCTTCGTTTTTGCGCGCTGTTCATGGCCTTGGGCCTGAGTGCCTGCGATGATGCCCCGCGTTTTATCCAGGCCGAACCCGGCGAAGCCCGGTCCGGTGGCGCCGCAACGGTGCGCAAGACCGATCAGAATGCCTTCTCCCTGCCCTCGGCCAACCTGCCACCCTCACGGCGCGTGGACTTCAGTGTCGGCAACAGTTTCTTCCGCAGCCCCTGGGTGATCGCGCCATCGACCACCACCGCCCGCGACGGCCTCGGGCCTTTGTTCAACACCAACGCCTGCCAGAATTGCCACGTCAAGGACGGTCGCGGTCATCCGCCGGCGCCGGACGCGACCAGCGCGGTGTCGATGCTGGTGCGCCTTTCGATCCCCGACGCGCCGGCCTACACCAAGGTCATCGAACAACTGGGGGTAGTGCCGGAACCGGTTTACGGTGGGCAGTTGCAGGATATGTCTGTGCCCGGCGTCGCCCCCGAAGGCAAGGTGCGAGTCGATTACACCCCCGTGCCCGTGCGTTTCAAGGACGGCACCGTCGTGGAACTGCGCAAGCCGAGCCTGCAGATCACGCAACTGGCTTATGGACCGATGCACCCGGACACGCGCTTCTCCGCCCGCGTCGCGCCGCCGATGATCGGCCTGGGGCTGCTGGAGGCGATCCCCGACGAAGCCATCCTGGCGAACGCCGAGGCCCAGGCGCGCGAGAACAACGGCATCGCCGGGCGCCCCAACCAGGTCTGGGACGATGCCCAGCAAAAAACCGTACTGGGGCGCTTCGGCTGGAAGGCCGGGCAGCCCAACCTCAACCAACAGAACGTCCACGCGTTCTCTGGTGACATGGGGCTGACGACCCGCCTGCGGCCCTTCGACGATTGCACCGAGACCCAGGTCGACTGCAAGCGCGCCCCCAGCGGCAACGGCCCCGACGGCGAGCCGGAAGTCAGCGACAACATCCTGCGCCTGGTGCTGTTCTACAGCCGCAACCTCGCCGTGCCAGCCCGTCGCGAAGTGAATTCACCTCAGGTGCTGGCCGGCAAGAATCTGTTTTTCCAGGCCGGTTGCCAGTCCTGCCACACCCCGAAATACACCACGTCCACCAACGCCGCCGAACCGGAACTGGCGAACCAGGTCATCCGTCCTTACACCGACCTGCTGTTGCACGACATGGGCGAAGGCCTGGCCGACAACCGCAGTGAGTTCAAGGCCAGCGGCCGTGACTGGCGTACCCCACCGCTGTGGGGCATCGGCCTGACCGAAACCGTCAACGGCCACACCCAGTTCCTGCATGACGGTCGCGCCCGCAACCTGCTCGAAGCCGTGCTGTGGCATGGCGGCGAAGCGCAAGCGGCGCAGCGACAGGTTTTATCGTTCAATGCCCAGCAGCGTGCTGCGTTGCTGGCGTTCCTGAATTCCCTTTAAACGCACTTTCCGAAAAACGGGAGCCCGACATGTTCCGTCCCAAGCTGTTGTTCACCAGCCTCGCCGCCCTCGCCCTCGGAGCCTGTTCGCCCCAAGACCCGCAAGCGGTCACCTCGGCGGCCATCGCCAAGCAAGTGATCCTGCCGACCTACAGCCGCTGGGTCGATGCCGACCGGCAACTGGCGACCAGCGCCCTGGCGTTCTGCCAGGGCAAGGAAAACCTGGAAACCGCCCGCGCCGACTTCCTCAAGGCACAAAAAGCCTGGGCCGAGTTACAACCGCTGCTGATCGGTCCGCTGGCCGAGGGTAACCGCGCCTGGCAGGTACAGTTCTGGCCCGACAAGAAAAACCTGGTGGGCCGTCAGGTCGAGCAACTGGTCAACAGCCAGCCGCAGATCGACGCCGCGGCCCTGGCCAAGTCCAGCGTTGTGGTCCAGGGCCTCTCAGCCTATGAGTACCTGCTGTTCGACGCCAAGATCGACATGGCCGACAGTGCACAGAAAGCCAAGTATTGCCCACTGCTGACCGCCATCGGTGAGCGCCAGAAGCAACTGGCCGAAGAGATCCTGTCGCGCTGGAACACCAACGACGGCATGCTCGCCCAGATGAGCAAATTCCCGAACCAGCGCTACGCCGATTCCCACGAAGCCATCGCCGATCTGCTGCGGGTCCAGGTCACCGCCCTCGACACCTTGAAGAAAAAACTCGGTACGCCAATGGGCCGCCAGAGCAAGGGCGTGCCGCAACCGTTCCAGGCCGATGCCTGGCGCAGCCAGTCGTCGCTGCAAAGCCTGGAGGCCAGCCTGAGCGCCGCTCGAACCGTCTGGGTGGGCGTCGATAACCAAGGCCTGCGCGGTCTGTTGCCAGGCGACCAGAAGCCTCTGGCCGACAAAATCGATGCGGCGTACGACGCCTCGTTAAAGCTGTTCGCCAGCAGCCAGCGTTCGCTGAGCGAAATGCTCGGCGACGATGCCGGGCGCCAGCAACTCAACGATTTGTACGACAGCCTCAACGTCGTCCATCGCCTGCATGAAGGCGAACTGGCCAAGGCGCTGGGTATTCAATTGGGCTTCAACGCCAACGACGGTGACTGATCATGTTTCGACGTCAGGCTCTGGCACTGGGCAGTCTGCTGCTCGGCGCCGTTACCCTGGGCGGCTGGACGCTGTTCAAGCAGAAGGACAAGAGTCCGCTGTTGCTTTCGGCACGGGACGATGGCGACGGCAAGCACTACGCCGTGGGCTATCGGCTGGACGGCAGCCGGGTGTTCGTCACCCAGGTCGGCCAGCGGTGCCATGACATCATCAACCATCCGACGCTGCCGATTGCGCTGTTCGTCGCCCGTCGGCCCGGCACCGAAAGCTACCTGATCGACCTGCGCGATGGTGCGCTGCTGCAAACCATCACCTCGTTGCCGAACCGGCATTTCTACGGCCACGCGGTGATCCATAACAGTGGCGAATGGTTGTATGCCACCGAGAACGACACCACCGATCCGGGACGTGGCCTGTTGGGCGTGTACCGTTTCGAAGGCGAGCGGCTGGTGCACAGCGGCGAGATTTCCACCCACGGCATCGGCCCGCACCAGGTGTCATGGATGCCCGACGGCGAGACGCTGGTGGTGGCCAATGGCGGCATTCGCACCGAGGCCGAGAGCCGGGTCGAGATGAACCTCAACGCCATGGAGCCAAGCCTGGTATTGATGCAACGCGATGGCACACTGTTGAGCAAGGAAACCCTTGCCCAGTCGATGAACAGCGTGCGTCACCTGGGCATCGCCCGCGACGGCACCATTGTCTCCGGCCAGCAGTTCATGGGCGCTGCCCACGAGCCCTCGCAATTGCTGGCGATCAAGCGGCCAGGCCAGCCGTTCCAGGCGTTCCCGGTGCCCGAGCAGCAATTGCAGGCCATGGGGCATTACACCGCCAGCGTCGCCGTGCACAGCGACCTGCGCCTGGTGGCCTTGACCGCGCCCCGTGGCAACCGCTTTTTCATCTGGGACCTGGACAGTGGCGAAGTACGCCTGGATGCGCCGCTGCCGGACTGTGCCGGCGTGGGTGCGGTGGCCGACGGTTTCGTCGTGACGTCGGGCCAGGGGCGTTGCCGCTATTACGACTGTCGGCAGACACAACTGGTTGCAAAACCGCTGGATCTGCCGGCAGGGCTCTGGGACAACCATTTGCATCTGGCCTGATGCAAGGGAGCGAAGCCTATCGGCGCCAAGCGCCCTGACTTTTGGGAATATTCCTACGCCAGGCAGGCTTATAGCGGCTGGAATCGCCCGCACACTCAGAGTAATGTGCCCGCCTGTCTGTCTTTTCTCTCGGCTTTTTTCCAAGGAAGTGGAACATGCTGCGACGCCGCATGCTGATCATGTTGGGGGTTGTCCTGCTGGTTGTGCTGTTACTGGCCGGCTACAAGGCCTTCTCCGTCTACCAGCAGATCCAGATGTTTTCCGTACCGAAACCACCGGTCAGCGTCGCCGTGGCCAAGGCCGTCGAGCAGCCCTGGCAGGCCCGTCTGCCGACCGTTGGCAGCCTCAAGGCGCTGCAAGGCGTGGACCTGAGCCTGGAAACTGCCGGAACCGTGCAGAAGGTGCAGTTCCAGTCCGGGCAGAAGGTCAAGGCCGGCCAGCCGCTCCTGCAACTGGACAGTGACGTCGAAAGCGCCCTGCTGGAAACCGCCGAGGCCGACCTTGGCCTGTCACAATTGGATTTCGGTCGCGGCCGACAACTGGTGGGCAGCCAGGCGATCTCCAAAGGCGAGTTCGACCGGCTCGCGGCACAGCTGAAAAAGAACCAGGCCACGGTCAATCAACTCAAGGCATCGTTGGCCAAGAAGCACATCCTGGCGCCGTTCAGCGGCACCATTGGCATTCGCCAGGTGGACGTCGGCGACTACCTGGCCAGCGGCACAGTGATCGCCACCCTGCAGGACCTCAGCAGCCTTTACGTGGATTTCTACGTCCCCGAGCAAACGGTGCCCAGGCTCGCGGTTGCCCAGTCAGTCAACGTCAGCGTCTCGGCCTATCCCGGGCAGAATTTCGTCGGCACCATCAGCGCGATCAACCCCAAGGTCGAGGACAGCACCCGCAACGTGCTGGTGCGCGCCACCCTGGCCAACCCCGACGGCAAACTGCTGCCCGGTATGTTCGCCAACCTGCAGGTGATCCTGCCGGACGTGGCCGCCGGCATCGTCGTACCGGAAAGCGCCGTGACCTACACCCTCTATGGCAACTCCATGTACGTGGTGACGCAGAAAAAAGCCGCCGACGGCAGTGTCGAGAAAGACGACAAGGGCCAGCCGATCCTGATCGCCGAACGGCGCTTCGTTGAAACCGGCGAGCGACGCGACGGGCACGTGCTGGTTTCCAAAGGCGTGCAAAGCGGCGAACAAGTCGTGATCGCCGGCCAGCTCAAACTCGATAACGGTACGCCCATCGCCATCAGCGACGACAAGACCCTGACCGAACAGAACAGCCCGCCGCGCGCGGACTGATCAAGGAACCCCCATGGCTTTTACCGATCCGTTCATCCGCCGTCCGGTGCTCGCCACCGTGGTCAGCCTGTTGATCGTGCTTCTGGGTTTCCAGGCCTGGAGCAAGCTGCCCCTGCGCCAGTACCCGCAGATGGAAAACGCCCTGATCACAGTGACCACCGCTTACCCCGGGGCCAACGCCGAAACCATCCAGGGCTACATCACCCAACCGATGCAGCAGAGCCTGGCCAGTGCCGAAGGCATCGACTACATGACCTCGGTCAGCCGCCAGAACTTCTCGGTGATATCGGTCTATGCCCGCATCGGCGCCAACAGCGACCGACTCTTTACCGAACTGCTGGCCAAGGCCAACGAGGTCAAGAACCAACTGCCCCAGGACGCCGAAGACCCGGTGCTCAGCCGCGAGGCCGCCGATGCCTCGGCACTGATGTACATCAGTTTCTTCAGCAAGGAACTGAACAACCCGCAAATCACCGACTACCTCTCACGGGTGATCCAGCCCAAGCTGGCGACACTGCCGGGCATGGCCGAAGCGGAGATTCTCGGCAACCAGGTCTTCGCCATGCGCCTGTGGCTGGACCCGGTCAAGCTCGCCGGCTTCGGCCTGACCGCCACCGACGTGACCAATGCCGTGCGCCAGCACAATTTCCTCTCCGCTGCCGGTGAAGTGAAAGGCGAGTATGTGGTCACCAGCATCAACGCCAACACCGAACTCAAGTCCGCCGAGACCTTCGCCGCGATCCCGCTCAAGACCGACGGCGACAGCCGCGTGTTGTTGCGGGACGTGGCCCGCGTGGAAATGGGTGCCGAGAACTACGACACCATCAGCTCCTTTGGTGGCACGCCCTCGGTGTACATCGGGATCAAGGCCACGCCCGGCGCCAACCCGCTGGATGTGATCAAGGAAGTGCGCAAGATCATGCCGGACATGGAGGCCCAGCTCCCGACCAACCTCAAGGCCGAGATCGCCTACGACGCCACCCTGTTCATCCAGGCTTCCATCGACGAGGTGGTAAAAACCCTGTTCGAGGCGGTGCTGATCGTCATCGTCGTGGTCTTCTTGTTCCTCGGCGCACTGCGCTCAGTGGTCATCCCGGTGGTGACCATCCCGCTGTCGATGATCGGCGTGATGTTCTTCATGCAATTGATGGGCTACTCGCTGAACCTCCTGACGCTGCTGGCCATGGTGCTGGCCATCGGTCTGGTGGTGGACGATGCCATCGTGGTGGTGGAAAACATCCACCGGCACATCGAGGAAGGCAAGAGCCCGTTCGAGGCCGCGATTGAAGGTGCTCGGGAAATCGCCATGCCGGTGGTTTCGATGACCATCACCCTGGCAGCGGTGTACGCGCCGATTGGCCTGCTCGAAGGGCTGACCGGAGCGTTGTTCAAGGAGTTCGCGTTGACACTGGCCGGGGCGGTGGTGATTTCCGGGATCGTCGCCCTGACCCTGTCGCCGATGATGTGCGCCCTGCTGCTGCGTCATGACGAGAACCCGTCGGGGCTGGCCCATCGGTTGGACGTGGTCTTCGAACGCTTGAAGAGCCGCTACCAGCGCCTGCTTCACGGCACCCTCAATGCCCGCCCGGTAGTGCTGGTGTTCGCCGGGATCATCCTGCTGCTGATTCCGGTGCTGATCATGTTCACCAAGTCCGAATTGGCACCCGACGAGGACCAGGGCATCATTTTCATGATGGCCAATGCCCCGAAGACGACCAACCTCGACTACCTGAACGCCTACACCGATCACTTCATCACGATCTTCAAGGAGTTCCCCGAGTACTACTCCTCGTTCCAGATCAACGGCTACAACGGCGTGCAGTCCGGCATCGGCGGCTTCCTGCTCAAGCCCTGGAACGAACGCAGCCGCACCCAGATGGAAATCCTGCCTGAAGTCCAGGCCAAGCTGGAGAACATTCCCGGCTTGCAGATTTTCGGCTTCAACCTGCCCTCGCTGCCGGGCACCGGCGAAGGCCTGCCATTTGCCTTCGTCATCAACTCGCCGAAGGATTACGCCACACTGTTGGAGATCGCCGAGCGGGTTAAGGCACGCTCATTGGAATCCGGCAAATTTGCCTTCATGGACATTGACCTTGCCTTCGACAAACCCGAGGTGGTGGTAGACATCGATCGCGCCAAGGCGGCCCAGATGGGGGTTTCGATGCAGGACCTGGGCGGTACCCTGGCAACCCTGCTGGGTGAATCCGAGATCAACCGTTTCACCATCGAAGGACGCAGCTACAAGGTCATTGCCCAGGTTGAACGGCCATTTCGAGACAACCCGGATTGGTTGAACAATTACTACGTGAAAAATACCCAGGGTGAGCTGCTGCCGCTGTCCACCCTGATCAAGGTCAGCGACCGGGCGCGGCCACGGCAACTGAATCAGTTCCAGCAGCTCAATGCGGTCACAATTTCCGGCTTTCCCATCGTGAGCATGGGCGAAGCCATCGAGACGGTCCGCCAGATCGCCCGGGAAGAAGCACCAGTAGGGTTCGCCTTCGATTACGCCGGAGCTTCGCGACAATTCGTCCAGGAAGGCAGCGCACTGTGGGTCACCTTTGCCCTGGCCCTGGCGATTATCTTCCTGGTGCTGGCGGCCCAGTTCGAAAGCTTCCGGGATCCGCTGGTGATCCTGGTAACGGTGCCACTGTCCATTTGCGGCGCGTTGATTCCGCTGTTCCTTGGCTGGTCGAGCATGAACATCTATACCCAGGTGGGGCTGGTGACGCTGATCGGCCTGATCAGCAAGCACGGCATCCTGATCGTCGAATTCGCCAACCAGTTGCGCCAGGAACAGGGCCTGACGCCACGGGAAGCCGTGGAACAAGCCGCGTCGATTCGCCTGCGACCGGTGCTGATGACCACCGCGGCGATGGTGTTTGGCATGGTGCCACTGATCCTGGCCACCGGTGCCGGTGCGGTGAGCCGCTTCGACATCGGCACGGTGATCGCTACCGGGATGTCGATTGGCACCTTGTTCACACTGTTCGTGCTGCCTTGCGTCTACACACTGCTGGCCAAGCCGGACAAACCCTGAGGACTGTTCAAACACACCTCATTTTGGTACGGGATGCTGTTGTGGCGAGGGAGCTTGCTCCCTCGCCACAGGGTGAGTATTTGGCTGCAGACGGGGGGAGGCATTGAAGAACCTCTACGCAAAAATAAAGGCCTCACATAGGTGAGGCCTTTATTTTGGCTTCATGATGCTCAACTCTGCGGCCTCATCCCTTGAGAAAGACTGAACATGAACAGCAGCAGATCATTATCCGGTCGGATCGCCTCGCTGGCCTTGACCACCCTGGGCACAGGGCAATGGGCGTCGATGTGGGAAGCACTGAGGATCTGCGAACGCGGCTGTTCCCATACAGCCACCGCCATCGATGCAACTGCCAGGGCTCCTACTAAAAATAAACCTCTAGCAATTTCTAGTTTCATCGCTATAAACCTTTGATAGCGCTGCCAAACGCCGCCTCATAAAAGTAGACGAGTTTTTTCCAGTCGGCGTCGCTGAACGACGAATGGCGCCGCAGCTGCTTCAGGTCATGGGATGCAGCGCTCCGGGCAGTCAGGCGCTGGCGACACTTTTCAAAATCCAGCAAGGCCACTTCGGCCCGGGCCGCCTCACCCTCCCCGGTCACGCGCACAAACACGTGCTTGATGTAGATACAACCATGCTGCCAACGGCCCATGTGCATGCGGGCCAGGCTTTCAGCCAATGCTGCGAGGATTTGGTCATGCACTGCTTCCCCATGACGCTCGCGCCCACCTGCGGCATACCAATGCTTGATCTCTTCGAAACCTTCGAGTGCCTGGGTCACCAGCAGCGCACGCCACTTATGAACCGGGTCCCGCTGGGCACCACAGAAAATGAGCTGGGGGACGCGCACACCAAGCCGGGTCAACGCCAGGAGTGCATCCCGCTCACGCAACACAGTCGGTCGACCGAACGGGTACAGCCAACTGCGATGAATATGGCCGGTCTGACGCTTGGCATACAACAGCTTGCCATCCTTGCTCTTGATCCGCTGCACACCGCTTTCACCGCCACGGCGCACATTGGGTTCTTCCACCCACTCCCCCTGCTGACTCCAGAAGTATTCGAAGTCGTCAAAGGGAATCGTTGATGCCTGCGCTACCTGGACACCCATGCCGTCACCTCTTGCGTAATACGTAAACTCGCCACATGGCATACAGCGGTAGAAAATCCAGTCGTTCCTGAATGCGAAACCCGGCCTGCCGAAACTCTTCTTCTACTGTAGCGACCGGTAACACAAATCGATTCTGGTAGGTTCTTTGCCCACGAGTGCGCTCCTCGCGCTTGCGTTTCCAGGCCTTGAAATTGCCATCGACCCACAACGAAACGATCACGCTATCGCGGGTGACACGCTCCAATTCCCTGAGAATCGCCAGTCGATGCGCGGGTTCACCGATGTGGTGCAACAGACGCATGCAAAAAACGCTGTCGACGGCGTTATCAGGTAAAGCAATGTCGAACGCAGAAGTGTGCAAGGGTTGTACCCGTTTCACGACATCAGCCGGTTGAGACGTCAATGCGGTCTGGAGCATGGCTTGGGAATTGTCCGCGCCGATGATCACCCGATTCGGCTTTTCGGCCAACAAGGGCCAGAAGCGCCCGGCACCGCAGGGCAGATCCAGCACCAGACCCGGATCGCCCACAAGCGCTAACGCGCGCCTGGCCAGTTGTTGATCTCTCAGGTTGGAAAGACGGCGACTCACACCGCTGCGATGCTTACGAAAATATCTTCGGGCATGCTGCTCATCGTATTTTTCGGAAAAATCGAGCTTGATGGGTTTGGACATTGAGGAGGGCCTCTCTTTCTGATCAGCCCCACCTTATGAATTGGTTTGTCATCTCTTTGTGAAAAAAAAGTCATGTAAACAACCCAATGTTTACAAGACTTTTCCAAGCCAAGGGCTCACCCCTTCGAACTCAACTCCACCTCGAAATGGCACCCGCTGGGTTCCATCGTGCTGAGGCTGACCGTCCAGCCCTGGTTCTCGCAAATCCGTTGCACCAGTGACAACCCCAACCCCAGCCCCTCGCCACGCTTTTCATTGCCGCGTACAAACGGCTCGAACATCGCCTCGCGCTTCTCCTCCGGGATGCCCACGCCGCTGTCCTCGACCACGAATCCGGTAGTGGTCAACGAGAGGCGGATGAAACCCTGGTCGGTGTAGTGCAAGGCATTTCGCAGCAGGTTGCCCATGACCGCGGTCAGGAATGTGGCGTTATACAGCGTGTCGACGGTTTGCCCCGGTTCGAAGATCAGCATGAGGCCTTTTGATTCGATGGGACCACGCCACACCCCGAGGAGGTTTTCAGCCACCTGGGCAAGGGTCAGCCGAGGTGACATGCCGTTGTCTTCACGCTCTGCCCTGGCGAGCATCAAGAAGGTTTGCACCAGCTCGCGCATCTCTTCGCTGGCCCGGCTAATGCGCTCCACCTGCGTGCGGCCACGCGGATCCAGGGCCGGGTTTTCCAACAGCAGCTCGCAGGAGGTCGCCAGGACCATCAACGGTGTACGCAACTCGTGGCTCACGTCGCTGGTGAACAACCGCTCGCGAGTCAAGGCCTGGCGCAACCGACCCAGTGTCGCGTCGAACGCCACGGCCAGTTCGCCCACTTCATCGGCGGCGTAATCCGGAGCCAGCGGCGGAGCGAGTCCGAGGAGCTGGTCGCGATGCCGTACCTGCTGGGCCAAGCGAACCACGGGGGCCATCACCCGACGTGCCAGGACCCAGCCCAGGAATACCGCCAGCGCCAAGCTGAGCACGAAGCCCACCAGCACCACGGCGAACAGCACGCGCTCACGTTCCTCGAAGTCGCTCTGGTCTTGCAACAGCACGTAGTGCCGACCGTCAACGATCTCGACCATGGCGTGATAGGACAATTGCTCGCGAAACACCTCGTGGAAACCACGCTCCAGGTGACGCAGATCCTTGGGCAACTCGAAGTCACCCGGGCCGCCGCTGAAATAAAACAACTGGTCAGGTTCCGGACGATGGTTCCAGTCCGAGACGCTGTCCATCAGGAGCAGGCGTTGCAGATCGCCGCCAAGTCCGGCGGAAATCAGCTTTTCTTCCACCAGGTGGACCGTCGCCACGATGCCCATGGCGAACGCCCCGGCGACCAACGCGCTCATCAGCGCAAACGCGATGATGATCCGTTGGGCAAGGCTCTGCTTAAACTCCATCTCGGCCCTCGGCCAGGCGATACCCCACGCCGTGCACAGTGTGCAACAGCGGCTTATCGAACGGCTTGTCGATCACCTGGCGCAGTTGATGGACGTGGCTGCGCAGACTGTCGCTGTCCGGGCAATCATCGCCCCACAGCGCTTCTTCGAGGATTTCCCGGCGCAGCACGTGGGGGCTTTTCTGCATCAATACCGCCAGCAGCTTCAGGCCTACGGGGTTGAGCTTGAGCAGTTTGCCTTCACGGGTCACTTCCAGGGTGTCGAGGTCGTAACTCAAGTCGCCGACCTGCAAGGCACGGCGGCCACCGCCCTGGGCTCGTCGCATGACGGCTTCGATCCGCGCCGCCAGTTCCGACAGGGCAAAGGGTTTGATCAGGTAATCATCGGCCCCGGATTTGAAGCCCTGCAGACGGTCGTCCAACTGATCCCGGGCGGTGAGCATGATCACTGGTGTATCGCGTCGGGCATCTTCGCGCAGGCGTTTGCACAAGGTGTAGCCGTCGATACCCGGCAACATGATGTCGAGCACGATCAGGTCGTAGTGTTCGGTGGCCGCCAAGTGCAGCCCCGACAAACCGTCCTGGGCACAATCGACGGTATAGCCCTTGAGCCCCAGGTAATCGGCCAGGTTGGCCAGGATGTCGCGGTTGTCTTCAACCAACAGAATTCGCATGGGCATCTCCTCTGCGCACGTAGGCAGTCGTCGTGGCCCGCGCAGCTTAAGGCCAAGTTTGGCTCACGGCTAGGGTTGTATCGGTGGCCCTGGCGAGTATGTCCATGTAGGAGCGGGCTTGCTCGCGAATGCGCGGGACCAGCCGCTATCCATGTTGAATGTACCGACGCTTTCGCGAGCAAGCCCACTTACACATAAGTCGAGTGAGCCAAGAAACGCGGCGGCGTGGGCATTGACGAGTTTTTCACCCAACATTCACACCTCTCCAACGCAACGCAGACCAGACTACGCGCAACGCGCTGCTTACGAAAAACCCATCAAAGGTACTCTCATGGTTTCCACCGCCATCCGCCCCGCTTCCAGGCCGCTGAACTTGCGCATCGCCCTGGGCCTGCCCGCCGTTGTCGCGGTGATTATGGTGTTGTTGGAACTGACCACACTGGACATGAACCTGGCCAAGCTGTTTTACGACCCGGTTGGCGCGGAGTTCATCGGTCGGCACAGTTTTTTTCTGGAAGATATCCTGCACGACCGGGCCAAAGAGGTGGTCATCGCATTTTCCGCACTGGCGGTCCTCGGGTTTATCTGTACGTTTTTCGTCGCCCGGCTCAAACCATTCCAACGCGAACTGGGCTGCCTGGTGTTGTCCCTGGCCCTGGCGACCTCTTTCGTCACACCGATGAAAGCCGTGACGGCGGTGCAATGCCCCTGGAGCCTGAAGGAATTCGGCGGCAAGGAAACCTACAGTGAGCTGCTGAGCCCGCGCCCGGCCACCGACAAGCCCGGCCGCTGCTGGCCCGGCGGTCATGCCGCCACCGGGTTCACGCTGTTTGCGCTGTTCTTCGCGCTGCGCGACCGCCGCCCGCGCCTGGCCCGGCAAGCCCTGGTATTCGCCTTTGCCCTGGGCACGGTATTTTCCGTGGGTCGAATGATGCAAGGGGCGCACTTCTTTTCCCACAACGTGTGGACCGCGGTGTTCTGTTGGCTGATTTGCCTGGGGTGTTACTACTACATCCTGTATCGACCGGCCGCCATGACTGATCGCGTAGCGCTGAGCCAACCCGCCAACGCCTGAACATGATTCAAATGTGGGAGCGAGCTTGCTCGCGATTACGGTGTATCAGTTCATATACCCGGCGCTGACCCACCGCTATCGCGAGCAAGCTCGCTCCCACAGGGGGATTGGCCCCGCGCCATGAACCCAAGGCAATAAAAAACCCCGCCTGCTTTCGCAGGCGGGGTTTTTCGCTACAGGGGTAAGGCTGGCTTACATCATGCCGCCCATGCCACCCATGCCGCCCATGTCTGGCATGCCGCCGCCCGCTGGAGCGTCTTCCTTGATTTCAGCGATCATCGCCTCGGTGGTGATCATCAGGCTGGCAATCGACGAAGCCGCTTGCAGAGCCGAACGAGTCACTTTGGCTGGGTCCAGGATACCCATTTCGATCATGTCGCCGTATTCGCCGGTAGCAGCGTTGTAACCGTAGTTACCCGAACCCTGCTTGACCTTGTCGACCACAACGCTTGGCTCGTCACCGGAGTTGGCAACGATCTGGCGCAGAGGAGCTTCTACAGCGCGACGCAGCAACTGGATGCCCACGTTCTGGTCATCGTTGTCGCCTTTGAGTTCGCTGATGGCTTGCAGGGCACGAACCAGTGCCACGCCGCCGCCAGGTACCACGCCTTCTTCAACGGCTGCGCGGGTTGCGTGCAGGGCGTCTTCAACGCGGGCTTTCTTCTCTTTCATTTCAACTTCGGAACCGGCGCCAACCTTGATCACTGCAACGCCGCCGGACAGCTTGGCCAGGCGCTCTTGCAGTTTTTCACGATCGTAGTCGGACGAAGTCTCGGCCACTTGTGCGCGGATCTGGGTAACGCGAGCCTGGATGTCAGCCTCGACGCCAGCACCGTCGATCACGGTGGTGTTTTCCTTGGACAGGATCACGCGCTTGGCGTTACCCAGGTGCTCCAGGGTGGTGCTTTCCAGGCTCAGGCCGATCTCTTCGGAGATAACGGTACCGCCGGTCAGTACGGCGATGTCCTGCAGCATGGCTTTGCGACGGTCGCCGAAGCCTGGTGCCTTGACGGCAGCAACCTTGACGATACCGCGCATGTTGTTCACAACCAGGGTCGCCAGGGCTTCGCCTTCAACGTCTTCAGCCACGATCAGCAGTGGGCGGCCGGCTTTGGCAACGGCTTCCAGCACTGGCAGCATTTCGCGGATGTTCGAGATCTTTTTGTCGACCAGCAGGATCAGCGGGCCGTCGAGCTCGGCGGTCATGGTGTCCGGCTTGTTGACGAAGTACGGGGACAGGTAGCCACGGTCGAACTGCATGCCTTCAACAACCGACAGTTCGTTTTCCAGGCCCGAGCCTTCTTCAACGGTGATCACGCCTTCTTTACCGACTTTTTCCATGGCTTCGGCAATGATGTCGCCGATGGAGTTGTCGGAGTTGGCCGAGATGGTGCCGACCTGAGCGATTGCCTTGGTGTCAGCGCATGGCTTGGACAGGGCTTTCAACTCTTTGACGATGGCGATGGTCGCCTTGTCGATGCCGCGCTTGAGGTCCATCGGGTTCATGCCGGCAGCGACGGCTTTCAGGCCTTCGTTGACGATCGATTGAGCCAGGACGGTAGCGGTGGTGGTGCCGTCACCAGCGTCATCGTTGGCACGGGAGGCAACGTCTTTGACCAGTTGCGCGCCCATGTTTTCGAAGCGGTCTTTGAGCTCGATTTCTTTGGCTACGGAAACGCCGTCCTTGGTGATGGTCGGAGCGCCGAAGCTCTTCTCGATGATCACGTTACGGCCTTTCGGGCCCAGGGTCGCTTTTACTGCGTCAGCCAGGACGTTGACACCGGCGAGCATTTTCTTGCGGGCGGAATCGCCGAATTTAACTTCTTTAGCAGCCATGATCGATATTCCTTAAATACTTTGTAGTCGCGGAAAAATGAGCGGGGAATCAGCCTTCGACAACAGCGAGGATTTCGCTCTCGCCGATAACCAGCAGGTCTTCGCCATCAACTTTCACAGTGTTGCTACCGGAGTAAGGGCCGAAAACAACCTTGTCACCCACTTTCACGGACAGCGCACGTACTTCACCGTTTTCCAGTGCTTTGCCTGGGCCTACAGCGAGTACTTCACCCTGGTTTGGCTTTTCAGCAGCCGAACCTGGCAGGACGATACCGCCAGCGGTTTTCTTTTCTTCTTCGCTGCGACGGACGACGACGCGGTCATGCAGAGGACGAAGCTTCATTGTCGATCTCTCCTAATTGTGGTTTTCATCGGCCGGTGTAGTCCCGGCGGGTTTAACGAATCCGGCGGTGCCGGGTGCGGTTCGTCAAGCGAACCGCGGAAGTCTGTCCGGTGTTGCCACCGGAAACCTTGCGGTGACCCATACATAAGGGCGGACAAGCCGATTACAAGGGCCGGGTATGAAATTTTTTACTTCACGCAGCCAAAAACGAACACGGCACCTGAAGGTGCCGTGTCGCTGGTTTTTACCGAGGGTCGCGGTGTTCGAATTCGCCTTCGATCACGTTGGGCTCGCGGCCCAACGGTTCGCGCGGAGCTGGCCCGCCACGGGGCTGCAGGTCGTCGGCAAAGGCCCGCTGGCGCATCGCCTGCTCTTCGGCGCGCTGGCGCATTTTATTGGCCAGCATCCGACGGGTGAATGGCAACAGCATGAGCAGGCCCAGCACGTCGCTGATGAAACCAGGCAGGATCAACAGACCGCCACCCAACGCCAGCATCAGGCCTTCAAGCATGGTCTGGGCAGGCAGCTCGCCTCGGTTCAGGCTTTCACGGGCACGCAATGCCGTGGCGAGGCCGGCGATACGCAGCACGAACACGCCGAGCATCGAGCCGAGAATGACCAGCAACAGCGCCGGGAAAAACCCGATCGCACCGCTGACCTTGACGAATACGAACAGCTCCAACACCGGGAACAGCAGAAAGAGCAACAAAAAAGGGCGCATCAAATGGTTCCTCAACGCAAGAATGCCTTGCTATGAAACCTTAAATGACGTCGCCCTTTCGTGAATTCAAGCGTCAGCCGCGGTATTTTTCGGCCATTGCTCGGCGTGAGCCAGATAAACCAAGGCTTCGCGTACTTGTGTCGGGGTGTTGCAGGGCTCTTGAAACGCCAGCCAATGCAGGCCCTGGCCAATACGCAGGTGCATGCCTTCGCTGTCGATACCCACCAGTTGCGCCGGTTCGGTGTGCGGCAGGCCGGCGAGATCCACGTAATGGGCGATGGCCTTGGTGTGATCAGCGTTCATGTGCTCGATCATGCTGGCTTCGGCTTTGCCGGCAAAGGGGTTGGCCAGGGTGAGCTGGTCGATCCAATGAATGGCGCCGAAGCCGCCGATGTAACGATGACGCACCGGTTCAAGCACCCAGAAATCGAAATCATGGGCCTTGTGATAGTTCTGCGAGTCAGGGAAGTAGCGGTAATAACGCTCAGCGGCGGCGTCGATGGCGGCGCGGTCTTCCAGTTTCCGGGCCTCGGCCAGGTAGGTCAGGCGCCCGACCGCCTGCACATCTTCGGCACCCCGCTCGCCCACCAGCATCGAACACTTGGGGTCTTTTTGCAGGTTGTGGGTGTGCTGGGCGATGCGGCTGATCAGGATCAGTGGCCGGCCCTGTTCGTCCAGGCAATACGGCACCACGGAGCCGAACGGAAAACCGGGCATGGACTTGGAATGGGTGGAGAGCATTCCACGGTATTCCTTGAGCAGCAATTCTCGGGCATGCTTGGCAGCTTCAACGCTCAATTTATGACTCCTTTGATAGAAACCGTCTTAAAAACGGTCGGGCAACTGGACTCTGTTCCAGTGCGCCAGCGGGGGCAGTTCTCGTGTGCAGCCGGGCTACACCGTCGCAGATCGAGAGGCCTTCAAAAGGACTTCCTTCACCGTTCTGCCACCGGGACATGAGAATGCAACTCACCGACAAAGTAATCATTATCACCGGCGGTTGCCAGGGCTTGGGCCGCTCCATGGCCGAGTATCTGGCTGGCAAAGGCGCAAAGCTCGCCTTGGTCGACCTCAACCAGGAAAAACTCGATCAGGCGGTTGCCGCGTGCGCGGCCAAGGGTGTCGAAGCCCGGGCGTACCTGTGCAACGTCGCCAATGAAGAACAAGTGACCGACATGGTCGCCCGGGTAGCCGAGGATTTCGGCGCGATCCACGGGTTGATCAACAACGCCGGGATCCTGCGCGACGGCCTGCTGCTCAAGGTCAAGGACGGCGAAATGACCAAGATGAGCCTGGCCCAATGGCAGGCGGTGATCGACGTCAACCTCACCGGTGTGTTCCTGTGCACCCGTGAAGTGGCGGCGAAAATGGTCGAGCTGAAGAACAGCGGCGCGATCATCAACATTTCGTCGATCTCCCGCGCCGGCAACGTCGGCCAGACCAACTACTCGGCCGCCAAGGCCGGAGTAGCCGCGGCCACTGTGACCTGGGCCAAGGAACTGGCGCGCTATGGCATCCGTGTCGCCGGCATCGCCCCCGGCTTCATCGAAACCGAGATGACCTTGGGCATGAAACCCGAGGCCCTGGAAAAAATGACCTCGGGGATTCCGCTCAAACGCATGGGCAAGCCTGAGGAGATTGCTCATTCGGCGGCGTACATCTTCGAGAACGACTACTACACCGGTCGGATTTTGGAGATGGATGGTGGGTTGCGGATCTAAGGACCTGCACACAGCCAATGTGGGAGCGAGCTTGCTCGCTCCCACATTGGATGGCGTTTCAAGCATCAATCATCGCTGACAGTGATGTTCGGCATCGCCGGTGATGCGGCCTCTTGCAACACGATCCGCGCGCCCACGTGACGGGCCAGCTCCTGATAGACCATGGCGATCTGGCTGTCCGGCTCGGCGATGACGGTTGGTTTGCCGCCGTCGGCCTGTTCGCGGATCAACATCGACAACGGCAGCGAGGCCAGCAGTTCGACGCCGTACTGGCTCGCCAGCTTCTCCCCACCCCCTTCGCCAAACAGATGCTCGGCATGCCCGCAGTTCGAACAGATATGCACGGCCATGTTTTCCACCACGCCCAGCACCGGAATGTTCACCTTGCGGAACATTTCCACGCCCTTGCGCGCGTCCAACAGGGCCAGGTCCTGAGGCGTGGTGACGATCACCGCACCGGCCACCGGGACTTTCTGCGCCAGGGTCAGCTGGATATCGCCAGTGCCTGGCGGCATGTCGATCACCAGGTAATCCAGGTCGCCCCAGGCGGTTTGCGTCACCAGTTGCAGCAGGGCACCGGAGACCATTGGCCCACGCCAGACCATCGGCGTGTTGTCGTCGGTCAGGAAGGCCATGGACATGACTTCCACGCCATGGGACTGGATCGGCACGAACCATTTCTGGTCCTTGACCTGCGGCCGGGTGCCCTCGGCAACGCCGAACATGATGCCCTGGCTCGGACCGTAGATGTCCGCGTCGAGAATCCCGACCTTCGCCCCTTCACGGGCCAGGGCCAGGGCCAGGTTGGCGGCGGTGGTGGACTTGCCGACGCCGCCCTTGCCCGAGGCCACGGCGATCACGTTCTTGACGTTCGCCAGCCCCGGTACCTGCGCCTGGGCCTTGTGGGCCGCAATCACGCTGGTGACTTCAACCTTGGCGCTGGCGACACCGTCCAGGGACTCGATCGCCATTTGCAGCATCTGCGCCCAACCGTTCTTGAACAGATCGGCGGCGTAGCCGATCTCCAGCTGGACGCTGACACGCTCGCCCTGGATGTCGATGGCGCGCACGCATCCGGCGCTGACCGGGTCCTGGTTCAGATAAGGGTCGGTGTACTGGCGAAGGACGGCTTCCACCGCTGCGCGATTGACGGCGCTCATGGGCAACTCCGATAGCAAGACTTGAAAAACAGGCCGCTATCCTACGCCCCACATGCTGTTGTGGCGACCCGATTACCGCGGTGCGAACACCTTTTGTGCCTGGCTCACACCTTTCGCCATTCCCAACCGATGTATCCGGAAACAGACCCGAAAGGTGAAAAAAAGCCGCCAGCGCTTTATAGTGGCCGACCTCCGTTTCATCAAGTAGCCGAGCCCCATGTCCGAGCCACGCAAGATCCTCGTCACCAGTGCCCTGCCCTATGCCAATGGTTCGATTCACCTCGGCCATATGCTGGAGTACATCCAGACCGATATGTGGGTGCGCTTCCAGAAGCATCGCGGCAACCAATGCATTTATGTCTGCGCCGACGACGCCCACGGTTCGGCCATCATGCTGCGCGCGGAAAAGGAAGGCATCACCCCGGAACAACTGATCGCCAACGTCCAGGCTGAACACAGCGCCGACTTTGCCGAGTTCCTGGTGGACTTCGACAACTTCCACTCCACTCACGCCGAAGAAAACCGCGAGCTGTCGAGCCAGATCTACCTGAAGCTGCGCGACGCCGGGCACATCGCCACCCGTTCGATCACCCAGTATTTCGACCCGGAAAAGAAAATGTTCCTGGCCGACCGCTTTATCAAGGGCACCTGCCCCAAATGCGGCACGGAAGACCAGTACGGCGACAACTGTGAAAAATGCGGCGCCACCTACGCACCGACCGACCTGAAAGACCCGAAATCGGCGATTTCCGGGGCGACGCCGGTGCTCAAGGATTCCCAGCATTTCTTCTTCAAGCTGCCGGATTTCCAGCAAATGCTGCAAACCTGGACCCGCAGCGGCACCCTGCAGGACGCGGTGGCCAACAAGATCGCCGAATGGCTCGACGCCGGCCTGCAACAGTGGGACATCTCCCGCGATGCGCCGTACTTCGGTTTCGAGATCCCCGACGAGCCGGGCAAATATTTCTACGTGTGGCTGGATGCGCCCATCGGCTACATGGCCAGCTTCAAGAACCTCTGCGACCGCACGCCGGAGCTGGACTTCGACGCGTTCTGGGCCAAGGACTCCAGCGCCGAGCTGTACCACTTCATCGGCAAGGACATCGTCAACTTCCACGCGCTGTTCTGGCCCGCCATGCTTGAAGGCGCCGGTTTCCGTAAACCGACCGGCATCAATGTCCACGGCTACCTGACCGTCAACGGCCAGAAAATGTCCAAGTCCCGCGGCACCTTCATCAAGGCCCGGACCTACCTGGACCACCTGTCGCCGGAATACCTGCGCTACTACTACGCGGCCAAGCTCGGCCGTGGCGTCGACGACCTGGACCTGAATCTCGAAGACTTCGTGCAGAAGGTCAACTCCGACCTGGTGGGCAAGGTGGTCAACATCGCCAGCCGCTGCGCCGGTTTTATCCACAAGGGCAACGCCGGTGTCCTGGTAGCCGGCAACGCCGCGCCGGAGCTGACCGACGCCTTCCTGGCCGCGGCGCCAAGCATCGCCGATGCCTATGAGAGCCGCGACTTTGCCCGGGCCATGCGCGAAATCATGGCCTTGGCCGACCGTGCCAATGCCTGGATCGCCGACAAGGCCCCCTGGTCGTTGAACAAACAGGAAGGCAAGCAGGACGAAGTCCAGGCGATCTGCGCCCTGGGCATCAATCTGTTCCGCCAGTTGGTGATTTTCCTCAAGCCGGTGCTGCCGCTGCTGGCCGCCGATGCCGAGGCATTCCTCAACGTCGCGCCGTTGACCTGGAACGATCACCAGACCCTGCTGAGCAACCATCAGTTGAACGAGTTCAAGCCGTTGATGACCCGTATCGACGCCACCAAGGTGCAAGCGATGACCGACGCTTCCAAGGAAGACCTGGCCGCCAGCCAGACCGACACCGGCGCGCCGGCCGGTAACGGCGAACTGGCCAAGGATCCGTTGTCGCCGGAAATCGATTTTGACGCCTTCGCCGCCGTTGACCTGCGCGTGGCATTGATCGTCAAGGCCGAAGCCGTCGAGGGTGCCGACAAGCTGCTGCGCCTGACCCTGGACATCGGCGACGAGCAACGCAACGTGTTCTCCGGCATCAAGAGCGCTTACCCGGACCCAGCCCAGCTCGAAGGCCGGCTGACCATGATGATCGCCAACCTCAAGCCACGCAAAATGCGCTTCGGTGTTTCCGAAGGCATGGTGATGGCGGCAGGCCCCGGCGGTGAGGAAATCTACCTGCTGAGCCCCGACAGCGGCGCCAAGCCGGGTCAGCGGATCAAGTAAAGGACTGCGCGTTGCACCGATCCCACAGTCGCCTTGCAGGCGGCTGTGGGATTTTCATATCTGGCCCACCCTGCCCGCGTGCCGGATAATGCCTAATCTTGTAACAGGCCTTTTATCGCCGGCACGCCCATGACCGAATTTGCTCTCACATTGTTCAGCGCCGCCCTGATCAACAACCTCGTGTTGCACTGGCCGCTGGGCGTCGATCCACTGCTGGCGACGAACGCCAGAAGGCAAGTACACGCCTTGGGCCTGGCGACGGCGTGCCTGATGCTGATTGTCGGCACCTTGGGCTATCTGCTGGATCATTGGTTGCTGGCTCCGGCAAACCTGACATCCCTGCGGTTGCTTGCATGGCTGTCCTTGAGCGTGTTGTTGATCGGGCCAGTGCTGCGTCTGCTGGCGCGCTGGCTGCCGGCATTGCCGTTCGAGGGCCTGTGGCCACTGTTGCTTGGCAATGCCGGCATACTGGGCGTCACGTTGCTCAACAGCCAGGATGACCAGGGCCTGGGCCAGGCCATCGCCTTGAGCCTGGGTGGCGGGCTGGGATTCTGGCTGGTGTTGAGCCTGTTCGATGATCTGCGCCAGCGCACCTTCAATAACGATATTCCCTTGCCCTTTCGGGGCCTGCCGATTCAGTTGATCAGCGCCGGACTGATGGCGGTGGCATTTCTCGGTTTGCGCGGGCTGGTCAAAACATGAGTCTGATTCAACGTATCGACGCCCTGCTGCCGCAGACCCAATGCGGCAAGTGTGGCCACCCCGGGTGCAAGCCCTACGCCGAGGGTATCGCCCAGGGCGAGCCGATCAACAAATGCCCGCCCGGCGGGCGTGAAACCATCGCGGCCCTGGCCGACCTGATGAAAATACCGGTATTGGAACTGGACGCCAGCCGTGGTCCAGCCCCCGCGCAGATCGCCTTTATCCGTGAAGCTGAATGCATCGGTTGCACCAAGTGCATTCAGGCATGTCCGGTGGACGCGATTGTCGGCGCGGCGAAGTTGATGCACACCGTCCTCATCGACGAATGCACCGGCTGCGATCTTTGCGTGGCGCCCTGCCCGGTCGATTGCATCGAGATGCGGCCCTTGCCGATGGCGAACGTGCTGCCGATTGTCGGCGGCCTGGCCTTCAGCCCCGAAGCGCAACAAGCGCGAGCTGCCAAGCGTAATCACGCCCGGCGGCGTTTCGAACAGCGCAATGCGCGGCTGCGGCGCGAAGAAGAGCAGCGCCAGGCCGAGCGTCTGGCCCGCACCCAGCGCGCGGCCCAGGCTCCGACTCAAACCCTCGATCCCGTACAAGCTGCGCTGGAGCGAGTGCGGGCGCAAAAAGCCGCCAGCGCCGATGCGGCCCTGAAAAAAGCCAAGGTCGATCTGGCCATGAGCCGGGCGCAGTTGAACAAATCCTTGAAAGCGTTCGGCCATCCGCCGACCTTTGAGCAGCAGTCGCAATTGATCCTGCTGCAACGCCAGTTCGAAGCCGCGGAACAAGCCCTGGCTCAACTGGAAAGCAACCCGTCGCCGAGCGCTGCGGCCCCTGCACCAGCGCAAAACGCCGAACTGAAGCGGGCCAAGATCCAACTGGCGATGCGCCGGGCCGAACTCAGCAAGGCCCGGGCTGCGGCGGCATCGGTTGAGCAC
This sequence comes from Pseudomonas viciae, assembly GCF_004786035.1. NCBI lineage: Bacteria > Pseudomonadati > Pseudomonadota > Gammaproteobacteria > Pseudomonadales > Pseudomonadaceae > Pseudomonas > Pseudomonas viciae. The sequence goes on from NZ_CP035088.1 coordinate 5,247,708, forward strand.
CTGCAAGCGCTGGAGCAAGCCGTGAAGGACGCCGAACACCAGGTGGACGCCCATGCCGCTCCCTGAGCCCATGGACGAACGGCTGCAGCAAGCGATGAAGCGAGTGCTGCTGGCGACGCTGCCTGGCGTGCTGGCGTTGCTGTGGTTCCATGGCTGGGGCGTGGCGCTCAATCTACTGTTATCCGGCCTCACCGCCCTGGCGGTCGAAGCCTTGGTGTTACGTGTGCGGCGCCGGCCTCTCATGCCTGAACTGAGCGACGGCAGCGCGCTGGTCAGCGCCACGCTGCTGGCCTTGGCCCTGCCGGCGTATTGCCCCTGGTGGCTGACCGTCACGGCGGCCGCCTGCGCCTTACTGTTCGGCAAGCACCTGTGGGGCGGTGTCGGCAGCAACCCGTTCAACCCGGCAATGCTCGGGTACGCCTTGGTGCTGGTGGCGTTCCCCGCCCATATGAGTCATTGGCCCGCGCCCCACGGCGTGGGTTTGCTTGAAGGCTTGCAACAAGTGTTCGGCATGCAGACGGCGCCCGATGCCTGGGCCGGAGCGACCGCGCTGGACAGTCTGCGAACCAACAGGAGCCTGACCATCGACGAATTGTTCGCCAACGATCCGGCGTTCGGGCGTTTCGGTGGCCGAGGTATCGAATGGATCAACCTGGCGTTTTTGGCCGGCGGTCTGTTTCTGCTGCAACAACGCGTGTTCAGTTGGCATGCGCCAATAGGCATGCTGGCCAGCCTGTTCATCGTCAGTTTGTTGTGCTGGAACGGCTCGGGCTCCGACTCCCATGGCTCACCGTTGTTTCATCTGTTCACCGGCGCAACCATGCTCGGCGCATTTTTCATCGTGACCGAACCGGTCTCGGGCGCCAAAGCCGCGCTCGCACGGCTGCTATTTGGCGCAGGCGTGGGGCTGCTGGTTTACCTGATCCGAACGTGGGGTGGTTACCCTGATGGCGTAGCCTTTGCGGTGTTGCTGATGAACCTCGGTGTACCAGCACTGGAGCGGTTTGCCGAGGCGCGACAACGGCGGCAACTGACATGAAAAAACCTGGCGGCGTTGTAATCCTGATCCTGCTGATCAGCCTCGGTATCGGTGCGACTTACCTCGCGCAGCTCAGCACCGCCGGACGCATCGAGGCACAGCAACAAGCGATCGCCAACCGAAGCCTTCTCGAGGTGCTGCCAGCCGAGCAATATGACAACCAGCCATTGGCGCAGCCTGTCATGACGGACCCACTGGCCCTGGCCCATAGCACGCTGCTGGGCGGTTATCTGGCGACCCGCAGCGGCCAGCCAAGCGCTGTGCTGTTACGCAGCCAGGTGCTGGGCTATGAAGGCAGCATCCAATTGCTGATTGCCATCGACCCGCAGGGTCGGTTGCTGGGCGTGAAAACCCTGCGCCAGGCCGAAACACCCGGGCTGGGTGCGGCGATTGCCGGCTGGCCGAACACTTGGTTGCAAACCTTCAACGGTAAATCGCGCCAGGACCCGGACGACAACGGTTGGGCCTTGAAAAAGGACCGCGGGCAGTTCGATCAACTGGCAGGCGCGACGGTGACCTCCCGGGCAGTCCTCCAGGCGATTCACGATGCGTTGCGTTACTTCGACGAACACAAGGCTCAACTGACCGCGGTGGCTAGCGAATGAATAAACCATGGGTACTGACAGGCGGCCTGTTGCTCGTCCCGCTGATCGGTGCGACAAACTCGCTGGCCGGCGCATTGGGGTTATGGCTGGCCTGGGTCGTGATTACCCTCGGCCATGGCTTGGCGATGGGACTTGTCCGGCCCCGCCTGACAGCGTATCAACGGCAGCTCGCCTCCGTCTTGCTGGCCGCCACCCTGACCGCTTGCGCAGGCCTTGCCGCACAGGCCTGGGCGCTGGAATTGTATCGGCCGTTGAGTCTTTATTTTGGCTGGATCGCCTTGAGCTGCGTGGCACTGGAGCATGAGGGGGGCTTCATTGAGCCCCGCTTGCCTGCAAGCCTCAGGCTGGCGGGGCTGTTCGGCCTCTGGATGATCGGCCTGGGCGCCTTGCGCGAGCTGATCGGTAGCAACCTGCCCCTGGCCCTGCTCGCCCCTGGCGGGTTCATTCTGCTCGGCCTGCTGCTGGCGGCTTGCCAGGCGTGGACGGCCGCCAAACCCCATTCAACCATTGAGGAAACGCCGCGCCCATGAACGCCGCAAAACGCCTGGAAATATTTCGCCGTTTTCACGAAGACAACCCGGAACCGAAAACCGAACTGGCCTACTCCTCGCCATTCGAGTTGTTGATCGCGGTGATTCTGTCGGCCCAGTCCACTGACGTCGGCGTCAACAAAGCCACGGCCAAACTGTTTCCGGTGGCCAACACACCGGAGGCGATCCATGCCCTGGGCGTCGAAGGGCTGTCCGAATACATCAAGACCATTGGCTTGTTCAACAGCAAGGCGAAAAACGTCATCGAAACCTGCCGCCTGCTGATCGAGCGCCACGGCAGTGAAATCCCACAGACTCGCGAAGCGCTGGAAGCCCTTCCAGGCGTGGGCCGCAAAACCGCCAACGTCGTGCTCAATACTGCGTTTCGTCAGTTGACCATGGCGGTCGACACCCACATCTTCCGCGTCAGCAACCGCACCGGGCTGGCGCCGGGTAAAAACGTGGTGGAGGTGGAGAAAAAACTGATGAAGTTCGTACCCAAGGAATTTCTCCTGGACTCTCATCACTGGCTCATTCTCCATGGGCGATACGTGTGCCTGGCACGCAAGCCCCGCTGTGGCAGCTGCCGAATCGAAGACTTGTGCGAATACAAGCACAAGACCTCCGACGATTGAGACACTATTGATTTTATCGATCTATCGATTGAAAAAATCTTTTTTACCCGCCCGTGGTTTATCGATATAAGGAGCGCCAATGGCAGTCTTAGCCTGGAGTCGAACCCATGAGTGCTGGCAAAGAACAACTGGATGTAGAAGACGATTTCATCGCCGTTGAGGCTGACGACGCGGAACCTGTGGTCGTGGAAGTGGCGAAAACCAATCTGAGCAAACGCCGCACCATTGATAACCTGCTGGAAGAGCGCCGCTTGCAGAAACAACTGGCCGATTACGATTTTGACCTCTGACACGTAAAAGCCTCCCTGATGGAGGCTTTTTACTGAGTACGCGTGATCGAAAACTCACACCAACCCATTGCGCTGCGCCAGCTCGATCAGATCGACCAGCGAGCGTGCATTGAGTTTCAACAACAAGCGCGTCTTGTAAGTACTGACCGTCTTGTTGCTTAAAAACATCCCATCGGCAATTTCCTTATTGGTTTTTCCGCGCGCCAGTTGCTGCAGAACCATCATCTCTCGCCCAGACAAACGGTCCACCATATCGGACTCGCTGGCGTTGCCAAGACTCGAACGCACCGTATGCAATGCCTGATTGGGAAAGTAGCTGTAACCGGACAGTACTGCCTTTATCGCACTCAACAACTCCGTGAGGTCCTGTTGCTTGCATACATAACCGGCCGCGCCCGTTTGCATGCAGCGCATCGAAAAATGCCCGGGCGCCTGGGAGGTAAGCACCAATACTTTCAGCGGTGAAGGGTTGACAGTCAGGCGCGCGATAACCTCCAACCCGTCCAGTTTCGGAATACCGATATCCAGGATGACAATGTCGGGCGCAAGTTCACGGGCGAGTTGTAAGGCATCGACACCATTGTCCGTTTCGGCAACCACTTCATAACCATGACGCTCCATTAGTAGACGTACAGCAAGACGAATGACGGGATGATCATCCACGATCAGCACTTTATTCATGGGCAAATCCAACTTCGCTGTTCGAATTTTTAGAGCACGCACAATAGCCTAGTCATTTCTACCTTGGCATGCCGCCCCCCCCTGAGTGCTCGCACCGAGAGACGCAACCTACAAGCAATACAGAAAAATCCTACAAATTACCGTGAAAATAATGTGCCATAAATTTTCTCACGGAACGCTGACTCCCCTCCCTAACCACCCGACACCTTTTCGGACAATGTGTTTTTCTGCACTTGGCTATCCCGTATGCAGAGAGATAAAAGTCATTCCACTCATAAAAAGTAACTGAATTATTATCGATAAAACAGCAACAACCTCACTAACACGGCTAAAACTTATATAAAACCAGCGAGCACAAACCCAACGTCCAAAACAGGATATGACCCCTCCCCATAGTCAACCGACAATTCATTAACAACTCACTCATTTCATTCAATCATCGAGCATAAATAACCATGAGCCATCACCATGAACAAACCTTTGAAAACCATCACCAACCCCATGACCCTGATCGCTATATTTGCAACGTTGTCTGAAACCTCTGCGGCGATTTCCCTGCCTTTCCTGGATGACCAGGACCGTGAATATTATCTGTGGTTTTTGATCAGCTTTCCGTTTTATCTGCTGTTGCTTTTTTTCATCACACTCAACTTCAACTATCGCTCGTTATATTCACCGTCAGATTTTCGCAAGAGCAAACACTTCATAAAGACCATGGATGACTCGACCTGCCGTCATAGACGAGTGTTACGTCGGGCCGATAAAGTCAAAAAATCAGTCATGCGCGGTCATCGGCGCAAACACGATCCACAACGGTTCATTTTTCTGCTGTTCAGCCCATCGGGAGAGCTGATTGCAGTGTATCGGGCCAAACCCTTGAAGCCGGCTACGGGACACACTGAAATTGTTCTGTACGTCATGCACAGCCGCGACAACGCAGACGGTGTACCGGACAGGCAGGAGGGGTGAGCGCTCAAGGAATAGCGCTGCACAACAGGAGGGAGCCACAAACAAAAACGGCCTGCTCATGGCAGGCCGTTTTCATATCGCCAGGGTCAGAACAGCTTGCGACCCTTGTTCGCCGCAATACGCATGCGCAGGGCGTTGAGCTTGATGAAACCGGCTGCGTCGGCCTGGTTGTAAGCGCCACCGTCTTCTTCGAAGGTCGCGATGTTGGCATCGAACAACGACTCATCGGACTTGCGACCGGTAACGATCACGTTGCCTTTGTACAGCTTCAGGCGTACCACACCGTTCACGTGGGCCTGGGAGGCGTCGATCATCTGCTGCAGCATCAGACGCTCAGGGCTCCACCAGTAACCGGTGTAGATCAGGCTGGCGTACTTGGGCATCAGCTCGTCTTTAAGGTGAGCCACTTCGCGGTCCAGGGTGATCGATTCGATCGCCCGGTGAGCGCGCAGCATGATGGTGCCGCCCGGGGTTTCGTAGCAACCACGGGACTTCATGCCGACATAGCGGTTCTCGACGATGTCCAGACGGCCGATGCCGTGTTCGCCACCGATGCGGTTCAGGGTCGCCAGCACGGTGGCCGGGCTCATTTCCACGCCGTCCAGGGCGACGATATCGCCGTTGCGATAGGTCAGTTCCAGGTATTGCGGGGTATCAGGAGCTTTCTCCGGGGAGACCGTCCAGCGCCACATGTCTTCTTCGTGCTCGGTCCAGGTGTCTTCCAGCACGCCGCCTTCATAGGAGATGTGCAGCAGGTTGGCATCCATCGAGTACGGGGATTTCTTCTTGCCGTGACGCTCGATCGGGATCGCGTGCTTCTCGGCGTAGTCCATCAGCTTTTCACGGGACAGCAAGTCCCACTCACGCCAAGGGGCGATGACTTTCACGCCCGGCTTGAGAGCATAGGCGCCCAGCTCGAAACGCACCTGGTCGTTGCCTTTGCCGGTGGCGCCATGGGAAATGGCGTCGGCGCCGGTTTCATTGGCGATTTCGATCAGGCGCTTGGCGATCAACGGACGGGCGATAGACGTACCCAGCAGGTACTCGCCTTCGTAAACGGTGTTGGCGCGGAACATCGGGAACACGAAGTCGCGGACGAACTCTTCGCGCAGGTCATCGATGTAGATCTCTTTGACGCCCATGGCCTGAGCCTTGGCGCGTGCAGGTTCGACTTCTTCGCCCTGCCCCAGGTCTGCGGTGAAGGTCACCACTTCGCAGTTATAAGTGTCCTGCAGCCACTTGAGGATCACCGAAGTGTCCAGGCCGCCGGAATACGCCAGAACGACCTTGTTTACGTCCGCCATGCCATCACTCCACGGGTTGTACGGAAAGCCGGGAAGTCTAACGTCCAATGCGGATAATTTACAGGGGCGCGACAGCTTATGACGACGAAGCGACAGATTATGTCGACCGCGCGACGATCAACCCGGGATCAGGACGTCCGCGCAGCGGCGGGAGCGGCCGTAGGGATCGGTGCCTTGGCCGGAGCGGCGGCCGGCGCCGGGACCTTGGCTGGAGCCACAGCGGGCGCTGGCTGCGGTGCGGGTGCCGGTGCTTCAACCGGCGCCCCACGCTCCAGGCGCACGACCACGCGACGGTTCTTGGCCCGGTTGGCGGCGTTGGTATTGGACACCAGGGGATAACGCTCGCCATGGAACCGCAGGGTGATCTGTGACTCCTGGAAACCATTGGCCTTGAAGAAGTCCTGGACCGCCAGGGCGCGGCGACGCGACAGTTCACGGTTGGTCAGACGGTTGCCGCTATTGTCAGAGTGACCGTCGAGCTCGACACGATTAACGCTCGGGTCGGCCTTGATGAAGTCGAGCATCACCTGCAACTGGGCCTTGGCCTGAGCATCGAGCTCGACCCCTTCGCCGGGGAAACCGATCTGGGTTTGCTTGATCTGCTCGAAATTCTTCGGTAACAGTTTCGCCACGCAGCCTTGATAGTCACTGAAGGCCTTATTGAAGCGCACCGGCAACAATCGGACTTCCGAGACCCGCCCGTCCTCGGTGTTGCGTCGCACCACAGGGCTGCGCCCGTCCATCAGCCCACTGATCAAGCGACCTGCCTGGATCTGGGAGCTGTTGAACAAGACATCGCCACTGCCAATCCTGACCGAGCCCAGGTTGATGTCGCCGCGCCCCGGTTGCCATGGCGCCGCAGCCGCCAGCAAGGTCGCCGAACCGCCACCGAGCATCGGGTTATAGGCCTTGAGCCTGAATGTGGCCTGCTCGCCCGCCCGACGCACGAACTCGCCGCTGCCGAAATCGGTGATCGGCTGGCTCAGCCGACACTCGAACTTGTCGCCTTCGACCGTCCACTCAATGCTCTCCAGACGGGTCTGGAAAGTGAGCGCCATGGCGGGAAGGCTGGCAAACACACTGAGCAAGGCTAGATAACGCTGGCGCACGGGAGGCTCCACTGACTTTTATACAAAGATCGACACATGCCGAGGGCATGACGCCTGTCCGGGGCACTGCACGGATTCGTGGCACACCTGTAGGAGCTATCGGTAAGTTGCGGCAGAACTTGATAGCGGGTGCCTGAATCGGTCTTTTCCGGTAGCATTCCCCAGAGTTTGACCCGCCTGGAAGCCCCCCAATGTCCGACCGCCTGACCCTGCTGCGTCCCGACGACTGGCATATTCATCTTCGCGATGGTGCTGTGTTGACCCATACCGTCGCCGATGTCGCGCGCACCTTCGGGCGCGCAATCATCATGCCTAACCTGGTTCCGCCCGTGCGCAACGCCACCGAGGCCGACGGCTACCGCCAGCGTATCCTCGCCGCACGCCCGGCCGGCAGCCGCTTCGAACCGCTGATGGTGCTTTACCTCACCGATCGCACCCAGCCCGAAGAGATCCGCGACGCCAAGGCCAGTGGCTTTGTGCACGCCGCCAAGCTGTATCCGGCCGGCGCCACCACTAACTCTGATTCCGGCGTCACCAGCATCGACAAGATTTTCCCGGCGCTGGAGGCCATGGCCGAAGTCGGGATGCCGTTGTTGATCCATGGTGAAGTCACCCGGGGCGACGTCGACGTGTTCGACCGCGAGAAAATCTTCATCGACGAGCACATGCGCCGCGTCGTGGAGCGTTTCCCGACACTCAAGGTGGTGTTCGAACACATCACCACCGGTGATGCCGTGCAGTTCGTCAACGAGGCCCCGGCCAACGTTGGCGCGACCATTACCGCCCATCACCTGCTGTACAACCGCAACCACATGCTGGTGGGCGGGATCCGGCCGCACTTCTATTGCCTGCCGATCCTCAAGCGCAACACTCACCAGGAAGCTCTGCTCGACGCCGCCACCAGCGGCAGCGCCAAGTTTTTCCTCGGCACGGACTCGGCGCCCCACGCCCGCCATGCCAAGGAAGCCGCCTGCGGTTGCGCCGGCTGCTACACCGCCTATGCCGCCATCGAGATGTACGCCGAGGCGTTCGAGCAGCGCAATGCGCTGGACAAGCTCGAAGGCTTCGCCAGCCTGCACGGCCCGCAGTTCTATGGCCTGCCCGTGAACACCGATCGTATTACCCTGGTCCGCGACGAATGGACCGCCCCCGCCAGCCTGCCCTTCGGCGAGCTGACTGTCATCCCGCTGCGCGCCGGTGAAAAACTGCGCTGGCGCCTGCTGGAGGAAAACGCGTGAGTGAAGATCATTTCGACGACGAACAGGACGGCAATGGTGGTTCGGGCGGTGCTCGCCACCCCATGGCCGCCCGGTTCCGGGGTTATCTGCCGGTCGTCGTCGACGTAGAAACCGGTGGTTTCAATTCCGCCACCGACGCCTTGCTGGAAATCGCCGCGACCACCATCGGCATGGACGAAAAAGGCTTTGTGTTCCCTGACCACACCTATTTCTTCCGCGTCGAACCGTTCGAAGGCGCCAACATTGAAGCCGCAGCCCTGGAATTCACCGGGATCAAGCTCGATCACCCATTGCGCATGGCGGTGAGTGAAGAGACCGCCCTGACCGACATTTTCCGTGGCGTGCGCAAGGCGCTGAAGGCCAACGGTTGCAAGCGAGCGATCCTGGTCGGCCATAACAGCAGCTTCGACCTGGGTTTCCTCAACGCCGCCGTCGCGCGCATGGACATGAAGCGCAACCCGTTCCACCCATTCTCCAGCTTCGACACGGCAACCCTGGCTGGCCTGGCGTATGGCCAGACCGTACTGGCCAAGGCCTGCCAGGCGGCCGACATCGATTTTGATGGCCGTGAAGCCCACTCGGCCCGTTACGACACCGAGAAAACGGCGGAGCTGTTCTGCGGCATCGTCAACCGCTGGAAACAGATGGGTGGCTGGCAGGATTTCGACGACTGACATCGGCCTGGCTCCCTCGCCACGGGATCCATGCTCCGCCTAGAAACACCCATAAAAAAACCGGCCCTATCGAGGGCCGGTTTTTTATGCCTGTTGCGCTTACAGCTTGTCGCTGTGCTCGCCCAGGTAAGCGGCAACGCCTTCAGGGGATGCAGTCATACCCTTGTCGCCTTTCTTCCAGTTGGCCGGGCAGACTTCGCCGTGCTCTTCGTGGAATTGCAGCGCGTCGACCAGACGGATCAGCTCTTCCATGTTACGGCCCAGCGGCAGGTCGTTGATGATCTGCGAACGGACAACGCCTTTGTCGTCGATCAGGAACGCGCCACGGAAAGCCACGCCGCCTTCGGACTCAACGTCGTAGGCCTTGGCGATTTCGTGCTTCATGTCGGCAGCCATGGTGTATTTCACCTGACCGATACCGCCAGCGTTGATAGCCGTGTTGCGCCAGGCGTTGTGGGTGAAATGCGAGTCGATCGAAACAGCAACCACTTCAACGTTGCGGGCCTTGAAGTCGTCCATGCGGTGATCCAGTGCGATCAGCTCGGACGGGCAGACGAAGGTGAAGTCCAGCGGGTAGAAGAACACCAGGCCGTATTTGCCTTTGATGGCCGAGGACAGGGTGAAGCTGTCGACGATTTCGCCGTTGCCGAGCACGGCCGGGACGGTGAAGTCAGGGGCTTGTTTGCCTACGAGTACGCTCATTGGATATCTCCTGGTGTAGTAACGTGAAAAACAAGGTCCGCGCCAGCCTGCCACCCTCAGGCGACAGCCCTGTGACACGAACCCGCTTTGCAAGGGCCGACCATCATACACCGCGAATTTGGGCTGTCTTCAACGGTTTTTCGGCGGTACAGAAAAATCTCTGTAGCACTTGATGACACCTCAATGGCCTCGGGCAAAAACCGTTCGTCAGCCAGGCGCCGCTCTGGCACAAGGGTTTAAGAAACCACTTTGACAATCATTCTCGTTAACATTAAGATCCGTCTCAATTGAGTCACAACCAGCGACGGTTCTTGCTTATGTACGTATGCCTCTGCACTGGCGTCACCGACGGACAAATCCGCGAAGCGATCTATGAAGGTTGCTGCAGCTATCGCGAAGTCCGCCAGGCCACCGGCGTAGCCAGCCAATGCGGCAAATGTGCCTGCCTGGCCAAGGAAGTGGTCCGTGAGACCCTCGCCAAAGTGCAAACGGCACAGGCTTCGATTCCTTATCCGGTAGAATTTACTGCCGCTTAAATCCAGCTTTCTAAAGAACCGGACTCAATGTCCGGTTTTTTTATGCCTGTAAATCAATTGCTTAGCCTCCAGACGCGGAACACAAACATTCTTATTCCGATTAATTTTCATTTATTATTCAATAACTTAGGTTTGACACTGATAAATGTGCGGCTCAAACTCGGCCTTATACACAGCACCTACAGGACAGGCCCTCACCATGAAAGGCGACATTACAGTCATCCAGCATCTCAACAAGATCCTTGCCAATGAGCTGGTCGCGATCAATCAATACTTCCTGCATGCGCGCATGTACGAGGATTGGGGCCTGAACAAGCTGGGCAAGCACGAGTACCACGAGTCCATCGACGAGATGAAACACGCGGACAAGCTGATCAAGCGCATCCTGTTCCTCGAAGGTCTGCCGAACGTTCAGGACCTGAACAAGCTGCACATCGGCGAACACACCCGGGAAATGCTCGAGTGCGACCTGAAAATCGAGCGCGCCGGCCACAAGGACCTGAAAATCGCCATTGCCCATTGCGAAAGCGTTGGCGACTTCGGCAGCCGTGAACTGCTTGAGGACATTCTCGAGTCCGAAGAAGAGCACATCGACTGGCTGGAAACCCAATTGGGTCTGATCGACAAAGTCGGTCTGGAGAACTACCTGCAATCGCAGATGGGTGAAGAGTAACCTTCCCCGACAGTGAGCCACTAAAAAGCCCCGCCCTCTTTCGAGAGGCGGGGCTTTTTATTGCCTGGATTCCCAGGCCACCGAAAATCCACTGTGGGAGCGGGCTTGCTCGCGAATGCGGTGGGTCAGGTAAAGAAGTGCTAACTGACCCACCGCATTCGCGAGCAAGCCCGCTCCCACATGTCCGTGTTCAACTCATCATGTGGTGAACACAGATCATCATGGATCAGGCTTCAGTCTTGTTCGCCGCAGCTTTTTCTACCGCTTCCTTGATCGTGGCCTGCAGAGAGCCGTCAGCGGCCATCTCGGTCATGATGTCGCTACCACCGACCAGCTCCCCACCTACCCACAGCTGTGGGAAAGTTGGCCAGTTGGCGTACTTGGGCAGGTTGGCGCGGATTTCCGGGTTCTGCAGGATGTCCACGTAGGCAAACTTCTCGCCACACGCCATCACGGCCTGAGCAGCCTTGGCCGAGAAACCGCACTGTGGCGCGTTCGGCGAGCCTTTCATGTAAAGCAGGATGGTGTTGTTGGCAATCTGGTCTTTAATCGTTTCGATGATATCCATGGAGCACCTCGGCTTAAAACTCTTGCGACTTAAGTTGTCGACACGGTGACGCATTGTAACGGAAAGCCGAACGTGCTCCAGAGACAATTTTACGCAGCCGCCACCTTCACCGGTACGCCGTTGAGCGCCGCATTGCCGGACAACTCATCGAGCTGACAATCATCGGTCAGGTCATTGGCGCTGGAGCCCGGCTGGCCACTGGCGATGGTCATCTGCACGCCCGGCCGGGCATGGCCCCAACCGTGGGGCAGGCTCACCACGCCTTTCATCATGTCCAGGCTGCCCTGCACTTCGACTTCGATCATACCCACCCGCGAACTGACCTTCACCCGCTGTCCGTCGACAAGCCCGCGACTGGCAAGGTCATCCGGGTGCATCAGCAACTGATGACGCGGCTTGCCCTTCACCAACCGGTGGAAGTTGTGCATCCAGGAGTTATTGCTGCGCACATGGCGACGGCCAATCATCAGCAACTCGTCAGGTGCGGGAGCCTGCAACGCGGCAAAACGCTCCAGGTCGGCGAGTATCACCGCCGGCGCGGCTTGCACCCGTTGGTTTTCGGTTTTCAACCGCGGGGCCAGGTTGGGCTTGAGTGCGCCGAGGTCAATGCCGTGGGGATGGTCGAACAAGGTCGCCAGGGACAGTTTGTGTGGCGAAGCATCGCCATACGCCCCGGCCCGCAGACCGAAATCGATCATTTGCGCTGGCGGCATGGTCGGTTTGAGTTCCTTGCCGGTTCGGGCCGCAAAGGCCTTGGCCAGGCCGACAAAAATCTCCCAGTCATGCAACGCCCCTTCTGGCTTGGGCAGAATGGCCCGGTTGAAGCGAGTCACGTTGCGCACTGCGAACAGGTTGAACGTGGTGTCGTAATGGTCGTTTTCCAGCGCCGAGGTCGAGGGCAGGATCAGGTCGGCGTAGCGCGTGGTTTCGTTGATGTACAAATCGACGCTGACCATGAACTCCAGCCCGTCCAGCGCCTGCTCCAGTTGCCGCCCGTTGGGCGTGGACAGCACCGGGTTGCCGGCCACGGTGACCAGCGCGCGAATCTGGCCTTCGCCTTCGGTGAGCATTTCCTCGGCCAGGGTCGATACTGGCAACTCCCCGGCGTACTCGGGACGCCCGGACACCCGGCTCTGCCAACGGTTGAAATGCCCGCCCGAGGTGGTGGCCACCAAATCCACCGCCGGTTCGGTGCACAGCGCCCCGCCCACCCGATCGAGATTGCCGGTGACCAGATTGATCAGTTGAATCAGCCAGTGGCACAGCGTGCCAAATGCCTGGGTCGAAACCCCCATCCGCCCGTAACACACTGCGGACGGCGCTGCGGCAAAGTCCCGAGCCAATTGGCGGATCTGTTGCGCTGGCACGGCGCAAAGCGGACTCATCGCCTCAGCCGTGAAGGTGGCAACGGCCTCGCGCACCTCTTCCAGGCCGTCCACCGGCAGATGGCTGTCGCGGGTCAGGCCCTCGCTGAAGAGCGTATTGAGCAAGCCGAACAGCAGCGCGGCATCGCCACCGGGGCGCACGAAGACATGCTGGTTCGCAATGGCCGCCGTTTCGCTGCGGCGCGGATCAACCACCACCACTTTGCCGCCACGGGCCTGGATCGCCTTGAGGCGCTTTTCCACGTCCGGCACGGTCATGATGCTGCCGTTGGACGCCAGCGGATTGCCGCCCAGGATCAGCATGAAATCGGTGTGATCGATATCCGGAATCGGCAGCAACAGGCCGTGGCCATACATCAGATGACTGGTCAGGTGATGAGGCAGTTGATCCACCGAGGTCGCCGAGAAGCGGCTGCGGGTTTTCAACAGGCCGAGGAAATAGTTGCTGTGGGTCATCAACCCATAGTTATGCACGCTGGGGTTGCCCTGGTAGACCGCCACCGCGTTCTGGCCGTGGCGCTCCTGGATACCCGCCAGGCGCTCGGCCACCAGCGCGAAGGCGTCGTCCCAGGCAATGGGTTGCCATTCGTCGCCAATCCGCTGCATAGGCTGACGCAGGCGGTCCGGATCGTTCTGGATATCCTGCAGGGCCACCGCCTTGGGGCAGATGTGGCCTCGGCTGAAGCTGTCCAGAGCATCGCCCTTGATCGAGGTGATCGCCAGGCCCTGGCCGTCGGTTTCGGTGGTTTCGAGGGTCAAGCCGCAGATGGCTTCACACAGATGGCACGCACGGTGGTGGAGAGTCTTGGTCATGGCCAGTCTCTGTTTTATTCGTAGCGGGCACTTTCGGCCGCGGGAACAAAACTATGGCGCGTGATCCCCAGCAGCGCCAGCGACGTTCGTCCTGTGAATTGCCGGGCATCAGGCCCGCCGATGCAGGGGCGTCAAGGCCGCTCGGGAGGCGGCGCCAGCAGCTGGATTTCCTCGACGGTTTCCACCTGCTCCTGGGCAATGGGCACGCCCGTCAGCTCGCCAATCAGGCGCCAATGCTCGTCGAGTCCATTGCTGATGGTGGCCATGCGATCGATCATTCTGCGGCCTGCGGCCTTGGTTACCTCGTCGTCGCTGCGCAACAATTCGAATGACATGGACGTCACCGAAGCGGTCAGATGAGTCAGGGAACGTGCCGTCAGCCCCAGTAGTTCCATTAATTGTTGCTCTTTCGAATCCATTTCGGGGGCTCCTGCGTCTAGAGGCTCATTTATAACCCAGCCCCTTGCTTTAGGAAATGTTTCGCACCCGACAACAGACAGGCGAAAACCTGGAATGACAGGCCACAGACCGACTCCCCACTACGCCATACCCGCCCTGCTCGATTGCCAAGCTGCGCAACGCCAGTGTACAAATGGGCCGCTGCTGTCAGGAAACCGGCTTCATACATGCCATCGCAGACCTGCGATGGCCTCGCTGAAATCCCCTAAACACCGTAGCCTATTGGTAAGACGCGACATTTAATGTCAATATCGCGCCTTCCCCTATTTTCGTCGCCCCGTGCGGCTTTTGCCGCAGGTCTCGCCCGTTTTTTGAATAAACAAGGCTTTGAGCATCTGCGGTCAGTTACAAAAAAGGTAGTCAATCATGAGCGCAAGGCACTTTCTCTCCCTGATGGATTTCACGCCCGATGAGTTGCTCGGCGTGATCCGTCGAGGCGTGGAGCTCAAGGACCTGCGTAACCGCGGCGTACTGTTCGAGCCCTTGAAAAACCGCGTGCTGGGGATGATCTTCGAGAAGTCATCGACCCGCACGCGCATCTCTTTCGAAGCCGGCATGATCCAGCTGGGCGGCCAGGCGATCTTCCTGTCGCCGCGTGACACCCAACTGGGCCGTGGCGAACCCATCAGCGATTGCGCCATCGTCATGTCGAGCATGCTTGACGCCGTGATGATCCGTACCTTTGCCCACAGCACCCTGACCGAGTTCGCGGCCCATTCCCGCGTGCCGGTGATCAACGGTCTGTCCGATGACCTGCACCCCTGCCAACTGCTGGCCGACATGCAGACGTTCCTCGAACACCGTGGCTCGATCCAGGGCAAGACCGTGACCTGGATCGGCGATGGCAACAACATGTGCAACAGCTATATAGAAGCGGCGATGCAATTCGACTTCCAGCTGCGCATCGCCTGCCCCGAAGGCTACGACCCGAACGCTGAACTGGTTGCCAGGGCCGGGGATCGAGTGACCATCGTTCGTGATCCGAAACAAGCCGTGGCCGGTGCGCATCTGGTGAGCACCGACGTCTGGACCTCCATGGGCCAGGAAGAAGAAACCGCCAAGCGCCTCAAGCTGTTCGCGCCGTTCCAGGTCAACCGTGCCCTGCTCGACCTCGCGGATGAGCAAGTGCTGTTCATGCACTGCCTGCCGGCCCACCGTGGCGAGGAAATCAGTTTCGATTTGCTGGACGACCCACGCTCAGTGGCATGGGACCAGGCAGAGAATCGGCTTCACGCGCAAAAGGCCCTGCTCGAGTTTCTTGTCGAGCCAGCGTACCGCCACGCATGAGCCACTCGCTGCTGCTGAATTTGCACAACCTGGCCTGCGGCTATCAACACCAGCGAGTGGTGCAGAACCTCAACCTGCACCTCAATGCTGGTGACATCGGTTGCCTGCTCGGCTCGTCCGGGTGCGGCAAGACCACGACGTTGCGCGCCATCGCCGGCTTCGAACCGGTGCATGAGGGTGAGATCCAACTGGCCGGGGAAACCATCTCCCGCGCCGGCTTCACCCTCGCCCCGGAAAAACGCCGCATCGGCATGGTGTTCCAGGACTATGCGCTGTTCCCCCACCTGAGTGTGGCCGAGAACATCGCCTTTGGTATTCGCAAGCATCCGAACCAGGACCGCGTCGTCGAAGAACTGCTGGAACTGGTCAACCTGAAAAGTTTGGGCAAGCGCTTTCCCCACGAATTGTCTGGAGGCCAGCAACAGCGTGTGGCCCTGGCCCGTGCGTTGGCCCCGGAGCCGCAGTTGCTGTTGCTCGACGAGCCATTCTCCAACCTCGATGGCGAGCTGCGACGCAAGCTCAGCCATGAGGTGCGGGACATTCTCAAGGCCCGTGGCACCAGCGCGATCCTGGTCACCCACGATCAGGAAGAAGCTTTCGCGGTGAGTGATCATGTCGGCGTGTTCAAGGAAGGTCGGCTGGAACAATGGGACACGCCCTACAACCTGTACCACGAACCGCTGACGCCCTTTGTCGCCAGTTTCATTGGCCAAGGCTACTTCATTCGCGGCCGGCTCGAGAGCCCGGAATCGGTGCAGACCGAGCTGGGCATCCTGCGTGGCAACCGGGCCTACACGTGGCCGATCGGCTGCGCAGTGGACGTACTGCTGCGCCCGGACGATATCGTCTACGCACCGGACAGCCCGCTCACAGCCAGCATTGTCGGCAAGACATTCCTGGGAGCCTCGACCTTGTATCGCCTGCAATTGCCGACGGGCGCGCAACTGGAATCGATCTTCCCAAGCCATGCCGACCATCAGGTCGGGGACACCGTCGGTATTCGCGTGGCGGCTGAACACCTGGTGCTGTTCCAGGCCTCGGGCAGTACCGCTGCCCATATACCGCCGGTGGACAGTGGCGTGCGGCGCTATAGCACCGCCAGCTAACAACGCGAATCCATCGTGGGAGCGGGCTTGCTCGCGAAAGCGGTGGGTTCAACTTGCATTGATATTGAATGTGCCGCCTTCGCGAGCAAGCCCGCTCCCACAAAGGATCAGTGTTGACCCAGCATCAACGTCCCGCTGGCCACCAACGTCGCATTCCCGCCAATCTTCACGCGCTCCCCCTCCAGCCGGCAGAACAACGCCCCGCCCCTGGCCGAGCACTGGTAAGCCGTCAGCCCCTGTTTGCCCAGGCGCTTGGACCAGTACGGAATCAGGCTGCAATGGGTCGACCCCGTCACCGGATCCTCATTGATGCCAATCGCCGGTGCAAAATAACGCGAGACAAAATCATGCTTGCTGCCCGGAGCAGTCACGATAGCGCCCGGCCACGGCAGGTTCGCCAGGGCCACCATGTCCGGTTTGCAATCGAGCACCGCCTGCTCCGACTCCAGCACCACGAACAGGACGTTCGAACTGAGCACATCCACCGCTTCGACACCCAGGGCGCTCTGCACGGCCAGGGACGCACCTAACTCACTAGGCATCATGGCGGGAAAATCCAGCCACAACCGATCGCCTTCGCGACTGACGCTCAACGGCCCGGATTTGCAGATGAAATCCAATCGCTCGGCGGTTTCGTGGTAGACCTCGAACAGCACGTAGGCGCTGGCCAAAGTGGCATGCCCACACAACGGGACTTCAGTGGTGGGGGTGAACCAGCGGATATGCCAATACTGGCCTTCGCGTACCAGAAAAGCGGTTTCAGCCAGGTTATGTTCGGCGGCGATCTTTTGCATCAGGTCCTCGGCAAGCCAGGCGTCAAGCCGATAGACCATCGCCGAATTACCGCCAAACGGCCGATCACTGAACGCGTCGACTTGATGAAACGCAAGCTGCATGGCACTTCTCCTTTTTATTGATGCGCCAGCATGAGGGCCCGCGCTCCCGGTTTTCCAGTGACAGATCAGCGCAATTTTCACCCTACAGATTAGCGTGAGAATCCTGCCAGGCTTGAGCCCTTCACCATTGTGGCGAGGGCGCTTGCTCCCGCTGGGGTGCGAAGCGGCCCCAGTGGATTCAGGCCCGCCCGATATCCGCAAACGTCGCCCCGGTATGCTCGGCCAGAACCGCGGGCGCCAGCTCCACCTCCAACCCCCGCCGCCCGGCACTGACAAAAATGCTGGCCAGTGGTTGCGCCGAGTTGTCGATAAAAGTACGCAGACGCTTCTTCTGCCCCAGTGGGCTGATGCCACCGAGCAAATAACCGGTGGAACGCTGCGCGGCGGCCGGGTCGGCCATCTCGACCTTTTTCACCCCGGCGGCATGGGCCAGGCCTTTCAAATCCAGGCTCCCGGCCACGGGCACCACCGCCACCAGCAATTCACCTTTCTCGCTGGCCGCCAGCAATGTCTTGAACACCTGCGCCGGCTCCAGCCCGAGCTTTTCCGCCGCTTCCAGGCCATAGGACGCGGCCTTGGGATCGTGTTCATAACTGTGGATGCGATGTTCGGCGCGCACTTTCTTCAGCAGATCCAATGCGGGTGTCATGACGGCTCCTGACAAGCAAATCAAAAAACAGTGGGCCGGATTCTAAGCCATCGTCAGCCAAAAAGGCGTCAATACGGGCGGAGCGATGGCGATGAAACCGTCATTCACGCCACGAATAGTTGAAATATGACCGACGGTTCACTTTCGACCTTTGACACTAGCGTTTCTTGTCTATATTTTTTCGAAACTGAAAGTCATAACGCATGTCTCAAACAGCAACCCGAGATCAGGATGGAGGTCCTGCCTCGGCGGAAATCGCGCCATCGGGCTGTATCGAAGGCGCCGCAAAACAACAAGAACCGAGGTTTGAATGACAATTGCTTCACAACAGCCGTCCCTTTCCAGCCAGTGCATGGCCGAATTCCTGGGGACCGCCCTGCTTATTTTTTTTGGTACCGGTTGCGTTGCGGCGCTCAAGGTCGCGGGTGCGAGTTTCGGCCTGTGGGAAATCAGCATCATCTGGGGCATCGGCGTCAGCATGGCGATCTACCTCAGCGCTGGTATTTCCGGTGCGCACCTGAACCCCGCCGTCAGCATCGCCCTGTGCATTTTCACTGACTTCGAAAAGCGCAAACTGCCGTTCTATATCGTCAGCCAAGTGGCCGGTGCGTTCTGCGCTGCGCTGCTGGTCTACACGCTGTACAGCAATCTATTCTTCGATTTCGAACAATCCCGGCACATGATTCGTGGTAGCCAAGCCAGCCTCGAACTGGCCTCGGTGTTCTCGACTTACCCGCACCCGGCGCTGTCCACCGGCCAGGCGTTCGTGGTGGAAATGATCATCACCGCCATCCTGATGGGCGTAATCATGTCCTTGACCGACGACAACAATGGCCTGCCCCGTGGCCCGCTGGCGCCACTGCTGATTGGCCTGCTGATTGCGGTGATTGGCAGCTCGATGGGGCCACTGACGGGTTTCGCGATGAACCCGGCACGGGACTTCGGCCCTAAACTGATGACTTTCTTCGCTGGCTGGGGTGAAATTTCCCTCACGGGGGGACGCGACATCCCGTACTTCCTGGTTCCGATTTTTGCACCGATTTTCGGTGCGTGCCTGGGTGCTGCGGCCTATCGCGGGCTGATTGCCCGCCATCTGCCCAGCGCCACACCTGCTACAAAGGATGCAACACCGGCCATTGACGGCAAGCCCAGAACATCCTGAAACAGTGTGCGCACGCGGTCCTTCCAGCGTGCGCCATGGCTTCTCCCCTTATTTTCGTCCCAAGGCAATCGACATGACCGACATTCAGAACAAGAACTACATCATTGCCCTCGACCAGGGTACGACCAGCTCGCGCGCGATCATTTTCGACCGTGACGCCAACGTGGTCTGCACCGCTCAGCGCGAATTCGCCCAGCATTACCCACAGGCCGGTTGGGTCGAACACGACCCGATGGAGATTTTCGCCACTCAGAGCGCGGTGATGGTCGAAGCCCTTGCCCAGGCCGGCCTGCACCATGACCAGGTCGCCGCCATCGGCATCACCAACCAGCGTGAAACCACCGTGGTCTGGGACAAGACCACCGGCCGCCCGATCTACAACGCCATCGTCTGGCAATGCCGTCGCAGTACCGAGATCTGCCAGCAGCTCAAGCGCGACGGCCACGAGCAATACATCAACGAAACCACCGGTCTGGTCACCGATCCGTATTTCTCCGGCACCAAGCTCAAGTGGATCCTGGACAACGTCGAAGGCAGCCGCGAGCGTGCACGCAACGGTGAACTGCTGTTCGGCACCGTCGACAGCTGGCTGATCTGGAAATTTACCGGCGGCAAGGTCCACGTCACCGACTACACCAACGCCTCGCGCACCATGCTCTTCAATATTCACTCACTGGAGTGGGACGCGAAGATGCTCGACATCCTCGACATCCCCCGCGAGATGTTGCCGCAAGTGAAGTCTTCCTCGGAAATCTACGGCCGTACCAAGAGCGGCATCGCCATCGGCGGCATCGCCGGCGACCAGCAGGCGGCCCTTTTCGGCCAAATGTGCGTAGAACCGGGCCAGGCGAAAAACACTTACGGTACTGGCTGCTTCCTGCTGATGAACACCGGCGCCAAAGCCGTCAAATCCAATCACGGCATGCTCACCACCATCGCCTGCGGTCCGCGCGGCGAAGTGGCCTACGCCCTGGAAGGCGCGGTGTTCAATGGCGGCTCCACGGTGCAGTGGCTGCGCGATGAATTGAAAGTCATCAACGATGCCCACGACACCGAGTACTTTGCCAGCAAGGTCAAGGACAGCAATGGCGTCTACCTCGTACCCGCCTTCACCGGGCTGGGCGCGCCGTACTGGGACCCCTATGCCCGTGGCGCGCTGTTTGGCCTGACCCGCGGTGTGCGAGTCGATCACATCATTCGTGCGGCGCTGGAGTCGATTGCCTACCAGACCCGCGACGTACTTGACGCCATGCAGCAGGATTCGGGCGAACGCCTCAAGGCCCTGCGCGTGGACGGCGGCGCGGTGGCGAATAACTTCCTGATGCAATTCCAGGCCGACATCCTGGGTACCCAGGTCGAACGCCCGAAAATGCGCGAAACCACCGCCTTGGGTGCCGCGTACCTGGCCGGCCTGGCATGCGGCTTCTGGGGCAGCCTGGAAGAACTGCGCGGCAAGGCGGTGATCGAGCGCGAATTCGAACCGCAACTGGACGAGCAAGCGAAAGAAAAACTCTACGCCGGCTGGCAGAAAGCGGTCAGCCGCACCCGCGATTGGGAGCCTCACGAAGACGCTGAATAAGCTGAGGCCGGGCACGATAAGGCTGGGAAACTGGTCGGGAGTGGATTCCTGCGGCATCATGGGCAAATTTCGGCAGCCCAAAGGACGCCCATGAATCTGCCTCCCCGTCAGCAGCAAATCCTCGAACTGGTCCGCGAACGCGGTTATGTCAGCATCGAGGAAATGGCGCAGCTATTCGTTGTCACCCCGCAAACCATCCGCCGCGACATCAATCAGCTGGCGGAAGCGAACCTGTTGCGCCGCTACCATGGTGGCGCTGCCTACGATTCCAGCGTGGAAAACACCGCCTACGCCATGCGCGCCGACCAGATGCGCGACGAGAAGCAACGCATCGCCGAAGCCATTGCCGCGCAGATCCCCGATCACGCCTCGTTGTTCATCAACATCGGCACCACCACCGAATCCATCGCCCGGGCGCTGCTCAATCACAACCATCTCAAGGTCATCACCAACAACCTGCATGTGGCCTCGATCCTCAGCGCCAAGGACGACTTCGAGGTCCTGATCGCTGGCGGCAACGTACGCCGTGACGGCGGCGTCGTCGGCCAGGCCAGTGTCGACTTCATCAGCCAGTTCAAAGTCGACTTCGCCCTGGTGGGCATCAGCGGCATCGATGAGGACGGCAGTCTGCTGGACTTCGATTACCAGGAAGTACGGGTTTCCCAAGCGATCATCGCCAATGCCAGGAAAGTGCTGCTGGCGGCGGACTCCAGCAAATTCGGACGCAATGCCATGGTTCGATTGGGCCCCATCAGCCTGATCGATTGCCTGGTCACCGACCAGCAACCAGTGCCGGCTTTGGCGCAATTGCTGAGCCAGCACAAGATTCGGCTGGAGGTGGTCTGACGCCCTCCCCAATACCCTGTGGCGAGGCCGCTGTGGGAGCAAGGCTTGCCCGCGATGACGGCGACACGGTTTCTACATAGAACGAGGTGCCTGTTTCGCGAGCAAGGTTTGCTCCCACAAATCCCCTCGCCGCAACGGCCACCCTGTCGGCTTCAACCCTTCTTCATGTTCGAAAATTTTCCTTTCAGCTTCCTTTGATCAGTATTTTCAATCGAAGTCAGCTGGCTGTTGCCGAGTTTATGGGCTAGTATTTTCGCAAATGAACATTAATGTTCGAATTCAAATATTACGAAAAGAACCCGAGGCCAGCCGATGCCCACTTCCACCTTGCCTACGCCCCCTCTCGCCGAGATTTACGATATCGCCGTCATTGGCGGTGGTATCAACGGCGTGGGGATTGCCGCGGACGCTGCCGGTCGCGGTCTTTCGGTGTTCCTTTGCGAAAAGGACGACCTGGCCAGCCACACATCGTCGGCCAGCAGCAAGCTGATCCACGGCGGCCTGCGCTACCTCGAACATTACGAATTCCGTTTGGTGCGTGAAGCACTGGCCGAGCGCGAAGTGCTGCTGACCAAGGCCCCGCATATCGTCAAGCAAATGCGCTTCGTGCTCCCCCACCGCCCGCACCTGCGTCCGGCCTGGATGATTCGCGCCGGCCTGTTCCTCTACGATCACTTGGGCAAACGTGAGCAGCTCGCCGGCTCCAAGAGCTTGAAGTTCGGTGCAGATAGCGCCTTGAAAAGCGAAATCACCAAAGGCTTCGAATACTCCGACTGCTGGGTCGATGACGCGCGGCTGGTGGTGCTCAACGCCATGGCGGCCCGGGAAAAAGGCGCGCATGTCCACACCCGTACCCGCTGCGTTAACGCCCGCCGCAGCAAAGGCCTGTGGCATCTGCATCTGGAGCGCGCCGACGGCAGCCTGTTTTCGATACGCGCCAAGGCCCTGGTGAACGCCGCCGGCCCGTGGGTCGCCAAGTTCATTCGCGATGACCTGAAGATGGAATCGCCCTACGGCATCCGCCTGATCCAGGGCAGCCACTTGATCGTGCCGAAACTCTACGAAGGCGAGCACGCGCACATTCTTCAAAACGAAGACCAGCGCATCGTGTTCACCATTCCATACCTGAACCAGTTCACCCTGATCGGCACGACCGACCGTGAATACACCGGTGACCCGGCCAAAGTGGCCATTACCGAAGGCGAAACCGATTACCTGCTGAAAGTGGTCAACGCGCACTTCAAGAAGCAGATCAGCCGCGACGATATCCGGCACAGCTATTCCGGTGTGCGCCCGCTGTGCAACGACGAATCCGACAACCCGTCGGCCGTCACCCGCGACTACACCCTGGCGCTCTCCGGCAGTGGTGAAGAAGCCCCGTTGCTGTCGGTGTTTGGTGGCAAGCTGACCACCTATCGCAAACTGGCCGAATCGGCCATGGCGCAGCTGGCCCCGTATTTCACGCAGATGCGTCCGAGCTGGACCGCCATAGAAGCCCTCCCTGGCGGCGAAAACATGACCACCCCGCAGGCACTCTGCTCGGCGATCCGCGACAAGTTCGACTGGCTGCCGACCGACATCGCCCGGCGCTGGGCCACCACCTACGGCAGCCGCACCTGGCGCATGCTCGAAGGCGTGCACAGTCTCGGCGATCTGGGTGAGCACATCGGTGCAGGTCTTTACACTCGGGAAGTCGACTACCTGTGCAGCGACGAATGGGCCGTCGATGCCCAGGACATCCTGTGGCGCCGCAGCAAGCTGGGGCTGTTCACCACTGCGGTCGAACAGGAAAAGCTGCAGCAGTACCTGAGTAAAGTTGAGCAAAACCGTCGCAAGATCGAAGCGGCCTGATCGGTTAACCGCTTACATGAAAGCCCCTGAATCTGTCGATTCAGGGGCTTTTTGCTATCTGGCGTCCACCGATACCCCCTGTGGGAGCGAGGCAGGCCCAAGCCATTCGGTTTTCCGAACAGAACCCGCCAGTCAATTCGGCTAACCGGATAATCAAGCCGCCAAAAACCTGAAACAAAACATTAATTTTATTTTAAAACAACAAGTTACGATAGCAGCCCTGGCCTGGCACGAGTCATGCTCTACACTCCGGGAGACGAATGCCTGGACGCCAACACAACAGGAGCTACCGAGCATTCGAAGCACTCAGGGCCGACGAACCGGCTAAATAAGAAAAACAATGTCGAGGAAATATAGATGCGCATCGTTCCCCATCTCCTGGGCGCAGCCATTGCTGCTGCTCTGATCAGCACTCCGGTTTTCGCAGCCGAACTGACCGGCACGCTGAAAAAGATCAAAGAGTCCGGCGTCATCACGCTTGGCCATCGCGACGCCTCCATTCCGTTCTCCTACATCGCGGACGCTTCCGGCAAGCCGGTCGGCTATTCCCACGACATCCAGCTGAAAGTCGTCGAAGCGATCAAAAAAGACCTGGATCTGCCGAACCTGCAGGTCAAATACAACCTGGTCACCTCGCAAACCCGTATCCCGCTGGTGCAGAACGGTACCGTGGACCTGGAGTGCGGCTCCACCACCAACAACGTCGAGCGTCAGCAGCAAGTTGACTTCTCCGTGGGCATCTTCGAGATCGGCACCCGCCTGCTGTCCAAGAAAGACTCCAAGTACAAGGATTTCGACGACCTCAAGGGCAAGAACGTCGTGACCACCGCCGGCACCACGTCCGAGCGCATCCTCAAGGCGATGAACGCCGACAAGCAGATGGGCATGAACGTTATCTCCGCCAAGGACCACGGCGAATCCTTCCAGATGCTGGAATCGGGTCGTGCCGTTGCGTTCATGATGGACGACGCCCTGCTGGCAGGTGAAGCAGCCAAAGCCAAGAAAGCCGACGATTGGGCCGTGACCGGTACCCCACAGTCCTACGAAATCTACGGCTGCATGATGCGCAAGGGCGACGAGCCGTTCAAAAAGGCTGTCGATGACGCCATCAAGGCCACCTACGCGTCGGGCGAGATCAACAAGATCTACGAAAAATGGTTCATGCAACCTATCCCGCCAAAAGGCCTGAACCTGAACTTCCCGATGAGCGACGAACTCAAGGCACTGATCGCCAAGCCGACCGACAAAGCGGCTGACGACAAGAAATCCTGATTTCTGACTAACCTTATCCCCTGGAAGAGCCCGGCTCTTTCAGGGGATGGTCACTCCCTGCTGGCATATTCTGGAAACACTCGAACCGGTGGCTGTCGAGCCGATCGCGTGTGCCCGACCCTCAAGTCGGGACGGGAACGGAGTTTCCCCAGGCGGGCACTTGTACATCGAACGATCTGAGGGGAGACCCTAATGAATTACAACTGGGACTGGGGCGTGTTCTTCAAGTCCACCGGCGTGGGCAGCGAGACCTATCTCGACTGGTACATCGCCGGCCTGGGCTGGACCATCGCCATCGCCGTCGTGGCCTGGATCATCGCCCTGCTGCTGGGCTCGGTACTGGGCGTGATGCGCACCGTGCCGAACCGGCTGGTGTCGGGTATCGCCACTTGCTACGTGGAACTCTTCCGTAATGTGCCGCTGCTGGTTCAGCTGTTCATCTGGTACTTCCTGGTGCCGGACCTGCTGCCCGCCGATATGCAGGAGTGGTACAAGCAGGACCTGAACCCGACCACCTCGGCCTATCTGAGCGTCGTCGTGTGCCTGGGCCTGTTCACCGCCGCCCGGGTTTGCGAGCAGGTGCGCACCGGTATCCAGGCGCTGCCCCGTGGCCAGGAATCCGCGGCCCGTGCCATGGGTTTCAAGCTGCCGCAGATTTACTGGAACGTGCTGCTGCCCCAGGCCTACCGGATCATCATTCCGCCGCTTACCTCGGAATTCCTCAACGTCTTCAAGAACTCCTCCGTGGCCTCTCTGATCGGCCTGATGGAGCTGCTCGCGCAGACCAAACAGACCGCCGAGTTCTCCGCCAACCTGTTCGAAGCCTTCACCCTGGCGACGCTGATCTACTTCACCCTGAACATGAGCCTGATGCTGCTCATGCGCATGGTCGAGAAGAAGGTCTCGGTGCCCGGCCTGATCTCCGTGGGGGGTAAATAATGGAATTCGATTTCAGTGGCGTCATCCCGGCCATTCCCGGTTTGTGGAACGGCATGCTGATGACCCTCCAACTGATGGTCATGGGCGTCATCGGCGGGATCATCCTGGGGACGATCCTGGCGCTGATGCGCCTGTCCCATAACAAGCTGGTCTCCAACATCGCTGGCGCCTACGTCAATTACTTCCGCTCGATCCCGTTGCTGCTGGTGATCACCTGGTTCTACCTGGCGGTGCCGTTCGTGTTGCGCTGGATCACCGGCGAAGATACCCCGATCGGTGCGTTCGGCTCCTGCGTCGTGGCCTTCATGATGTTTGAAGCTGCGTATTTCTGCGAAATCGTCCGGGCCGGCGTGCAGTCGATCGCCAAGGGCCAGATGGGCGCCGCCCAGGCACTGGGGATGAATTATGGCCAGACCATGCGCCTGATCATCCTGCCCCAGGCGTTTCGCAAGATGACCCCACTGCTGTTGCAACAAAGCATCATCCTGTTTCAGGACACCTCGCTGGTCTACACGGTCGGCCTGGTGGACTTCCTCAATGCTTCGCGGGCCAATGGCGACATCATCGGCCGCTCCAATGAGTTCCTGATCGTCGCAGGTCTCGTGTACTTCACAATCAGCTTTGCCGCCTCGCTGCTGGTCAAGCGTCTGCAAAAAAGGTTCGCCGTATGATCTCTATCAAGAACATCAACAAGTGGTATGGGGACTTCCAGGTACTGACCAATTGCAGCACCGAGGTCAGCAAGGGTGAGGTTGTGGTGGTGTGCGGCCCTTCGGGTTCGGGCAAATCCACGCTGATCAAGTGCGTGAACGCCCTGGAACCGTTCCAGAAAGGCGACATCGTGGTCGACGGCACGTCCATCGCCGACCCGAAGACCAACCTGCCGAAACTGCGTTCGCGCGTGGGCATGGTGTTCCAGCATTTCGAACTGTTCCCGCACCTGACCATCACCGAAAACCTGACCATCGCGCAGATCAAGGTGTTGGGCCGCAGCAAGGAAGAGGCCACCAAGAAAGGCCTGCAATTGCTTGAGCGGGTCGGTCTGTCGGCCCATGCCCACAAACACCCGGGCCAACTGTCTGGCGGCCAGCAGCAGCGCGTGGCGATCGCCCGTGCCCTGGCGATGGATCCGGTGGTGATGTTGTTCGATGAACCGACCTCGGCCCTTGACCCGGAAATGGTCAACGAAGTGCTCGACGTGATGGTGCAACTGGCCCACGAAGGCATGACCATGATGTGCGTGACCCACGAAATGGGCTTCGCCCGCAAAGTGGCGAACCGGGTGATCTTCATGGACCAGGGGCAGATCATCGAAGACTGCAAGAAGGAAGAGTTCTTCGGCGACATCAGCGCCCGCTCCGAACGTGCGCAGCATTTCCTTGAGAAAATCCTGCAGCACTAAACAACACGCACCGCTCCTGTGGGAGCGAGCTTGCTCGCGATAGCGGACTGCCAGTCAACATCATTGTAGGCTGATCAGCAGTCATCGCGAGCAAGCTCGCTCCCACAAGGATCCAGTGTTGGTTTGTCGATTTGTGTTGTGGTTGACCCAAGGCTTCTGTGATGAAATGCGACCCCACCCTCTATCGCGCCGCGCCGCCATCACTTGCCGTGAAACCTCGCCTGATCCGCCATCTGTTCCTGCCGCCGCTGGTCATCGCCCTGATGATCGGCCTGGGTTATCTCGGCTTCTGGATCAGCGAGCACTACGGCGTTCGCGGCCTCGCCGAGAACGGCGAGCGCCAGTTGGAGCTGCACGCCCGCGCGGTGGAGAGCGAGATCAGCAAGTACACCTACCTGCCCAGCCTGCTGGAGCTTGAGTCCAGTGTTTCGCAATTGCTCGACGACCCGACGCCCGAACATCGCAAAACCGTCAACGAATACCTCGAAGGCCTGAACCGGCGCAGCCGCAGCCGGGCCATCTATGTCATGGACACCACCGGCCGGGTCATGGCCACCAGTAACTGGCGCGACGTCGACAGTTACCTGGGAGAAGACCTGTCCTTCCGCGCCTATTTCCAGAACGCCGTGCGCGGCCAGCCGGGGCGCTTCTACGGCATCGGCAGCACCAACGGCGAGCCCGGCTATTACCTGGCCCATGGCTTGGAACAACAGGGCAAGATCATCGGCGTCGCCGTGGTCAAGGTGCGCCTCGAAGCCTTGGAAGAACGCTGGCAGCGCGCGCGCCTGGAAGCGTTCGTCAGTGACGAGAACGGCATCATCATCTTGTCCAGCGACCCGGCGCGGCGGCTCAAGTCCGTGCGCCCGCTCAGTGATGAGACCAAGGAGCGCCTGGCCCGCAGCCTGCAGTACTACTGGTTTCCGCTGAACGAACTGGTGCCCCTGGCCAGGGAACGACTGGCCGAAGGCATGGAGAAGCTGACCTTCCCGGCCAACACCGAACTGGTGTCCGACGAACGCGCCATCAGCTACTTGTCCCAGACCCGGCCCCTGAGTGACACGCCGTGGAATTTCACCCTGCTGACCCCGCTTGAAGACCTGCGTCGCCAGGCGATCAACCAGGGCATCCTGGTGGCGGTGGCGTTCGCCCTGGTGGCGTTCCTGCTGATTGCCTGGAACGAACGGCGCAAGGTCATTGCTACCCGCCTCGCCGCCCGGGAAGCCTTGCAACAAGCCAACAATCAGCTCGAGCGTCGGATTACCGAACGCACCACCGACCTGCGGGCCAGCAACGAACGCCTCAAGGGCCAGATCCGCGAGCGGCGACAGGCCGAAGAGACCTTGCGCCGGGCCCAGGACGAACTGGTGCAGGCCGGTAAACTGGCGGCCATCGGCCAGATGTCCACCAGCATCGCCCACGAACTCAACCAGCCGCTGGCGGCACTGCGCACCTTGTCCGGCAATACCGTGCGCTTCATGGAACGCGGTCAATTGGATATCGCCAGCGCCAACCTCAAGACCATCAACGATTTGATCGACCGCATGGGCCGCATCACCGCCAGCCTGCGCTCCTTTGCCCGGCGCGGGGACGACCAGGGCCAGGCCAGCCTCGGCAAGGGCGTCGAGGCCGCGCTGCAACTGCTCGGCGCACGCCTGGAAAGCTTGAACATCCAGATCCATTCCAGTTTCGACGACGTCCAGGTGCAAATCGACCAGACGCGCCTGGAGCAGATCCTGGTGAACCTGATCGGCAACGCCCTGGACGCCATGCAGACCCAACCCGAGCCGCATCTGTGGCTCGAAGGCCAGGCCGGCGACGGCAAATATCGCCTGCGCGTGCGCGATAACGGCCACGGCATCGATCCAGAAGCACGCAAGCATCTGTTCGAACCCTTCTTCACCACCAAACCCGGCGAACAAGGCCTGGGTCTGGGCCTGACGCTCTCCGCCAGCCTGGCCGCCGCCACGGGTGGCTACCTGGGCGTCGAGCACCCGGTCGAGGGCAATGGAACCACGTTTGTCCTCAGTTTACCGTTGGTAAGCCTTTTACCTGCCGAGCCGCTATGAACAACGACCTGAGCGTACTGATCGTCGAAGACGACCCCCATGTCCTGCTGGGCTGCCAGCAGGCGCTGACCCTGGAAGACATTCCCTGCGTCGGCGTGGGCAGCGCCGAAGAAGCCCTGGAGCGGGTCGGCGATGACTTTGCCGGCATCGTCATCAGCGATATTCGCCTGCCAGGCATCGATGGCCTGGAGCTACTGACACGCCTCAAGGCACGGGACCGCAGCCTGCCGGTGGTGTTGATCACCGGGCATGGCGACATCTCCATGGCGGTCGGCGCCATGCAAAAAGGCGCCTACGACTTCATGGAGAAACCCTTCTCCCCGGAACGTCTGGTGGACGTCGCCCGCCGCGCCCTGGAACAGCGCAGCCTGGCCCGTGAGGTCTCCTCCTTGCGCCGGCAACTGGCCGAGCGCGATACCCTGGAAGGCCGGATCATTGGCCGTTCACCGGCCATGCAGCACCTGCGAGCGCTGATCGCCAACGTCGCCGATACCTCGGCCAACGTGCTGATCGAAGGCGAAACCGGCACCGGCAAGGAATTGGTCGCCCGCTGCCTGCATGACTTCAGCCGCCGCCACGAAAAACAATTCGTCGCGCTGAATTGCGGCGGCCTGCCGGAGAACCTGTTCGAAAGCGAGATTTTCGGCCACGAGGCCAACGCCTTTACCGGCGCCGGCAAACGTCGGATCGGCAAGATCGAACACGCCGACGGCGGCACGCTGTTTCTCGATGAAGTGGAAAGCATGCCCCTGCCCTTGCAGATCAAACTGCTGCGGGTGTTGCAGGAACGCACTCTCGAACGCCTGGGCTCAAACCAGAGCGTCGCGGTGGATTGCCGGGTGATTGCCGCCACCAAGTCCGACCTGGACGAAATGGGCCGGGTTGGGCAGTTTCGCAGCGACTTGTATTACCGCCTCAACGTGGTGACCCTGGAACTGCCCCCCCTGCGCGAACGACGCGAAGACATCCTGCAATTGTTCAAGCACTTTCTCCAGCAATCGTCCCTGCGCTTCGACCGTACGGTGCCGGAGCTGGATAACCAGACGCTGTCGAACCTGATGAGCCACGACTGGCCGGGTAACGTGCGCGAACTGCGCAACGTCGCCGAGCGCTACGCCCTCGGTTTACCCGCCTTCAAGAAGTCCGGAGCCAGCAGCGGCAACCAGAGCCTGGCCTTTGCCGAAGCAGTAGAAGCTTTCGAGCGCAATTTGTTGGTGGACGCGCTGCAACGCAGCGGTGGCAACCTGACCCAGGCCAGCCTGGAATTGGGCATGGCCAAGACCACGCTGTTCGACAAAGTCAAAAAGTATGGCCTGAGCCATTAACCGGGGCGTAAACCTGTGGACTTGATTTTCAAGGCGGCGCTGGGTGCGGCCGTGGTGGTCATCCTGGCGATGCTGGCCAAGACCAAAAACTATTACATCGCCGGGCTGGTGCCGCTGTTCCCGACATTCGCCCTGATCGCCCATTACATTGTCGGCAAAGGCCGCTCGGTAGAGGACCTGAAGACCACCATCGTGTTTGGAATGTGGTCGATCATTCCGTATTTCGTCTATCTGGCGACGCTGTATGTAATGGTCGACCGCATGCGCCTGGAGGCGTCCCTGGCCGTGGCGGCGGTGGCATGGCTGATGGCCGCGACGGTGCTGGTCAGCGTCTGGGTGAGGGTTCACGGCTGATGGTGCCCGGCAGGAGCCGTCGCGGGCTCCTGCACGGTGAAGGGTGGATCAGTACCCGACGGTGAACCGCTCCCGCGAAAACTGCGGCGTTTCCACTTCATCGATCATCGCGATGGCGAAATCGGCAAAGCTGATCCAACTGCGTCCGGCATCGTCGAACAACAGGTGATCCTTGCCGAGACGAAACTGCTCCGTGCGCTCGGTTTCGACGAACTCCGCCGAAGGCGAGAGGAAGGTCCAGTCCAGGTCCTGCTCCTTGCGCAGCACGTCGAGGAACAACGCACCGGCGCTGGCTTCGGCAAGGTATTCCTCCGGGAAGCCCTCGCTGTCGATCACCCGGCTGTTGTCCGGCAGCAACAACGAACCGGCCCCGCCCACTACCAGCAGCCGCTTGACCCCAGCGGCCTTCAGTGGCGCGATGAGCTTGTCGGCTGGCACGCTGGCAAAGTGGGCCGCGCTGATCACCACGTCATGACCGGTGACGGCTGCGATCAAGGCCTCGCTGTCCAACACGTCCAACTGCTGGCAGACCACCCCGGCCCTTTCGCCGATTTTTGCGGTATTGCGGGCAATGGCCGTCACGCTGTGACCACGACGCAGGGCCTCTTCCAACAGTTGGCTGCCGGCCCGACCGGTGGCGCCGATGATTGCGATTTTGCTCATGATGTTCTCCAGTGATTAGCGATGTTTGAAATGAATGCTCTTGGGGTTCCGATCACAGATCGGGTTTCACCACTTCATCTCCCCCTTGGCCACCTTGGCACTGAGTTCCAGAGAGCTGTCTTCGCCCAGGTTCGGGTAGCGTTGCTTCATGGCGGCGATCAGCGCGGCGGAGTCCTTGGCCCGAGCGGTTTCCTCGTCGAAGGCCTTGATGTAGCCGGCGGTGAATGTCACCGGGGCCAGGGACCGGGCACTTTCACCCAGGTAATGGCCGGGGATCACAGTGTTCGGTTGCAACTTTTCAATGCCCGCCAGCGTCGCCAACCAATCTTGGTGAGATTTCGGCGTCTGGGTGTCGGCCATCCAGACGTGAATGTTCTCGGCCACCACCACGCCGCCGACCACCGCCTTGATCGATGGAATCCACACAAAGCTACGGTCCGGCTGCGGGCCATCAAGACCGACGATCTGCAAGCGTTTGCCTTCCAGGGTCAGGCTGTCGCCCTTGAGGACCTGAGGCACGATGGCTTTGCCTGGCGCGTCAGTTTTCAGGATCGGCCCCCAATATTTCAGCTTGCCGTCCATGGTGTGCTGAATGTGCTCCACGGTCGGCGCGGATGCCAGGACCTTGGCCTCAGGGAAGGCGGTGGTCAGGGTTTCCAGACCAAAATAGTAGTCGGGATCACCGTGACTGATGTAGATCGTGGTCAATCGCTTACCACTGGCGCGGATCTTTTCCACAACCTGTTCGGCTTGGGATTTGCCGAACTGGGCGTCCACCAGGATCGCTTCTTTTTCGCCGCTGACCAAAACCGAGGTCACCGGAAAAACCGCCGCCGCGCCTGGATTGTAGACATCGAGCGTAAGGTCGGCTGCCCAGGTGTGGGCCGCGAAAGCCATCGAGGCAGTTGCCAGCAGCAGGCGCTTGAGTGGGGTAAATCCGGTCATGTGTGCTCCATTGTCGAAATGCCCGAAAGGCGATGAGACTGAGCTTAGTTACCTGATTCATTCTAAAAAATGCGATGCTGAAACATAGTTTGTTTCTAAAACCGGGCTAATCATGGATCGTCTACAAGCAATGCGGGTGTTCGTCACGGTGGTGGACCTGGGCAGCCAGTCGGCGGCGGCCGAGCACCTGGACCTGTCACGCCCGGTGGTATCGCGTTATCTCGCAGAGCTGGAGGACTGGGTCGGTGCCCGGCTGATGCACCGCACCACCCGCAAGCTGAGCCTGACGGCCGCAGGTTCCGAGATCCTGCCGCGCTGTCGACAGATGCTGGAGCTCTCTGGCGACATGCAAGCAGCGGTCACCACTCAGGGCGATGCGCCACGAGGCATGCTGCGCATCAGTGCCAGCACCTCGTTCGGCCAGGCCCAATTGGCGGCCGCCATGACCGAGTTCGTCGTGCGCTACCCAGGGGTGAGCGTCGACCTGCAAATGCTCGACCGCACCGTGAACCTGGTGGACGAGCGCATCGACCTGGCGATCCGCATGAGCAACGACCTGGACCCGAACCTGATCGCCCGTCGCCTCACAGTCTGTCGCTCGGTGATCTGCGCCTCGCCCGGTTACCTGCGTGAGCACTCGACACCGCTGCGCGTGGAAGACCTGAGCCGGCACAACTGCCTGACCCACTCCTACGTCGGCAAGAGCCTTTGGCATTTCGAGCAGGACGGCGAGCAGGTTTCGGTGCCGGTGCAAGGTAATATCAGCGCCAACGAAGCCAGCACATTGCTTCAGGCCACGATAGCCGGCGCCGGCGTGGCGATGCTGCCCAGCTATCAGGCCGGCACCCACATCAAGAACGGCGAACTGATCCGCCTGCTGGCCCACGCCGAACCCCGGCAGATGAACATGTACGCGGTGTATGCATCCCGCAAACACATGCCGTCGGCGCTGCGCAGCCTGCTGGATTTTTTGGTGCTGCGGTTTCCCGAGAGGCCGGAGTGGGATGTGGGGTTATAGCTGCCTCCCACAGGGGATCTCTGTACGATCTCAAGCTTTTCACCAGGATTTCACCAATAGCCCGCCCCAAGGCATACTTGCCACCCTCCGCATTCCAGAACCCAAAACCGCCCCATGCGTATCCACGTCAGTTTCATCGACCGCGTCGGCATCACCCAGGAAGTCCTGGCGTTGCTCGGTGGGCGCAATCTCAATCTGGATGCGGTGGAGATGGTGCCGCCCAACGTCTACATCGACGCCCCGACCCTCAGCCCGCAAGTGCTGGACGAGTTGCGCGAGGCGCTGTTCAGCGTGCGGGGCGTGGAGGCGGTGACCGTGGTGGACATCCTGCCGGGCCAGCGCCGGCACTTGCAGCTCGATGCCCTGCTCGCGGCCATGACCGATCCGGTGCTGGCGCTGGACAGCGCCGGCAAGGTGTTGCTCGCCAACCCGGCGTTGATCGCCCTGTACGGTCGTGAGCCGGCCGGGGAAAGCGTCGCCGAACTGTTCGCGGACGAAGCGCTGTTGGGCGCCCTGCTGGAGAATGGTTTCCGCCTGCCGCTGCGGGAAATCACCCTCAACGGCCAGACCTTGCTGCTGGACGCCACCCCCATCACGGACGCCGGCGCCCTGCTGACGCTCTATCAGCCGAACCGCATCGGCGAACGCCTGTCGGCGCTGCACCACGACCACGCCGAAGGCTTCGACGCGCTGCTCGGTGAATCCCCGGCGATCCGCACCCTCAAGGCCCGGGCCCAGCGGGTCGCGGCCCTGGATGCACCGCTGCTGATCCAGGGTGAAACCGGCACCGGCAAGGAGTTGGTGGCCCGGGCCTGTCACGCCATCAGTGCCCGTCACAGTGCGCCGTTTTTGGCCCTCAACTGCGCCGCGCTGCCGGAGAACCTGGCCGAAAGCGAACTGTTCGGCTACGCCCCCGGCGCCTTCACCGGCGCGCAACGGGGCGGTAAGCCGGGGCTGATGGAGTTGGCGAACCAGGGCACGGTGTTCCTCGATGAGATCGGTGAGATGTCGCCGTACCTGCAAGCCAAGCTGCTGCGCTTCTTGAACGACGGCAGCTTTCGCCGGGTCGGCGGCGACCGGGAAATCAAGGTCAATGTGCGGATCCTCAGCGCCACTCACCGCAACCTGGAAAAAATGGTCAGCGAAGGTTCGTTCCGCGAAGACCTGTTCTATCGCTTGAACGTGCTCAACGTCGAAGTCCCACCGCTGCGTGAGCGCGGCCAGGACATTCTGCTGTTGGCGCGTTATTTCATGCAGCAGGCCTGCGCGCAGATCCAGCGCCCGGTCTGCCGCCTGGCTCCCGGCACCTACCCGGCACTGTTGGGTAATCGCTGGCCGGGCAACGTGCGGCAATTGCAGAACGTGATCTTCCGCGCCGCCGCCATCTGTGAAAGCAGCCTGGTGGACATCGGCGACCTGGACATCGCCGGTACTTCCGTGGCGCGTCAAGGCGATGTGGAAGTCGAAAGCCTGGAACAGGCCGTGGAAAGCTTCGAGAAACACCTGCTCGAAAGCCTTTACGTCAACTATCCCTCCACCCGCCAACTCGCCAGCCGCCTGCAGACCTCCCACACCGCGATCGCCCACCGGTTGCGCAAGTATGGGATTTCCGGGAAGCCGTAGCCTTACGCGGTCGAATGTGGGAGCGGGCTTGCTCGCGAAGGTGGTGTGACAGTCAATGGGATATCGATTGACCCACCGCCTTCGCGAGCAAGCCCGCTCCCACAAGGAATCTCCAGTGGCTTCAAAACCGAGCCAAAACCGACCTCCACCTGTACTGAAAGCGCTACAGTGGAACGTTATCGCTACAGCAGCCGCTAAGCAGCGCCAAGTAAGGCTTTGATCCCACAACGATTTTATCCAGGCCTGCAACTGTAGCGATTTCGCTACAACCGCATTCATTCGTCTCGCAAAAAAATCAACCAACGCATTGATTTATAAACACTTATCAACATTGGCCGTATTCTTGCTAAGGGTATAGCCATTCGGCCGGGCCAAGCCCCGCGCCTTTCTTCGCGTCCACCAGACGAATCTGGCCCCAGGAGTTTCCATGAGCGAGTTGCGTTTCACTGAAGATCACGAATGGCTGCGCACTGAAGCCGACGGCAGCGTTACCGTCGGTATTACCGCGTTTGCCCAGAACGCCTTGGGCGATGTGGTCTATGTTCAGTTACCGGAACTGCAAAGCTACGACAAGGGTGCCGAAGCCTCCACCGTGGAATCGGTGAAAGCGGCCAGCGGCGTCTACATGCCACTGGACGGTGAAGTGCTCGAAATCAACCCGGCCCTGGAGAGCAATCCGGAACTGGTCAACGAAGATCCGCTGGGCGAAGGCTGGTTTTTCCGCTTCAAGCCCGCCGACGCCGCCCAAGTTGACCAACTGCTGGATCAGGACGCCTACGACCGCCTGATCAAAGCCAACGCCGAAGCCTGAGGAGCGCAACATGACCGTTAATCTCGGCACCGCCAACGAATTCATCGCCCGCCACATCGGCCCGCGGGCCAGCGACGAGCAAGCCATGCTCGAACGCCTGGGCTACGACTCCCTGGAAGCGTTGAGCGCCAGTGTCATCCCGGAAAGCATCAAGGGCACCAGCGTGCTGGACATGGGCGACGGCCAGAGCGAAGCCGATGCGCTGGCCTCGATCAAAGCCATTGCCGCCAAGAACCAGCTGTTCAAGACTTACATCGGCCAGGGCTACTACAACTGCCATACGCCGGCGCCGATCCTGCGCAACCTGCTGGAAAACCCGGCCTGGTACACCGCCTACACGCCGTACCAGCCTGAAATTTCCCAGGGCCGTCTCGAAGCGTTGTTGAACTTCCAGACCCTGATCAGCGACCTCACCGGCCTGCCGATCGCCAACGCTTCCTTGCTCGACGAAGCCACCGCAGCCGCCGAAGCCATGACCTTCTGCAAGCGCCTGAGCAAGAACAAGGGCAGCAATGCGTTCTTCGCTTCCCGCCATTGCCATCCGCAGACCCTCGACGTACTGCGCACCCGTGCCGAGCCCCTGGGCATCGACGTGGTGGTCGGCGATGAACACGAATTGAGCGACGTCAGCGGCTTCTTCGGCGCACTGCTGCAATACCCGGCCAGCAACGGCGACCTGTTCGACTACCGTGAACTGACCGAACGCTTCCACGCCGGCAACGCCCTGGTGGCGGTCGCAGCGGACCTGCTGGCCCTGACCGTGCTGGCGGCGCCAGGTGAATTCGGCGCCGACGTGGCCATCGGCAGTGCCCAACGCTTCGGCGTGCCACTGGGTTTCGGCGGACCGCACGCGGCGTATTTCTCCACCAAGGATGCTTTCAAGCGCGACATGCCGGGCCGTTTGGTCGGTGTTTCCGTGGACCGCTTCGGCAAACCGGCCCTGCGCCTGGCGATGCAGACCCGCGAGCAACACATCCGTCGCGAGAAAGCCACGAGCAACATCTGCACCGCCCAGGTGCTGCTGGCCAACATCGCCAGCATGTACGCCGTGTACCACGGTCCCAAGGGCCTGGTGCAGATTGCCAACCGCATCCACCACTTGACCGCGATCCTCGCCAAGGGCCTGGGCGCGTTGGGCTTGAACGTCGAGCAAGAAAGCTTCTTCGACACCCTGACCCTGCACACCGGCGCGCAAACCGCCGCCCTGCACGACAAGGCCCGCGCCCAGCGCATCAACCTGCGCGTGGTGGACGCTGAACGCCTGGGCCTGTCCCTGGACGAGACCACCAACCAGGCCGACGTTGAAGCACTGCTCCGTTTGATAGGCAGCCTGTTGGCCGACGGTAAGGCACTGCCGGACTTCACTGCGCTGGCCGCCACCGTGCAAAGCCGCATCCCGGCCGAACTGGTGCGCCAGTCGGCGATCCTCAGCCACCCGGTGTTCAACCGCTACCATTCTGAGACCGAGCTGATGCGCTACCTGCGCAAGCTCGCCGACAAGGACCTGGCCCTGGATCGCACCATGATCCCGCTGGGCTCCTGCACCATGAAACTCAACGCCGCCAGCGAAATGATCCCGGTGACCTGGGCCGAGTTCGGCGCCCTGCACCCGTTCGCCCCCGCCGAGCAAAGCGCCGGCTACCAGCAACTGACTGACGAACTGGAAGCGATGCTCTGCGCCGCCACCGGCTATGACGCGGTGTCGCTGCAACCCAACGCCGGCTCCCAGGGCGAATACGCCGGCCTGCTGGCGATCCGTGCGTATCACCAGAGCCGTGGCGAAGACCGTCGCGATATCTGCCTGATCCCGTCCTCGGCCCACGGCACCAACCCGGCCACCGCCAACATGGCCGGCATGCGTGTGGTCGTGACCGCCTGTGATGCCCGCGGCAACGTCGACATCGAAGACCTGCGCGCCAAGGCCATCGAGCACCGCGAACACCTCGCGGCGCTGATGATCACCTACCCGTCCACCCACGGCGTGTTCGAAGAAGGCATCCGCGAAATCTGCGGCATCATTCATGACAACGGCGGCCAGGTGTACATCGACGGCGCCAACATGAACGCCATGGTCGGCCTCTGCGCCCCAGGCAAGTTCGGCGGCGACGTGTCCCACCTGAACCTGCACAAGACCTTCTGCATCCCCCACGGCGGTGGTGGCCCGGGCGTCGGCCCGATTGGCGTCAAATCCCACCTGGCACCGTTCCTGCCTGGCCATGCCAACATGGAACGCAAGGAAGGCGCGGTGTGCGCGGCGCCGTTCGGCAGCGCGAGCATCCTGCCGATCACCTGGATGTACATCCGCATGATGGGCGGCGCCGGCCTCAAGCGCGCTTCGCAACTGGCGATCCTCAACGCCAACTACATCGCCCGGCGCCTGGAAGAGCACTACCCGGTGCTCTACTCCGGCAGCAACGGCCTGGTGGCCCACGAATGCATCCTCGACCTGCGTCCGCTCAAGGACAGCAGCGGCATCAGCGTCGATGACGTGGCCAAGCGCCTGATCGACTTCGGTTTCCACGCCCCGACCATGTCGTTCCCGGTGGCCGGCACGCTGATGATCGAGCCGACCGAAAGCGAATCCAAGGAAGAACTGGACCGCTTCTGCGACGCCATGATCTGCATCCGCGAAGAAATCCGCGCGGTAGAAAACGGCAGCCTGGACAAAGACGACAACCCGCTGAAAAACGCCCCGCACACCGCCGCGGAAATCGTCGGCGAGTGGACCCACCCCTACAGCCGCGAACAGGCGGTATACCCGGTGGCGTCGTTGATCGACGGTAAATACTGGCCGCCGGTGGGCCGGGTCGACAACGTGTTCGGCGACCGCAACCTGGTCTGCGCCTGCCCGTCGATCGAAAGCTACGCTTGACCTGTGGAGGGGGCGGGTTTGCCCGCCCTCTCAACAACACCGCATATCCCCTTGTGGGAGCGAGCAAGCCCGCTCCCACATTGGATCTACGCCAAACTCATATTCGTCGATCCTCATAAAAAGAAACCGGAGAAACACCATGTCGTTAAGCGTGTTCGACCTGTTCAAGATCGGCATCGGCCCTTCCAGCTCCCATACGGTCGGCCCGATGCGTGCCGCCGCCCGTTTCGCTGAAGGGCTGCGTCGTGATGACCTGCTCAATGTCACCACCAGCGTCAAGGTCGAGCTCTACGGCTCACTTGGCGCCACCGGCAAAGGTCACGGCAGCGACAAAGCCGTGCTGCTGGGCCTGGAAGGTGAGCACCCCGATACCGTGGATACCGAAACCGTCGATGCCCGCCTGCAAGCGATCCGCAGCAACGGTCGCCTGAATCTGCTCGGCGAGCACGCCATCGAATTCAACGAAAAACTGCACCTGGCGATGATCCGTAAGCCGCTGGCCTTTCACCCCAACGGCATGATCTTCCGTGCCTTCGATGCCGCGGGCCTGCAAGTGCGTAGCCGCGAGTACTACTCGGTGGGCGGCGGTTTTGTCGTCGACGAAGGCGCGGCCGGCGCCGACCGTATCGTCGAAGATGCCACGCCCCTGACCTTCCCCTTCAAAAGCGCCAAGGACCTGCTGGGCCATTGCACCACCTACGGCCTGTCCATCAGCCAGGTGATGCTGACCAACGAAAGCGCCTGGCGCCCCGAAGCCGAAACCCGCGCCGGCCTGCTGAAGATCTGGCAGGTCATGCAGGATTGCGTAGCCGCCGGCTGTCGCAACGAAGGGATTCTGCCGGGTGGGCTGAAGGTCAAGCGCCGCGCAGCGGCGCTGCATCGCCAGCTGTGCAAGAACCCCGAAGCCGCGCTGCGCGATCCACTGTCAGTGCTGGACTGGGTCAACCTGTACGCCCTGGCGGTCAACGAAGAAAACGCCTACGGCGGGCGCGTCGTCACTGCGCCTACCAACGGCGCGGCAGGGATCATCCCGGCCGTGTTGCATTACTACATGCGCTTCATCCCCGGCGCCAATGAGGATGGCGTGGTGCGCTTCCTGCTGACCGCCGCCGCCATCGGCATCCTGTACAAGGAAAACGCCTCCATCTCCGGCGCCGAGGTCGGCTGCCAGGGTGAAGTCGGCGTGGCCTGCTCCATGGCCGCCGGTGCCCTCTGCGAAGTGCTGGGCGGTACGGTGCAACAAGTGGAAAACGCCGCCGAGATCGGCATGGAACACAACCTCGGCCTGACCTGCGACCCCATCGGCGGCCTGGTGCAGGTGCCATGTATCGAGCGCAACGCCATGGGCTCGGTGAAAGCCATCAATGCGGTGCGCATGGCCATGCGCGGCGACGGGCATCACTTCGTCTCCCTCGACAAAGTCATCCGCACCATGCGCCAGACCGGCGCCGACATGAAAAGCAAATACAAGGAGACCGCCCGCGGCGGTCTGGCGGTCAACATCATCGAATGCTGATGCGCGCTTGCCTCACTTCCACATTTTCCAGGAGCTGATATGTCCACCGAACAACTGCTGAAAACCCCGCTGCATGCGCTGCACCTCGAACTCGGCGCGCGCATGGTGCCATTCGCCGGCTACGACATGCCGGTGCAGTACCCACTGGGCGTGATGAAAGAACACCAGCACACCCGCGACCAGGCCGGGTTGTTCGACGTCTCCCACATGGGCCAGATCCGCCTGACCGGCGCAGGTGCTGCCAAGGCTCTGGAAACCCTGGTGCCGGTGGACATCATCGACCTGCCAGTGGGCATGCAGCGCTACGCCATGTTCACCAACGACAACGGCGGCATCCTCGACGACCTGATGGTCGCCAACCTGGGTAACGACGAGCTGTTCCTGGTGGTCAACGCGGCGTGCAAGGATCAGGACCTGGCGCACCTGCGCGCCCATATTGGCGAGCAGTGCAGCATCGAACCGCTGTTCGAAGCCCGTGCCCTGCTCGCCCTGCAAGGCCCGGCCGCCGTCACCGTGCTCGCCCGCCTGGCGCCGGACGTGGCGAAGATGACCTTCATGCAGTTCCAGCGCGTCACGCTATTGGGCGTGGACTGCTTTGTCAGCCGTTCGGGCTACACCGGTGAAGACGGTTTCGAAATCTCCGTACCCGCCGCCGACGCGGAAAAACTCGCCCGCGCCTTGCTGGCCGAGCCGGAAGTCGCGGCCATCGGCCTCGGCGCCCGTGACTCCCTGCGCCTGGAAGCCGGCCTGTGCCTCTATGGCCACGACATGAACACCGAGACGACACCGATCGAAGCCAGCCTGCTGTGGGCCATTTCCAAAGTGCGCCGTGCCGATGGCGCTCGCGCCGGTGGTTTCCCCGGGGCTGAGAGCGTGTTCGCCCAACAACAGGGCAGCGTGAAGCGCAAACGCGTCGGCCTGCTGCCCCAGGAACGCACACCGGTGCGTGAAGGCGCGGAGATCGTCAACGAAGCCGGCGAGATCATCGGCTCTGTGTGCAGCGGCGGTTTCGGCCCCACCTTGGGCGCTCCGCTGGCGATGGGTTACCTGGACAGTGCCTATGTAGCGCTGGATACGCCGGTCTGGGCCATTGTGCGTGGGAAAAAGGTGCCTTTGCTTGTAAGCAAAATGCCATTCGTTCCACAGCGCTACTACCGCGGCTGATTGGTTGTTTCTATAAGTAACGCGGTTGCGTTATACGTGCACTAATGTGTCACGCAACCGCCATAAAAGGGTGCATATCTTTAGACACTCAACCGACCTTATAACGATCGTAAACAATTGAACTAGCCTATCGAATAAGCCCTGCTCCGCAAGCGGCATAAATGCTGGCCAGCTGAGCAAATACGGGCCTTGCAGGGGGGTTGTTTTTTTATTCGAAGTTGGCGTAGAGTTTGGTCACTGTGTTTGCATGGGTCGCTTGGAATCGTGACCTGGGCAGTAGCTTATGAAGTTCGCTACATCCCGTTCGACGTCTCTTACTTTCCTGCAACCCAGCCCCAGTACTCTTTCATGTGAAAGAGGCTGTCATCAATTTTAGCGTCAAAGGAAATAAGAAAATGTCTCAACGTCAGAGCGGTACCGTCAAGTGGTTCAACGACGAGAAGGGTTTTGGTTTTATCACGCCTGAAAGCGGTCCGGATCTGTTCGTGCATTTCCGCGCCATCCAGGGCAATGGCTTCAAGAGCCTGAAAGAAGGCCAGAAAGTCACCTTCGTTGCCGTGCAAGGCCAGAAAGGCATGCAAGCTGACGAAGTACAAGCCGAAGCCTAAGGCTTTCGCGAACTAAAAAGCCCCTGATTGATATCAGGGGCTTTTTTATGGGCGTAAATCCGTAAAATGGCTTCTTTTTTCGTCCGAGGCCGTCATGCCGAAACACCTGCTCACCCCCCAGGGCGACTTCCCCCCCGTAGGCCTTGGCCGTCGCCTGGCCGCGATGTTCTATGACTTTTTGCTGTGCACGGCGCTGCTGATCGTCACCAGCGGCGTCTACAAGATGATCCAGATGGCGATCATCGGCGAAGAAAAAATGCGCGCCCTCACGGAAGCGGGCGCCTTGGACGGCGACCCGTTGCTGTCCACCGTGCTGCTTTTCGTGCTGTTCGGCTTCTTCGCCAAGTTCTGGACCCACAACGGCCAGACCCTGGGCATGCAGGTGTGGTGCATCCG
Organism: Pseudomonas viciae; assembly: GCF_004786035.1. NCBI lineage: Bacteria > Pseudomonadati > Pseudomonadota > Gammaproteobacteria > Pseudomonadales > Pseudomonadaceae > Pseudomonas > Pseudomonas viciae. Next base: position 5,290,268 of record NZ_CP035088.1, read on the forward strand.
CGTACAGAACGCCGATGGCACGGCCATCACCCTGTGGCAGGCGCTGTTGCGCTTTGTGGTGTCGATCGCGTCATTGCTGCTGGTGGGGCTGGGCTTTATCTGGGCGCTGTTCGACAAGCGCAAGCGCAGCTGGCATGACATCTACTCGGATACGCAGTTGGTACGGGTTCCCAAGAAGACCAAGTGAAGCCACCACCAGACCCCGTGGCGAGGGAGCTTGCTCCCGCTCGGCTGCGAAGCAGTCGTAAGAGGCTTGTGCGATCTATCTGAAGATATCGGGTGCTGACAAGAGGGGCTGCTTCGCAGCCCAGCGGGAGCAAGCTCCCTCGCCACAAAAAGCCTCATAGACCTCAAGGCCTTCCCAAGCTTCAAGCCCCTCTATAAGCCTCAAGACCTTCGAAAGTCTCAAGCCTCCCAACAATCAGGCATTCCCCGCCAGCTTCATCCGCGCGGCCTGGGTAAAATCCAGCATGCGCTTGAGCGGGCGAATGGCCTGGGGGATCAGCGCCGGGTCGACGAAGATCTCGTTGGTGCCCTCCTGCAAGCTCTTGAGGGTGCGTTCCAGGGTGTTCATCGCCATCCACGGGCAGTGCGCGCAACTGCGGCACGCCGCGCCGTTACCGGCGGTAGGGGCTTCGATGAAGACCTTGTCCGGGCACAGCTGCTGCATCTTGTAGAAAATCCCGCGGTCGGTGGCGACGATCAGGGTCTTGTTCGGCAGGCTCTGGGCCGCGGCGATCAACTGACTGGTGGAGCCCACCGCGTCGGCCAGCTCAATCACCGCCGTTGGCGACTCCGGGTGCACGAGGATCGCGGCGTCCGGATACAGCGCCTTCATGTCCTCCAACTGCTTGGACTTGAACTCTTCGTGGACGATACAGGCGCCGTCCCAGAGCAGCATATCGGCGCCGGTCTTGCGCTGGATGTAGGTGCCCAAATGCTTGTCCGGGCCCCAGATGATGGTCTCGCCGTTGTCCATCAGGCTCTCGACGATTTCCAACGCACAGCTGGACGTCACCACCCAATCGGCCCGGGCTTTGACCGCCGCCGAGGTATTGGCGTACACCACCACGGTGCGCTCCGGATGCTGGTCGCAGAAAGCAGAGAACTCATCCACCGGGCAACCCAGGTCCAGGGAGCAGGTGGCTTCCAGGGTCGGCATCAACACACGTTTTTCCGGGTTGAGGATCTTCGCGGTCTCACCCATGAACTTGACCCCCGCCACCACCACGGTCTTGGCCGGATGGGCGTTGCCGAAGCGGGCCATTTCCAGGGAGTCGGACACGCAACCGCCGGTCTCTTCGGCCAGGGCCTGGATGATTGGGTCGCAATAGAAGTGCGCGACCAGCACCGCGTCCTGAGCCTTGAGCTCGGCGGCGATGGCGGCGCGGTACCAGGCCTCTTGCTCGGCGCTCAGCGGTTTGGGCTGCTTGGCGTCGAGGTGGGCCTGGACCAGAAGGCGTTCGGAAATTTGCGTCATGTTCGCAAGACCTGCAAGCGCGTTTTGCGCGAAAGTCGAGTATACACCCGGCTCCGGACCACTCGGGTACCGCCGGGAAAGTGGGTATCAATCAGGCACGGGACAGCGTGAAGCCGGCAAGGCTACAGAATATCCCGTCGATGCAAAAGATCATTCTGACCTGTGCCCGCCCACAGAACCGGACGGGGTCCACTGTGGGCTCCCTCCCCCCCGCCAAGCTGACTGAAATGTAATCACCCGCCGCGCCGGCTTATGTCATCTTCTTTTCAAACCTGCACAGGGAACTGTTCCTGTGCTCGCTGCGAATCGACTGACGGATTTCCATCGATGCAAACAAAAACTTCCCGGCGAACCTTCGTCAAAGGCCTGACTGCCGGCGGCATCCTCGGTGGCCTGGGGTTATGGCGCTCGCCCGTCTGGGCGGTGACCAGCCCCGGCCAACTCAACGAAATGACCGGCACCGAATTCGAGCTGTTCATCGGCGAAAGCCCGGTCAATTTCACCGGCCGTCCGCGCACAGCCCAAACCATCAACGGTGGCATTCCCGGCCCGCTGCTGCGCTGGCGCGAAGGCGACACCGTGACCCTGCGGGTGCGCAATCGCTTGAAGGACGCCACCTCCATCCATTGGCACGGTATTTTGCTGCCGGCCAACATGGACGGCGTTCCCGGGCTGAGCTTCAAAGGCATCGAGCCCGACGGCATGTATGTCTATCAGTTCAAGGTCCGTCAGAACGGCACTTACTGGTACCACAGCCACTCCGGCTTCCAGGAGCAATCGGGGGTCTATGGCCCGCTGGTGATCGACGCCAGGGAACCCGAGCCTTTCCAGTACGAGCGGGACTATGTGGTGATGCTCAGCGACTGGACCGACGAAGACCCCGGCGCCATCATCCGCAAGCTCAAGAAACAGTCGGACTACTACAACTACCACAAGCGCACCGTCGGCGACTTCATCGACGATGTGAGCAAGAACGGCTGGGCCGCCACCGTAGCGGATCGCAAGATGTGGGCCGAAATGAAGATGAACCCCACGGACCTGGCCGACGTCAGCGGTGCCACCTACACCTATCAGATGAACGGCCAGGCGCCGGATGGAAACTGGACCGGCCTGTTCAAACCTGGCGAGCGGCTGCGCCTGCGCTTGATCAACGGTTCGTCCATGACCTATTTCGATGTGCGCATTCCCGGCCTGAAAATGACCGTGGTGGCGTCCGACGGACAGTACGTCAAGCCAGTGAGCGTCGATGAGTTGCGGATCGCCGTGGCCGAGACCTACGACGTCATCATCGAACCCAGCGCAGAGGCCTACACCTTGTTCGCCCAGTCGATGGACCGCACCGGATACGCCCGCGGCACCCTCGCCACCCGGGCTGGCCTTTCGGCGCCGGTGCCAGCGCTGGACCCACGACCGCTAGTGACCATGGACGACATGGGCATGGGCGGCATGGACCATGGGGCGATGCAGGGCATGTCGGGGATGGACGACAGCCAGATGCAGGGCATGGATCACAGCCAGATGCAGGGCATGGACGACATGGCCGGCATGGACCACGGTTCCATGCAAGGCATGGGCGACATGCAGTCCCATCCGGACACCGAGAAAGACAACCCGCTGGTGGACATGCAGGCCATGAGCGTCAAGCCCAAGCTCGACGACCCGGGCATGGGCCTGCGCAACAACGGACGCAAGGTGCTGACCTACGCCGACCTGCGCAGCACCTTTCCCGACCCGGACGGCCGTGATCCGGGGCGAACCCTCGAATTGCACCTGACCGGGCACATGGAGAAATTCGCCTGGTCGTTCAACGGCGTGAAATTCTCCGACGCCGCGCCGCTGCTGCTCAAGTACGGCGAACGCCTGCGCATCGTGCTGATCAACGACACCATGATGACCCACCCCATTCATCTTCACGGCATGTGGAGCGACCTGGAGGACGAAAACGGCCAGTTCATGGTGCGCAAACACACCATCGATGTGCCACCGGGTTCCAAGCGCAGCTACCGGGTCACCGCCGATGCCCTGGGGCGCTGGGCGTATCACTGCCATCTGCTGTTTCACATGGAGATGGGGATGTTCCGTGAAGTTCGGGTGCAGGAATGAGGAGCCCAGCATGAGCATTATGACTAAACACCGCACCCTGCCCGTGGCTGTCATTGCCAGCCTGACCCTCGGCACCACCGCCTCGGCCTGGGCGGCGGGCAACGATATGCAAGGCATGGATCACAGCCAGATGCCGGGGATGGACCACAGCCAGATGCAAGGCATGGATTCGATGCAGGGCATGGAACCGATGCAATCGGCGCCGACCACCAGCCGCACGCCGATCCCCGAACTGACCGCCGCCGACCGCGCCGCCGTCTACGAGGATCATGGCGGACATGCGGTGCATGACAGCGCCATCAATTCGTTTTTCCTGATTGACCAGCTGGAATGGCAAGACGCCGATGACGGCAGCGCCCTGAGCTGGGACGCCTCCGGTTGGATCGGCGGCGATATCGACCGCTTGTGGTTGCGCTCCGAAGGTGAACGCCTCAATGGCAAGACCGAAGAGGCGGAACTTCAGGCGCTGTGGGGACACGCCATCAGCCCTTGGTGGGACGTGGTCGCCGGCGTACGCCAGGACTTCAAGCCTGGCGATCCGCAAACCTGGGCCGCCTTCGGCGTGCAGGGCATGGCGCTCTACAACTTCGAAGCCGAGGCCACCGCATTCATCGGTGAGGGTGGCCAGAGCGCGGCGCGCCTGGAAGGCGACTACGACATACTACTGACCAATAGATTGATCCTGCAGCCCACCGCCGAGGTCAATTTTTATGGCAAGAACGATCCTGCCCGCGGCGTCGGTTCGGGGCTGTCGGACACCGAACTCGGCGTGCGCCTGCGTTATGAAGTCCGTCGTGAATTCGCACCATACATTGGCGTCACCTGGAATCGGGTCTACGGCAACACCGCCGACTACGCCCGGGAAGAAGGCGAAGACCGCAGCGAAGCGCGCCTGGTGCTGGGCCTGCGCATGTGGTTCTGACCCGCTGATCTGTTCCACTAAAAACTAAAAAACCGAGCTGTAGGAGTCCTTGCATGTCATTACTCAAAACCGCTGTTGTTGCTGTCACGCTGTCCGCCGGCCTGTTGCTCAGTGGCTTGGCCCAGGCCCATCCGAAACTGCTGTCCTCTACCCCCGCCGAAGGTGCGGACGGGGCTGCACCGGCAAAAATCGAACTGCATTTTTCGGAAAACCTGATGACCAAGTTTTCCGGCGCCAAGCTGATGATGACTGAAATGCCCGGCATGGCGGCCCATTCGCCGATGCCCATGCCAGCCAAGGTGTCCGGCAGCGATGACCCCAAGACCATGGTCATCATCCCGAACACCCCGCTCAGCGCAGGCACCTACCAGGTGCAGTGGCGCGCGGTGTCATCCGACACTCATCCGATCACCGGCAACGTCACGTTCAAGGTGAAGTGATTCGATGAGCGAGTCCATCAACATCGCCCTGCGCTTTGCCCTGTACCTGGATTTGATGTTGCTGTTCGGCCTGGCCGCTTTTGGTCTCTATAGCCTGCGTGGCAAAGAGCGGATGTCGGGTGCGCTGTTGAGTTTCGCGCCGTTGCTGCTGACCACGACCGTGCTCGGCGTGCTGTTGTCCGTGCTCGCCATGGTGTGCATGGCTCGGGCCATGAGCGGTATTGCGGACTGGGCCGAGCTGTGGCAGCACATTGAAATGATGGTATTCGAGACCGACGTGGGTTGGAGCTGGAACCTGCGGATCGCGGCGCTCGTGCTGGCTGGTTTCGCCGTGATGCTCAATAAACGTTGGCCGAGCGCCAGCTTGGCCCTGGTCCTGCTGGGCGGCGCCGTAGCGTTGGCAACGCTGGCTTGGGCCGGGCATGGCGCCATGGACGAAGGTGAGCGCCGCAATTGGCACTTCATCACCGACTTTTTGCATTTATGGGCCGCCGGTGGCTGGGTTGGCGCCTTGGCCGCATTTGCCCTGCTGCTGCACCAGGCCGAACCTCGACTGCCGGTTCTGGCGCGCACGCTGACCGGGTTTGAAACAGCCGGGGCGGTGATGGTGTTGGTGGTCGGGGTGACGGGGGTGGTGAACTATCTATTCATCGTCGGCCCGAATATCGAAGGGCTGCTGGACAGTACCTATGGTCAGTTGCTGGCGCTCAAACTGGTGTTGTTCGCGGTTATGCTGGTGTTCGCCGCGCTGAATCGTTTTCACCTCAGCCCACTGCTGGAGCAGGCCCGGCAGACCGGGGAGCACAGCGTCGCGGTGAATGCCCTGCGACGCAGCATGGTGCTGGAGCTCTGTGTGGCAGTGGTCATTCTGGGGTTGGTGGCGTGGCTGGGGACGTTGAGCCCGGTGATGGAATAGGAGGTTGTGAACTACAGCAAATCCTGTGGGAGCAAGGCTGCCCGCGATGAACGATAACGCGGTTCAGCTGTTAGAGCGCGGCGCGGCCATCGCGAGCAAGCTTTGCTCCCACAGCGGGGACAAATCCCCTCGCCACAAGAGCACCGGATCTTCACGACTCGGGCGCGGCATTTAATTATTCAATACGCCGCGCCAGTTTTCAGTTTGCCCATAGCAGGGTGCCGTAGCCTAAATAGGGCTTTGTTAAGCCAAGGCTCTGTTATGGAAAACGTTCGAACCTCAAGCACCCACGCCGTCTGGCTGATGGTCAGCATCGTGTTGGTGGCGCTGAATCTGCGGCCCTCCATGGCCGCGGTCGGGCCGTTGTTGTCGGCCATTCGCGGCGAGGTGCCCTTGAGTTTCAGCACGGCCTCGCTGCTGACCATGCTGCCGGTCATGGCGATGGGCCTGGCGATGTTCCTGGGCATGCGCATCGCCCTGCGCATCGGTGAACACCGCACCATTGTGCTGTCGCTGTTGATCATCGGCATCGCCACGGCATCGCGTTTGTACCTGGACAGCGCCGCCGAGCTGATCATCAGTGCGGTGTTGGCCGGGCTCGGTATCGCCCTGATCCAGGCCGTGATGCCGGCGCTGATCAAGTCGCGCTACGCCGACAACGTCTCCTTGTTCATGGGCCTGTATGTCACCTCGATCATGGGCGGGGCGGCGATTGCCGCGTCGTTTTCGCCGTTTGTCCTGACACAAACCGGCAGCTGGCGCATCGGCCTGGCGATCTGGGCGCTGCTGGCGCTGATCGCCCTGGGTTGCTGGTACGCCCAGCGCTCAGCCGTCACCCCGTTACCCGAAGCACCTGCCCGGCAGAAAGAATCGTTCTTCAGCAACTCCCGGGCCTGGTTGCTGGCGATTTTCTTCGGCCTCGGCACTGCTTCCTACACCTGCGTGCTCGCCTGGCTGGCGCCGTACTACGTGGAAAAGGGTTGGAGCGAACAACACGCCGGCCTGCTGCTGGGGTTCCTCACGGCCATGGAAGTGTTGTCTGGCCTCGTCACCCCGGCGATTGCCAACCGCAGCCAGGATAAACGCCTGGTCCTCGCCGTTCTGCTGCTCCTGATCATGGGCGGTTTCTGCGGCCTGATCCTCAGCCCGGAACGCTTTAGCCTGTTGTGGCCCTGCCTGCTGGGGCTGGGCATCGGCGGCCTGTTCCCGATGAGCCTGATCGTGTCTCTCGACCACCTGGACAACCCACGCCGGGCCGGTGGCCTGACGGCGTTCGTGCAAGGCATCGGCTACCTGATCGCAGGGCTCTCGCCGTTGATTGCCGGGATGATTCGCGATCAGTTGGGCAGCTTCGAATGGGCCTGGTGGTCGCTCACCGCGGTCATGGCTCTGATGGTCCTGATGGTCCTTCGCTTCAATCCCAAGCACTACGCGCGGCATATCAGCTAATCGCCGAAGACAGCCCCGCGCACAAAGTCAAAGGGCGGCATTACGTGCCGCTCCACTTTTCAACACTCAACCACGACGGCAGACCGACTCGTCCCTCACGACGCTGCGGTCTGTAACGCAGGAATAAGACCTTGATGAAACACGTCGGTTTTGCAGCCGCTCACTGGGGCATGCTCATCTGGGCGATGCTGATCGCCTCGTCGTTCTTCGCCGCGGCACAGGTCAGCCAGACGATCGATCCGATCTTGCTCACCGGCCTGCGGCTGCTGTTTTCGGCAATGATGTTCCTGCCGCTACTGCTCCTGAAACACACCTCACCCATCTCCACCAGGGGCCTGCTAGCCCACGCGGTACTCGGCCTGCTGCTGGCGACTTACTTTGGTTCGCTGTTCGAAGCACTGCGCTATACCTCAGCGGTCAACACCGCGACGTTGTACACGCTGGTGCCCTTGATAACCTTGTTTTTCGAGGCATTCCTGCTGCCCAATCCAAGCCTCAAGACCCGCGTGCTGCCCATGCTGGTCGCGGCAATCGGCGCGCTGCTGCTGACCCTCAAAGGCTCGGCCCCAGGGCAATTGCCTGCGCTCTATCCGTCGCTGGTCTTCGGCGTCGGTTGCCTGGCGATGGCGTTGTACTCCCCCCTCAGCCAGCGCTTCAAAGCCTCGGTATTGAAGGGCCGGGAACCCGTGACGATGACGTTCTGGAACATGTTGTTCGGCGCGCTGTTTCTGCTGGTGTTCTGCCTGTTCAGCGGCGGGTGGCGCAGCGGCGTGCAATTGTCGACGCTGGATATCGGCTGGCTGGTGTACCTGGCATTGTTCGGCACACTCGCCACTTTCTGGTTGCTGCACCGGGCAATTGGGGTGATTGCGCCGTCGACAGTGATTTCCTATGTGTACCTCAACACCCTGTTCGTGACGTTGATCCATTGGTTCTGGCTCAGGGAGCAACCCATGATGATCGAAATCATCGGCGCCACCCTGGTGGGCGTTGGCATGCTGACCCTGGTGGCCGGCAGCCGCATTGCCAAGGTTGCCACGGCTTGAGATTCGTCAGTAGGTCGATGCCTCGCAAGGCGTAACCGCGCTCCAACGTTCCAGCTCCCGTTCAAGGAAACCGGCCACCGCCAACAGACGCTGCTCTTGCCAGTGCGGCCCGACAATCTGGATGCCGATGGGCATCCCGGTGGCGGGGTCGAACCCGGCACGGATCACCACCGCGGGGGAGCCGCTGAGACTGAACGGGAACACGAAGGCATACCGATCGCGATCTTGCAGGGACTCTCCATGACGGAATGCAACGTCCGGGAATACCGGACAGATGAACAAATCGTGCTGCTTGAAGAACTTCGCCAACTGATAGCGGAAGGTATCGATCATGATCCAGTCGCGCTTGACGTCATCCACGCTCAATTTCACGGCTTCGCTCATGTCCAGCAACTGAGCGATAGGCGCAGTGAACTGGCGTTTGTTCATGGAATCGAACAATTGCCGCCAGCCGCGTCCGGCATCAGCGCCGGTGATGAACACCCGCCATAGCACATCGCAGGCCTCGCCGAGCAACGGCGGCGCAACCGTATCCACCTGCGCCACCACCGCCCCCAGGCACCGTTCGACCTGCTGCAGCACCTGGCTCACCGCCGCGCTGACGGGGGTTCGGCTCGACTGCGAAAACAGCGCGACGCGCAGTTCGGCCAGCGGCTCGCTGGCGGCGAACGGCACATCGACGGTATCCGGGTCATAGCCGTCGGCGCCGCTGATCAACTGACCAAGCAGCGCCAGGTCATCGACATAACGCCCCATCACGCCAAAGGCCGAGGTCATATGGAACAGCCCGGACCGGTCATTGGGAAACTGACCGGTCAACGGCACCCGACCCTGGGTCAGTTTCAGGCCGCAGATACCATTGAAGTGCGCGGGAATCCGCACACTGCCACAGGCATCGGAAGCCAGCCCGGCCGGCGAGCAGCCGGCGGCAATCGCTGCCGCTTCACCGCCGCTGCTGCCTCCAGCGGAGCGCCGCAGGTCGTGGGGGTTGAGGGTACGACCGTAGATCAGGTTCTCGGTCTCGAAGGCCATGCACAATTCCGACACATTGCTGATGCCCAGAATGATCGCGCCGGCCTGTCGAAGCCGGGCAACCGTCGTCGCATCCTCCTGACTGGCATCGCCCATCAGCTCCCCCACGCCGCGGGACATCTTGAATCCGCGAACGTGGAGGACGTCCTTGATGGTGATGGGAATGCCGTGCAATGGACCGCTGATCTGCCCAACGCGTGCCAGCTCATCCGCCTCACGGGCCTGGCGCCGCAACACCTCTACCGGCGCCAGTTGAATTAATGCGTTGATGTGCCGGTTACGCTCGGCGATGCGTTGCAGGTAGAACTCCAACAACGTCACGCTGGTCAGCACGCCGCGGCGCAGCAGACCCGCCATTTCCCGCAGGGTCAGCGTGTCAGGATTGAACATGTTCATGATGCCTTCCTGCCGCGCAGCCACTTGTTGGGCAACTGGTACATATTGCGCACCACCAGGGAAAACGCCTTCACCGCCAGCGCCGGGCGCCGGTCGATGGCTTCCAGGGCTTCTTCGATCATCACCAGGACATGGTGCAACGCTTCGGCGCTGATGTTCAGCGGCGGATAGAAGCGCAGTACCGGGCGTGTGGCCTTTTCATTCATCGAATGCCCGGCATGCACGCCACGCTTGCCCAGTTCCATGCTCATCAAGGCTTCATAGACCGAGCCGCGCAGACGTAGGCCGGTCATCAAACCGACGCCTGGTACGTCCTCGACGATGTGCGGATAGCGCAAGGCCAGCCGTTGCAGGCCATGACGCAATAAACCACCGTTGACCCGCGACTGCTCCACCAGGTTGTGTTGCTCGATGTAGTCAATGGCCGCGAGCGCCGAAGCACAGGCCACCGGGTGCCCGCCGTTGGTTCGTGTGTCAGGCTCGATTTCGCTGAGCGGATACTGGGTGACCAGGCGCTGGCTGTACATGGCGCAGGCAAACGAGGTGTAGCCGCCGGTCAAGCCCTTGGAGAGGATCATGATGTCGGGCACTACTTCGTCATATTGCACAGCGAACCATTTGCCGCAGCGCCCGAAACCGGTCTGGATTTCATCGGCCACCAACAGCGTACCGGTGGCATCGCACAAGGCCCGAAGATTGGCCATGTAGCCCACCGGGGGCACCTGTAAATGAGCACCACCCAGAATCGGTTCGACGTACACCGCACACACGCCCTCGCCCACGGCTTTTTGCAGGGCGGCGAAATCGCCGTAGGGCACGCAGGTCACGTCAGGGGGATCGATACCATAGCTGGCATGGTTCTGTTGCTGGCCAAGAATGCTCATCGCCGCCAAGGTCTTGCCATGGTAAGAACCGCTCATCACCACGATTCCACGCCGATGGGACTGGACTTTCAACACATACCGCAGGCTCTGCTCGACGGCTTCGGCGCCCGAGACCATGAATTGCACATCGCCCCATTCCCCCGGCACCAACTGGCACAGCCGCTCGGACAGGGTGTCCTGAAGCGGGTGGCGCCGGCCTTCCGGCACCCAGGCCATCTGATTCAATTGCACCTGCACCCGCTCACGCACCGTCGGATTGCGATGGCCGACGATAAACACGCCATAACTGCACGCACAGTCGATAAAGCGCTTGCCGGTGTGGTCGGTGACATGAATGCCATCGGCCTGTTGCTCGACGCTGGTCTTGCCCAGGCGATACAGCTTGGCCGCCGACGCACTCCAGTGGCGCTGGCAGTCATCCAACAGTTGTTCATGCGGCCTGAGTAAGGACATGGCTTAACGTTTCCTTGATGATGTGCGCAGCACGTTGAATGTGTTCAGGGCGAGCGCTGATCGGGCAGCGCAAGATCAATTCGCGGCCACGGGGCGCGCTGACATAGACGCCTTGCTGGTAAAGCGCTTCGCAGAGCATGGCCGGTTGCAGGTCATCGGTCAGCGGTAAACTGACCCAGGCCCCCACGGCCACGGCCCCGAATGAAGCCAGGGTTTGTGCCAGGTACTGGCCGTTTTCCTGGCATTGCCAGGGCGAATCGTGGGTTTGCACGTAATCCAGCGCGGCCAGGGCCGCCACGCAGGCCATTGGATTACCGGCGGTGGTGCTACCGTGTTTGGCCGGGCTGCTGCGCCCATAGACCTGCCAGGCCATGTGCTCGCTGCAGGTATAGGTGCCGATGGGAATCGCGCTGCCGCCCAGGGGCCCGCCGAGCACGACAATGTCCGGAACCGGGCGATAACGCTGGAAACCGAACAGCGAACCCAGGCTGCCGAGGCAGCTCTGGGTGTCGACCGCGATGACCGGCGCCGACGCCTGTGCCGCGCGAGCATGCAACTGCTCGATCAAGGCCGGCTCGAGCAGTTGCAGCCGGCCGTTTGCATCCGTGCGGGTGCTGCTGTGGCACACCGCAAAGCAGTCGCTCCAATCCACCGTGTCCAGGTCAGCGAGATGACGAATCGCCGCTCGCTTGAACCCCAGGAAACCCTGCACGCCAAGATCGCCCTGCGTGGCATTGAGGCAACGCCCGTAAGTCAGCGAGCCGTAATCCCCCCCCTGGATGAACACAATGGTGTTGCCCTTGGGCTTGAGTCCCTTGCACAACTTCAAGGCGCCCTCAAAAGCCTCATCGCCGGAGCTGCACACATATGAGCTGACCAGCGGCGCGGGCAGCAGCTCGGCCAGACGTCGGCACAAGGCAAGCAACGGTTCGGACATCAGTACCCGATTGGACAGGCCCATGATGTCCGCCTGGCGGCTGACCGCCTCGATCACGGACGGCACCTGGAAGCCGAACCCGCCGCTCAGATCGATAATCTGCCGGCCATCGCCGTCGAGGTAGGTCTCGTACTGTCCGCTGATAATGTATTTGTTGTTCTTCATGAGGAGTCTCAGCGGTAGCTCAAGGCGTTGAAAATGCGCCGACGCTCATCGACGATGGTTTCCCGACCGTGCATGACCCGACGGTTGTCGATCATCACCACGTCGTGATCCCGCCAGCCCACCGGACAGGTGTACTGCTCGGACACCTCGGCGATCTCGGCCAGGAACTCGGCGGGAATCGGCTGCCCGGACACCGTATCGATCACCGGAGCTTCGTAGTTGAAGGACGGCCCCAGGATGCTGTTGGCAAAAGCCGGGCGCTGGCTGAAGGCGGATGTCAGGATCGCCGACGTGCTGAAGGCGTAGTGGATCGAGTCGTCGGCGGGGTTGAAGGAAATCTGGGTTTGCGGATCATCACCGATGACCTGCAACAGGTCGTCGATACCCACGGCCGCCGGGTCCGACAACGTCGCTGAGTAGTGACAAACCAGGCGGCGCCATTTTTCTCCCGCCACGGTTCGGCTGTAGCGAATAGGGTTTTCTTCAAAGAAACTGCGACAGCCTGGGGACAGTTTCGCCAGTACCTTCTCACCGTCGCACAAGGTGGTTTGCGAGCCCTTGCGCGGCGCTTCCTGGCAATAGAACCAGGTCATGTCCGGCCAGAACGGTGAGTTGCCATTTTCGCAATGCAGGCCGACCGCCTGGCGCCCGGCATCCACCAACTGCGCCGCGCCACCGACCATGACCCGTGCCGGATCCAGGCTCAATCGCGAGCTGTTTTGCTTCACGTACGCGCTGAAATCCTCGGCGTTGTGGATACAGTTGCGCAACAACACGACACCGTAATGCCCCAGCAGCTCATACAGCTCGCCCTTACCCAGGCTGGCGAAATGGTGCGGCTCGACGATGGATACGTCCGGGTTCTTAAAGTGAAAGGCAGGTGTGCTCATTGGATGCATTCCTTTGCAGAGTGGAAAAAACACTGGCGATATCGGCACGTTTCGGCCGGCCGGTGACGGTATAAAGCTGCTCGAGCAACGGATCGTCCTTGGTCAACAACCAGAGTCGGTTCGGGCGTTCGATGTCAGAGAAACGCCCCGCCGACCAGGCAACCAGCTCATTACGCGCCGGTGGCGACTCGACGCACAGCAACGCCACCAGACCGTGAAGCTCATCAAAAAACACCGCAGCGTCGTTTACGCCTGGGTATTTTCGATACTCAAGCTCAACCTGCTCGGGGCTGACGTTGCGGCCATTGGGCAGGCAAATCACGTTCTTCTTGCGCCCATGCACATAGAGGTAGCCATCGGCATCCAGGGTCCCCAAGTCACCGGTATCCATCCAGCCGTCGCCGGACATGGAGCAGGCGCTAGGGTCGGTGCCCGAGTAGCCGCTGAACAGCGAGCTGCTCTTGACCTCGATGGTCTGGTCGGCACCGATACGCACTTGGACATGGGGCAACGGCTTGCCGACGCTGCCAAGACGTTGCTGCTCGACGGTATTCATGCTGACGACCGAGGCGTTCTCCGAAAGCCCGTAGCCCTGGTACACCCCAATACCTAGCTCAGCCAGACCGCGCAGGACATCAATACTCACCGCCGCACCGCCGCAGGTGATATGCACGCCGGATTTCAAGTAACGCGCGAGGCCCTCGCCCTGCTCGCCCCCCTCGTTCAGTTGTTCCAGGAAGCGATTGACCATGACCGGCGGAACGGTCAGGGCCGTTGGCTGGACTTGCAGGAGCCAGTCGACCAGGCGCTGCGGTGAAGCGCCAGGCTCACCGAGCAACGGTTCGTTCGGCGGTAGAAAATGCACGGTCCCGCCAGCCAGCAGCGGCAGATACGCGGCGGTCACCTGTTCAAGCAACAAACTCAACGGGACCAGCGACAGGTAACGACGATGAGCATTGGCTGGCATGCCTTGGCGCAGCGACGCCAGCACTGTGCCAACCGCCTGGGTACTCAGGCGCACACCCTTTGGCCGGCTTGTGGTGCCCGAGGTGTGAATGATTTTGCAGATCCAGTCATCGTCGCCGTCCGGCGTATATAACAGTGGCTGCTCGATCAGCGGTTCATTGAGGCGTTGCAGGCGGCTGTCGGGAAAATTCAGCTTCCAGCGTTGCGCCAGGGTTCGCTGCCCGGCGGCATCCACCAGAAACCCGTCGCACCCTCCAGCCAAGTGCTCAGCCTGGGACTGGCTGAACGCCAACGGCAAGGGCAACGCAGTGATCCCGGCGAACAGGCACGCCAGGTCGGCCACCAGCCAGTCACTGCTGTTACGTGTCGCAATCCCCAGCACGACCTGATCGCCATGAGCCTGGCTTGCGAAACGCCGCTGCAGTGTTGCCGCCAGATTGAGCGAGCGATGTTCCAGCTCGCCATAGGTCAATTCCACGGGCTCATTACCCGATTGCGACCAGTCAACCGCACAGATGGCCTGGCGGTTGTCCCGCAACGCGCGTTGCAACTGACTGATAAAGCCGCCGCTCATGGCCGCGCCCTCACCAGAGAATCGCTGGGCAATTGCGTGAATGAAGTATTGAGGGTCATGGCGGCGAAACGTGAACGCTGTGGATCTACCCGGATAAAACCGGTGACTGGCAACTTGGCGTAATAGCTGCCCCATTTCTTGCCGTCGCCGTCGGCCAGGCGCGTAGGGTCTGCGGTCAGCAGTGGCTCGAAATCGATCTGGCAACTCTCCATCATTTGCCGGACTCGAGGGGTCACCGTGCACAACAGGTAGTGCCCCCCCATGCACCAGGCCAACAACGGAATCATGTTGACCAGAATCATTCCGGCCGTCAGGTGATGGGAGATCAGGTTACCGATCTCGACAATGTTCGAGCGATCAATGGTTTTCTCGAAACGCTGGGACAATATCTCGTTTATCGGTTGTGTCAGGTATTGCTCGGAAAACAACGTGCGGTGGTCCGCAAACGTAATACCGGCGCAAGCAAGAATACGATCTGCCGGATCCTGAGTGACCGCAAAGTATTGCGGATTCGGTTCAACCGAAGCGGAATAAGAACTGCGAAATTTCTCCTTCACTACTTCTGTGGCTTGCACCCATAACGGCGTCTTAGTTTCAGCGACACGTATTTGCATTTCGTCCTCCTCCGTCCTTGTGCAGGATTCCTGTAAAAAGCGAGGCGAGCATATTGGGGAAAAGTCCTACAGACCATTTAAAAAATAAATTGCTTCCGCTAATATGTAAATAAACGTCTTTGTCATAAAAACATAGGACGCTAGTCCATGGATTGCGCCAAGAAGGATCTTATGCTCAATAGTAATTTGCTTAGAAAGCTGGACATGCAGGACTTGATGGTGTTTGTCGCAGTGTACGAGCAGAGCAGCGTCACCGAGGTGTCCGAGGCCCTGTGTGTCAGCCAGTCAACCGTGAGCTACTGCCTGAAGAAGCTGCGCACAAGCTTCGAAGATGAACTTTTCGTTAATACCCGCAGTGGCATGCGCCCCACCAGCAAAGCCACCGCCATGTACAGCCATATACTGAAGATTCTCAAAACAATAAATATCTGCCACTCCGGCATTGAGGCATTCGACCCGACCCAAAAAGAGAGAGTATTCAATGTTTGCGCGCCCGAGTACTTTGAACTTCTTATCTTGCCAAAATTAGTCAAATGCTTTATCGGCAGCCGTCTTCCGGTCATCATTAACATAACGAAATTTCACAGAGATATTCCCGCCGAGGAACTGATGGATGGCCGCTTCGACTTGGTCATTTGTTTTGGCCCAAACCTCCATCGCGGTGGCAAAGGTTTGCGCTCGCAAGTATTACTGGAAGATGAGTTGATCTGCGTAGTTGATAAAAACTTCACGCTGACGCAAGAGGACTTCAGCCTGGAGACATTTGCCGCGTGCCAGCATGTTTTTCCGACGCCCTGGACATCCGACACCAACATGATAGATGGATGGCTCGCCCGCCAGGGCTACACCCGCCAGATTGTCGCTCGGGCCAACAGTTATGTGGCGGCACTCAATATGATCAGCGGGACCGACTTCATCCTCACCCTGCCTCGGCGCATCCAGGCGTTGACCTGCGATGAACACAAATTCAGCCATCGCCGAGCACCGACGGGTTTACCGAACTTCACGCTGGAGATGATGTGGAGCGAAAAACCGAGCCTGGACAACGCCAACATCTGGTTTCGCGAACAGATCGTAAAAGTATGCGCTGAGGACGGCCTGCTTTAATCGACCCGGGAGCCACTCGAACCGTCGAGTGGCTCAGGATGGCGGCCTGCGACTTTTCATCAGGCAAAAAAAAATCCGGAAATCCTCACTTTCGTGGGCCTTCCAGACTTTTAAAACTGCTAAAAATGGTGGGTCGTGTGGGATTCGAACCTACGACCAATTGGTTAAAAGCCAACTGCTCTACCAACTGAGCTAACGACCCGCTGTGTGGTGGCGCGTATAATACTGATTTTTAAGGACTATTCAACACTTAATTTGAAATAAATCAAAAATAACGGGTTGGATCGCTCACGCCCGCCGCTGCGAAGCCTTCTGCACGCAGGCGGCAGCTGTCGCATTTGCCGCAAGCACGGCCCTGATCGTCGGCCTGATAGCAGGAAACGGTCAGTCCGTAGTCCACGCCAAGCTTCACCCCAGCCTTGACGATATCGGCCTTGCTGAGATTCTGCAGCGGCGCCTGGATACGGAAGCCCTGTCCCTCTACACCGGCCTTGGTCGCCAGATTGGCCATGCGCTCGAAGGCTTCGACGAACTCCGGGCGGCAGTCCGGGTAGCCGGAGTAATCCACGGCATTGACGCCAATGAAAATGTCACGGGCGCCCAGCACTTCGGCCCACCCCAGCGCCAAGGACAGGAACACCGTATTGCGCGCCGGCACATACGTCACCGGAATGCCTTCGCTCGGTGCTTCGGGTACAGCAATGGAACTGTCGGTCAGGGCCGAACCACCAATGCCGTTGAGGTTCAGGCCAATCACCTTGTGTTCCACCACACCCAAATCCCGGGCAACCCGCTCGGCGGCGTGCAGCTCGGCACGGTGACGCTGACCGTAATCGAAACTCATGGTGTAGCAGCGGTAGCCTTCAGCGCGGGCCATGGCCACCACCGTCGCCGAGTCCAGGCCACCAGACAGCAGGATAACCGCACGTTTTTCTGCAATGTTCGCTTGCTCAGTCATATCAGCGCCCCGGTTCGTCGTTCCAAAGATATTTGTGCAACTGCAATTGCAGGCGCACCGGCAGATTGTCCGCCACCACCCAGTCCGCCAGGTCCCGGGCGTTCAAATCGTGATGACTCGGCGAAAACAATACTTCGCCGGCACGCTGGTCGAGACCGTACTGAATCAGTTTGGACACCGCCCAGTCATAGTCTTCCCGCGAACAGATGACAAACTTGACCTGATCGTTGGACGTCAGCAGCTCGATATTCTCATAACGGTTGCGATGCGCTTCCTTGGAACCCGGGGTTTTCAGGTCCACGACGCGACTGACGCGCGGGTCGACGGCCGAAATGTCCAAGGCACCGCTGGTTTCCAGCGAAACCTCATAACCGGCATCGCACAGCTGCTTGAGTAATGGGATGGCATTGGGTTGCGCCAATGGCTCGCCCCCTGTGACACACACATAGCGCGGACGATAGCCGGCCACTTGCTCAAGGATATCGTCGAGGGTTCGCAAGGTGCCGCCGTTGAACGCGTAGGCACTGTCGCAGTACTGGCAACGTAACGGGCAGCCGGTGAGGCGCACAAAAACTGTGGGCAGCCCGGCCGTTCGCGTTTCACCCTGCAACGAGTAAAAAACTTCGGTGATTCTCAATGTGTCTTGCATAGTCGCCACGGGCGTAACAGCTAAACAGGCTGTCCGCCTCCGTCAGGCACTTGAAGGAACCCCGCCAACGCGCAGATCCCAAAAAGCGTGTTTCATAAAAAGGGCGTGAATTCTAACGAAAAAACCCGCGACAGGCGCGGGTTTCTTCAATACAGGGTCAAACCGGTCTACATGCGCTGCAGATCACGCTGGGCCAACTGGGCGGCGGAGGTACCCGGGTATTGGGCCACCACCTGCTGCAGAATGCCTTTTACCTTGTCAGTGTGACCGAGGCGGCGCTCTACGTCAGCCAGCTTGTACAGTGAATCCGGCACCTTGGCGTGCTTGGGGTACAGCTGCGAAACCTTGGCGAATGCCTGGCCGGCGCCTTGCAGGTCGCCCTTGGCCAGGTTCACTTCACCCAACCAGTATTGGGCGTTGCCCGAATACTGGCTGTTTGGGTATTTGCGCAGGAAAGCGGCAAAGGCCTGGCTGGCCTTGTCGAAATCCTTGGCCTTGATCAGGTCGAAGGCAGCATCGTAATAGAGCTTTTCCTTCGCCGGATCAGCCGGCTCGCCACCGGCGGCCGGTGCTGGAGCAGTTGCCCCAGCGCCTGCGGCTGCACCGGGGGCGTTCAAGTCGCCACCGGCAGGAGAATTCTCAGGAGTCGCGGCAGGTGCAGGTGCAACGCCGGTTCCTATGCGCCGATCAAGATCCTGGTATCGCTCCAGGTTTTCCTGCTTCATGCGCGAAATATCATTTTGCAGAACTTCAATCACGCCTTGCTGGCGCGACAGCTGATCCTGCATTTGTTGGAGCTGGTTGAACAGCTCGCCCTGTGCCGAGACAGGGGCCGAAACCCCTCCCCCGGCATAGGCGCCGTTCGTACCGTAACCTGCAGGCGGATAGCTGCTCCCGCTATTGTTATAGCCGGTATCGTTATCGACCACAGGAACCGCAGCCCACGCCGCAAGCGGCGCGAGGCTGAGAGCCAGAACAGTTACAGCACGACGGCACGTTCGCATGACGAATTACTTACGCAGTTCGACGCGACGGTTTTGAGCCCAGGACTGCTCGTCGTTGCCGGTAGCAACTGGACGCTCTTCGCCGTAGGAAACCAGTTCCAGCTGAGCTGGGGAAACACCTTGCAGTACCAGGTAGCGTTGAACGGCTTTCGCACGACGCTCGCCCAGTGCCATGTTGTACTCACGAGTACCACGTTCGTCGGTGTTGCCTTCCAGAACAACGCGAGCGCCGTTCGACTTCAGGTCTTTGGCGTGAACGTCCAGAGCGCGCATGGCTTCTGGCTTCAGGTCCGAGCTGTCGTATTCGAAGTAGAAGGTGGTGATTGCGCGCAGAGCAGCTTCTTCGCTCAGGGAGCCGTCAACTGCACCAGTGTTAGCGCCGTAACCAGCGTTTGGATCAACAGCGCCTTCACCGGCGTTGTCGCCGCCTTTGGACGAGCAACCTACAGCTACAGCCATGGCCAGAGCCAGCGCAGCAAATTTACCAAACTTCAGCATTTCCATCGTGAAACTCCTAATGAACCCCAGTGTGTTAAGTAAAACGTATAGCGCCGCGTCAGTTCAGGTAAGGGGACCAGGACGGTTCTCTGACTTCGCCTTGTGCGGTAGGAAGCGGGAGCCTCACGCGTCCATTAATGGACACGAGCATCAAGACTCCCCGGCCCTGCTGGCGGGTGGCGTAGATTACCATGGTGCCGTTGGGCGCAACAGTAGGTGACTCGTCCAGAGTGCTATCAGTGAGGATTTTTACGCTACCGCGCTGCAAATCCTGGGCCGCCACCTTGAAATTAGTGAAACCATCCTGGCGATGGATCATCACCAGGGTCTTTTCGTCCGCCGACAGTTTAGGGTTGGCGTTGTAGTTACCCACGAACGTCACACGCTCGGCACCGCCACCACCCGCACTGGTCTTGTAGATCTGTGGCTTGCCGCCACGGTCGGAGGTGAAGTAGATGGTCGAGCCATCCTTGCCCCAGAACGGTTCAGTGTTGATGCCCGGGCCGTTGGTGACGCGGGAGATCGAACGCGAAGCCAGGTTCATCACGTAGATGTCCGGGTTACCGTCCTTGGACAGCACGAACGCCAGGCGGGTACCGTCCGGCGACCAGGCTGGTGCGCCGTTGAGGCCTTCGAAGTTGGTGATCTGCTCGCGGCGACCGGTATCGATGTGCTGCATGAAAATACGTGGACGCTTCTGCTCGAACGACACATAGGCGATGCGCTTGCCATCAGGGGCGAAACGCGGCGACAGGATCGGCTCGCGCGATTGCAGCAGGGTCACTGCACGGGCGCCGTCATAGTCGGAACGCTGCAGGGTGTAGCGGGTGTTGTTTTCGGAGAAGCGCTCGGCCGTCACGTAGAGCATGCGGGTAGAAAACGCGCCCTTGATGCCGGTGAGTTTCTCGAACGACTGGTCGGCGATGTAGTGCGCCATGTCGCGCAACTGATCGACACTGCCCGACACGCTGCCGGTCAGCACTTGCTGCTCGGTGGCGACGTTGAACAGGGCGTACTGCACCTGCAGGCGACCGCCAGCCGGAACGATGCTGCCGACCATGATGTACTGGGCGCCCAGGGCCTTCCAGTCACGGTAGATGACTTCGCTGGCCTGGGTCGGCAGGCTGATCATGTTCTGCTTCGGAATCGGCGCGTAGTAACCCGAGTTGCGCAGGTCGTTGCCGATGATTTCCGCCATGTCGTCCGGCAGGACGCTACCGCCCTGCCAGCCGAACGGTACGACAGCGATCGGGGTGGCCCGATCGCTGCCGCTGGTGACCAGAATGTTCTTTTCCTCTGCTACCGCTATCCCTGCCAGGCAGCAGATAACGACCAGCATTGATCGAAGAAGGTTTCTCACAAGGCTAGATCCTCAGGTGTGAATGTCATCTTGAATGAACGATAGGGAGCAAAGTCGCTCGGTTTCATTCCTTGCATTTCCGTCAATCGCCCAATGTTCTTGACCGCTGCAACCGCCGAAGCGTCGAACGGACCGTCACCGCTGGACTTGGCAACGCTGACCGAGGTTACCGTACCGTCGGGCAACATGCCGATTTGCAATACTACCGTCATGCCTTTACGCGCCGAAGGTGGGCGAGCCCAGCCTTCCGCCGCTCGGGCGCGAATCAAATCATCGTAACTGCCGGCGACTTCATCGCCCTGCTCATCGGCCAATGCCTGCTGGCGCTCCGGCGTGTCGGAAAGCAAATCTGCCAGGGCCTGGGCCTTTTTGTCTTCGGCGGATTTACGCGCTGCGTCCTGGGCCTTTTTCTTGGCGGCGTCGGCGGCGGCTTTCTTCTTCGCGTCTTCGGCGACTTTCTTTTTCGCCTCGTCAGCTTCAGCTTTCTTCTTGGCGTCTTCGGCCGCTTTTTTCTTCGCGTCCTCGACGATCTTTTTCTTCGCTTCTTCAGCGGCCGCTTTCTTGGCCTCTTCTTCAGCGGCTTTCTTGGCTTCTTCTTCGGCTTTCTTCTTGGCTATATCAGCCAATTGTTTCTCTTCGGCCTTTTTTGCCTCGGCGGTTTTCTTCGCTTCGTCGGCTTTCTTGGCTTCATCAGCCTTTTTTGCCTCGTCCGCTTTCTTCGCCTCGTCGGCCTTCTTGGCTTCCTCGGCCTTTTGAGCCGCTTCCTCTTTCTTTTGTTCCGCTGCCTTTATCGCTTCCTGCTCGACCTTCTTCTGTTCCATCTGCTCGACTTCAGTCTGACGCGCAGCGGATTTCTTCGCCTCACCGGCCAGCTTCTGGTTGGTCTGCGTGGTGGCCTGGCTTTTCGACTTGAGCTGGTACAACGTCGCCTGCACGATCGGCTTGGCCGGCGGCAGCTCCGGGGTCATGGCAAAACTGACGAACAGCATGCCGAACACCAGCACATGCAGGCCGATTGCCAGGACACTGGGCCAGAAGTAGCTTTCCGAGGCGGACGGCTCTCGCTGTTGCTGCATCAGGGCGCCTCAGTGATCAAGCCAACGTTACCGACCCCGGCTTTCTGCAAACCGCCCATGGCGCCCATCACGGCACCGTAGTCGACGGTCTTGTCGCCGCGAATGAAGACCTGGGTGCGCTTGCCGTTACCGTTGCCGGCATTGATGATCTTGGTCACCGCGTCGGTCATCTGCGGCAACGTCATGGCGCGGTCCTGCTGCTTCTCGGTGTCGACTTCGCTGCCAAGGTTCCAGTAGTAGGTCTTGTCAGCCTTGATCGAAATGGTCAGTACCTGGGTGTTGTTGTCCTGCGGCAAGGCTTCGCTGGAAACCTTGGGCAGATCGACCTTCACGCCCTGATTGAGCATCGGCGCGGTCACCATGAAGATGACCAGCAGCACCAACATCACGTCGATGTAGGGCACCACGTTCATCTCGGCAACCGGCTTGCGCTTGTTTCGGGCTCGAGCGATTAAAGCCATGGGGAAATACCTGCTTATTCTTCGCTGGTGTGCACTTTGCGGTGCAGGATCGCCTGGAACTCATCGGCGAAGGTGTAGTAGCGGCTGGTCAGCGTTTCGCTGCGGGCAGCGAAGCGGTTGTAGGCGATAACGGCCGGAATGGCCGCGAACAGGCCGATGGCGGTGGCGACCAGTGCCTCGGCGATACCCGGGGCTACAGTAGCCAGGGTCGCTTGTTGGGCGGAGGCCAGGCCACGGAAGGAGTTCATGATCCCCCACACGGTACCGAACAGGCCGATATACGGGCTGACCGAACCGACGGTGGCCAGGAACGACAGGCCCTGTTCGAGTTTTTCTTCCTCACGGGAGATAGCCACACGCATGGCACGGGCCACGCCTTCCATCACCGCTTCCGGGTCAACGCCTGGCTGCTGGCGCAGACGGGAGAATTCCTTGAAGCCGGCACGGAAGATCTGCTCCACGCCCGAATCCGGGTCCGGGTTGCTACCGGCCTGGCGGTAGAGTTTGGACAGGTCGATGCCGGACCAGAAGCGCTCTTCGAAGCTCTCCAGGGCACGGCGACCGGCGCGCAGCATATTGCTGCGCTGAAAAATCATGATCCATGAGGTCACCGATGCGGCTACCAGGATCAGCATTACCAGTTGCACCACGACACTGGCATTGCTGACCAGGCTCCACATGGAGGTATGGTCGACGACGTTAGCTTCCACGCTTTATCTCCTGCTCTGAGTGTGTACCCGCGCCGCTCACGCCGGCAAAGGCCGCACGTAGAGCTTCGGGAATGGCCCGGGGTTTCAAACTATGGGTGCGCACACAGGCCACCAAAAACTGCCCTTCACAGAGCAGCACATTATCCGTAGCCCGCCTGACCTGCTGCTTGAAACGCAGGCTGACACGGTTCAATTCGATGACATCGGCACTTACCAGAAGCTCGTCATCCAGTCGCGCCGGCGCGTGGTAGCGCGCTTCGCTGGAATGCACGACGAATAACAGGTCCTCCCCTGCCAGTGCGGATTGGGCAAAACCCAGTTCCCGCAGCCGTTCGGTTCGAGCCCGTTCCATAAACTTGAGGTAATTGACGTAGTAAACGATGCCGCCGGCATCGGTGTCCTCGTAATAAACGCGACAGCGATGTGCGAACGACTCCAGCCCGTTTTGCGCGCGCATACTCTAGTGCTTACTCCTCAGGTTGCCAATCGGCCAGGCAACTGTTTTTTCATTCTCGAAGGCATTGACGCTCCGAGTGTCGTCTGGGACAGCACGAACCCGAAAAAAGTCGTTGCACAAAGCTCGTTCAATCGTCCACGGCATCGAGGAATTCGTCTACCACCGGCATCTCACCCATTCGTGTCGGGATGTTTAAGCCGAAATGCAAATAGGCATGGCGGGTCACCACGCGTCCACGGGGGGTGCGCATGATGTAGCCCTGCTGGATCAGATACGGTTCCAGCACATCCTCGATGGTGTGGCGCTCTTCGCTGATGGCCGCGGCCAGGCTGTCCACACCCACCGGCCCCCCGTCGAATTTCTCGATCATAGTCAGCAGCAGGCGCCGGTCCTGGTGGTCGAAGCCGCGCTCATCGATGTCCAGCAGGTTCAATGCCAGGTCGGCAATCGGCTTGGTGATGTGGCCCTTGGCCCGGACTTCGGCGAAATCCCGGACCCGGCGCAGCAGTCGGTTGGCGATCCGTGGTGTGCCCCGGGCCCGACGGGCGATCTCATAAGCACCGTCCGGGTCCAGCGGCAGCCCGAGGATGCCTGCCGAGCGGCTGACAATCGTCGCCAGGTCGGCGTTGTTGTAGAACTCCAGGCGCTGGACGATCCCGAAACGGTCGCGCAGTGGATTGGTCAGCATGCCAGCGCGGGTGGTGGCGCCCACCAGGGTGAAAGGCGGCAGGTCGAGCTTGATGGAGCGCGCCGCCGGCCCTTCGCCGATCATGATGTCGAGCTGGAAATCTTCCATGGCCGGGTACAACACTTCCTCGACGATCGGCGACAGGCGATGGATTTCGTCGATGAACAGCACGTCGTGGGGCTCAAGATTGGTCAGCAGCGCCGCCAAGTCACCCGGCCGCTCAAGGACCGGCCCGGACGTGCTCTTGATCGACACGCCCATTTCCTGGGCAATGATGTTGGCCAGGGTGGTCTTGCCCAGGCCCGGCGGGCCGAAGATCAAGGTGTGGTCCAACGACTCGCTGCGCCCACGGGCGGCCTGGATGAACAGCTCCATCTGCTCGCGCACAGTCGGTTGACCGATGTAGTCGGCCAGGCTGACGGGGCGAATCGCGCGGTCCTGGATTTCCTCGCGGTCACGGGGCGCGCCCGTGGCGGCGATCAGACGGTCAGCTTCAATCACTTAAATCATTCCCTTCAGGGCACGACGAATCATATCTTCGGTGCTCAGGCCTTTTTCCTTGATGGCGGAAATCGCCTTGCTGGCTTCCTGCGGCTTGTAGCCCAGGGAAATCAGCGCGGTAACCGCATCGCTTTCGGCACTGACCGCAGGTGCCGGCGCGTCCGGCTGGTTCGGCACCAATGCGAACATCGCCGGTACGGCTTCCCAGGCCTTGAAGCGGTCCTTGAGCTCGACCAACAGGCGCTCGGCAGTTTTCTTGCCCACACCTGGCACTTTGGTCAAGGCCGAGGTGTCCTGGGACTGCACGCAACGCACCAGCTCGTCGACTTCCAGGCTCGACATCAAGGCCAGGGCCAGTTTCGGGCCGACGCCATTGAGGCGAATCAACTCACGGAAGAAATCCCGCTCGCGCTTGCCGACGAAGCCATAGAGTAACTGTGCATCCTCACGCACGACCAAATGGGTGTGCAGGGTCAGCGGCTCACCGACCGACGGCAAGCGATACAGCGTGGTCATGGGCACTTCAAGCTCATAACCCAAGCCATTTACATCCAGAATCAGGTGCGGCGGCTGTTTTTCAGCCAGGGTGCCGCGCAAGCGTCCAATCACGTTTCAGATCCTTGGGCGTAGGCCAGCTGCTGGCTGGCGAGTCACAGCCAGAGCAGGAACGCCGACAACACAGGCGCAAAATGCTCGGGCTCACGAAAGATTGCGCTGATGCTATCAGAGACGCAGGCGCCCGCCACGACTGCGTGCGGCTCCCAGGCCGTGAGGCAACAGACTGGAACGGGTATGGGCATGGCAAATGGCGATGGCCAGGGCGTCGGAGGCGTCGATTTGCGGCTTGCTGACCAGTTTCAATAAGTGCATCACCATCATTTGCACCTGTTCCTTGTTCGCCGCGCCCGTTCCGACAACGGCCTGCTTGACCTGGGTGGCCGTGTATTCGGCGATCTCCAGGTTTTCCTCGGCGCCAGCCACGATCGCCGCGCCCCGGGCCTGCCCCAGCTTCAGGGCAGAATCGGCGTTGCGCGCCATGAAGACCCTTTCGATGCCCATGGTGACCGGGCCGTAGGTCTGGATGACTTCGCGCACGCCGCGATAAACAATCTGCAAACGCTCGTGCAACTCACCGGCACCGGTACGAATACAGCCGGAAGCGACGTACACGCAGCCGCGCCCGGTGTCGCGAACCACGCCGTAGCCGGTGATGCGCGAACCGGGGTCGATGCCAAGGATTAAAGTCATAGCGCCTGCGGTTTGAGGGGAGTTATTCAGACCTGTGGGAGCGAGCTTGCTCGCGATGGCGTCGGATCAGCAAGCAAAGCGTTGACTGAAGTACCGCTATCGCGAGCAAGCTCGCTCCCACATTTTGGTCATTAGCAATCGTCAATGTTTGACCAGGCCTTCTCAGCCAAGCTGTTCAGCCACCGACTCCGGAATATCGGCATTGGAGTAGACGTTCTGCACATCGTCCAGGTCTTCGAGCATGTCGATCAGCTTGAGCACCTTCTCGGCGCCTTCCAGGTCGAGCTCGGCGCTGGTGGTCGGTTGCATGACGATTTCCGCGTCGGCCGGCTTGAACCCAGCTGCTTCCAGGGCGTTGCGCACGGCATAGAAGCTGACGAACGAAGTGAATACGTCGAACGAACCGTCCTCATGACTGACCACGTCATCGGCGTCGGCTTCCAGGGCCGCCTCTGTCAGGGCATCTTCATCGAGGCCCGGCGCGAAGCTGATCTGCCCCTTGCGCTCGAACAGGTAAGCCACCGAACCGTCAGTGCCCAGGTTGCCACCGCACTTGCTGAAGGCGTGACGCACGGCTGCCGCGGTACGGTTGCGGTTGTCGGTCATGCACTCGACCATCACCGCCACACCGCCCGGGCCGTAACCTTCATAGGTCAGCTCTTCAACGTTGTCGGCCTCGGTCGCACCCGCGCCCCGGGCGACGGCCCGGTCGATGATGTCGCGGCTCATGTTCGCACCCAGTGCCTTGTCCAGGGCCAGGCGCAAACGCGGGTTGGAACCCGGATCGCCGCCACCCTGGCGGGCCGCGACCGTCAGCTCACGGATCCACTTGGTAAAGATCTTGCCCCTCTTGGCATCCTGACGTTCTTTGCGGTGCTTGATGTTCGCCCACTTGGAATGACCTGCCATAACTCGCTCCGGTTTTGCTTTGAAACATTGCCCGCCCTGCGCTCACGCAGCAGCCGGCAATCAGAAATATGGACCCCAATGAAAAGGCGCATCCGAAGATGCGCCCTCAGGTGCCGGCCTTACTCAGCCTTTGGCTGTTCACGCAGACGGATGTGCAACTCGCGCAGCGCCTTGGCATCCACCACGCCCGGAGCCTGGGTCATGACATCGGCCGCGCTCTGGGTTTTCGGGAACGCGATCACTTCACGGATCGACTGGGCGCCGGTCATCAGCATTACCAGGCGGTCCAGGCCGAAGGCCAGGCCACCGTGGGGCGGTGCACCGTACTTCAGCGCATCGAGCAGGAAGCCGAATTTCTCTTCCTGTTCCGCTTCGTTGATGCCCAGCAGACGGAAGACCGCCTGTTGCATTTCCTTGCGATGGATACGGATCGAACCGCCACCCAGCTCGGTGCCGTTCAAGACCATGTCGTAAGCGCGCGACAGAGCGGTGGCCGGGTTGGCCTCCAACTCTTGCGGCGAGCACTTCGGCGCGGTGAACGGGTGGTGCAGCGCCGAGAAGCTGCCATCGTCGTTCTCTTCGAACATCGGGAAGTCGACGACCCACATCGGTGCCCACTCACAGGTCAACAGCTTCAGATCGTGACCCAGCTTGATGCGCAGCGCGCCCAGGGCTTCGCTGACGATCTTGGCCTTGTCGGCGCCGAAGAACACGATGTCGCCGTCAACCGCACCCACGCGATCGAGGATCACGTTCAGGTTGGCTTCAGGGATGTTTTTCACGATCGGCGATTGCAGGCCGTCGACACCGGCGGCGCGCTCGTTGACCTTGATGTACGCCAGGCCCTTGGCACCGTAGATGCCGACGAACTTGGTGTAATCGTCGATCTGCTTGCGCGGCATGCTGGCCCCGCCTGGCACACGCAGGGCCGCGATACGGCATTTCGGGTCGTTGGCCGGACCGCTGAACACCTTGAAATCGACTTCCTTGAGCTGGTCGGCCACGTCCACCAGTTCCAACGGGTTACGCAGGTCCGGCTTGTCGGAACCGTAGCGGCGCATGGCCTCTTCGAACGTCATGTGCGGGAATTCGCCGAACTCCAGACCCAGCACTTCCTTGAACAGGTTGCGGATCATGCCTTCGGTCAGGCCCATGATGTCTTTTTCGTCGAGGAAGCTGGTCTCGATGTCGATCTGAGTGAACTCAGGCTGACGGTCGGCACGCAGGTCTTCATCGCGGAAGCACTTGGCGATCTGGTAGTAGCGATCGAAGCCGGCCACCATCAGCAGTTGCTTGAACAACTGCGGCGATTGCGGCAAGGCGAAGAAACTGCCGGGGTGTGTGCGGCTCGGCACCAGGTAGTCGCGGGCGCCTTCCGGCGTGGCGCGAGTCAGGATCGGCGTCTCGACGTCAAGGAAGCCGTTCTCGTCCAGGTAACGGCGGATGCTGGTGGTCATGCGCGAACGCAGACGCAGCTTCTCGGCCATTTCCGGGCGACGCAGGTCGATGAAGCGGTAGCGCAGTCGGGTTTCTTCGCCCACATCGGAGTATTCGTTGAGTGGGAACGGCGGGGTTTCCGATTCGTTCAGCACTTCCAGCTCATAACCCAGCACTTCGATCATGCCAGACGCCATGTTGGCGTTGCCGGCACCGGCCGGACGCAGGCGGACCTTGCCGGTGATCTTGACCACATATTCGCTGCGCACGCGGTCGGCGGTGGCGAAGGTGTCCGCGCGGTCCGGATCGAACACCACCTGGGCCAGGCCTTCACGATCACGGATATCGAGGAAAATCACCCCGCCATGGTCACGGCGACGATGGACCCATCCGCAAAGAGTAACTTCCTGACCTTCCAGGCTTTCGTTCAGTTGGCCGCAATAATGGCTGCGCATCATGGTAGTGGTTTCACTTCTCGTAATTCGAAATTCGGTTGGAGGCCCTGCCCGTGCAAGAACTCGCGCGTGTTCAACTCAATCAGCTTTGTCGCCACCGGCCAGGTTTTTCTTGGCGCCGGTCTTGAAGTCGGTTTCATACCAGCCGGTGCCGCCGAGGCGGAAACCTGGCATGGACAGCATCTTTTTCAGTTCCGGCGCCTGGCAGGCAGGGCAGTCGACCAGCGGTGCCGCGCTGATCTTTTGAATGGCTTCCATCTGATGACCACAGGAAGCACATTGATAGTCGTACATCGGCATGGGGGTTGTCTCGGCGATCAGGTTACTCGCGCAAAGACTGGGCTTTGCGGCAAAGAGCGGGATTATATCCATTAAATGCGGCCTGTGCAGCCGTAAGACGGCACAGGTCGCCCCCATCATTTGATGGAGCTATGCGCTCAGCCTGCCAACGAGGGCTCCACAACCGCCATCCCGGTCTCCTTCAAGCTGTGCACCACGCAAACCACCCGCACCAACCCACTGAAATTGCGTACCCCGCCATGGCGCAGATGCACCTCCCGGTCCACATGGGACAGCAACGTGCTGACGGAACAGCTGTTGAGCCGGGCCATGGCGCCGAGAATATCCCAATAGACCTGTTCCAGGCGCAGACAGGTAGCAAACCCGTTCAGGCGGATGGATCGGGCCAAGGGACGGGCCAGCTGCATGTCGAAGCCACTGACGAACGGGTCGATGCTTATGGGCTGACAACGCCCAAGCGCGCCCTCCCTGGATTCTTTTCCTTGAATCATACCGTTGACACTCCTTTGCCATACGAACCTCTCAATTGGGACAACCAATCTGTGGCTCTATGGAAGCTCAACGGCATCGCCAGATCCAGATGACTTTATGACCATCGACGTAGGACAAGCCAGCAGCAGACAGGCGACGAGTTACGCCGTCCTACACCTGACGCGCAGGCAATGATACCGATGGCCACATCAGCAGCTGCGCGACGATTACTGCCCTTCGAGCAACGAACGCAACATCCATGCGGTCTTTTCGTGGACCTGCATGCGCTGGGTCAGCAGATCGGCGGTCGGCTCATCACTGACCTTGTCCAATAAAGGAAAGATGCCACGGGCCGTACGCGTCACCGCTTCCTGGCCCTCGACCAGTTGCTTGATCATGTCCTCGGCGCCAGGTACGCCCTCCTCTTCCTTTATAGAAGACAAGCGCGCATACACCGAGTAAGCGCCTGGGGCCGGGAAGCCAAGGGCACGAATGCGCTCGGCGATCAGGTCCACCGCCAGCGCCAGTTCGTTGTATTGCTCCTCGAACATCAGGTGCAGGGTCCGAAACATCGGCCCCGTGACGTTCCAGTGGAAATTGTGGGTCTTGAGATACAGCACATAGGTGTCCGACAACAGGCGCGACAGCCCGTCGACGATGGACTTGCGATCTTCTTCACTGATACCGATATCAATTGCCATGCTGGTTGATCTCCTGACGGTGATGAATTTGACAATTTAGTGGATATCGCCGCCGGCAGCCTGCGACAAATTGCCAATCCTGCTGAACCGACAAGCCTGGACACCTGACGGTTCCGGCCAGCTGGGAAAATTCAACGCCCTTTGCCAGCCCCCTTCAAGTGCCGATTGGCTTTTCCTGGCCGACGAACAGCGTGGTACACGTCCGTAACGCGTTTGAGAAGGCCGGGGCTTTGCTGTTAAATAGGCAGTGTGTCGCTACGCCTATTTTTCCGGGTATGGCGCATAGGCTGATTCGGAGACGTGTCCAACGCCTCTCATTGTTTCGAAGCGAACCGCCTCCGACCAGCTCTTCCTTGTGATCTGTCTTAACCGTGAGCCAATCAAAATGTTGAAAATCGTCCACTTGCTAATGGGCGCAGCTGCCCTGCTGCTGTCCTTCATCCCTAGCCTGGGTTCCGAAGCCACACCTTACCTGCAACATCCCGATGCGCTGTACCTGGCCTTTTTCGGCCTGCTCAACCTGACCCTCGCACCTGTTATCCCTTACTGGAACAAAGGTCCACGTCATCAACTGCAAAACCTCGTCAGTGCCCTGCTGGTGCTGGCCGTTGCCGTGCAAACCCTGGCCCTGCTGGCACCCATGCCGGAAATCGCCGGTCAACCGGCCATCCTGCTCAGCCTGGCTGCGGCCCTGCTGGCGGTAGCACTGCACCTGGCCGTCAGCTTCTACAAGAAGTCGTCACCCGCCGCCGCGCCGCAGAACTACGACATGTCCAACCGCGATACCGGCACCGTGAAGTGGTTCAACACTTCCAAAGGGTTTGGTTTCATTTCACGCGACTCCGGCGATGATATTTTCGTGCATTTCCGGGCCATTCGTGGCGAAGGCCACCGCGTCCTGGTAGAAGGCCAGCGCGTGGAGTTCTCCGTGATGAACCGCGACAAGGGTCTGCAGGCCGAAGATGTGATCGCCGCGCTGCCGCGCCGCTGATCCAAGCGTAAAAAAACCGCGATGCAGCCAGGCTGCTCGCGGTTTTTTATTGCCTGCCAATCAGGGCGGGGTCAGTAATGAGGCGGTGGTGCTTCCTCTTCGAAGGATTCGAATTGCCCGGCCATGTCTTCCTGGCGCTTGAGCAACGCTGCCATCTGCAGCTGCAAACGCTCGACAACGCGCTGCTGCTCCACCAGCACGTCGTTCAATGCCTGGATGGTGTCATCCTGAAACGCCAGGCGGCTTTCCAGATCGGTTACACGCGCTTCAAGGTTCATGGTTTCAGCCCTCCAGAAACTTGAAATCATTGGCGAGGGCCACTCGCAAGCGTTCGCGAATGGCCGTCACCTGTTCGGCATTATACGGCTTGGCCGGATGCTTGCCCCAGACCGGCGCGGGCCAGGCGGCATCATCGCGCTTGCGCACGATGACATGCATGTGCAATTGACTGACAACGTTACCCAAGGTTGCAACGTTCATCTTATCGGCGTCGAACGAATCCTTGAGGGTTTCGGCCAGCGCCGTGGTTTCTTTCCACAGTTGCTGTTGATCGGCGTCATCCAATTGAAACAATTCGCTGATATCTTCCCGCCGCGGCACGAGAATGAACCACGGGTAATTCGAATCGTTGGACAAGAGCAACCGGCACAGCGGGAAATCACCGATGGGCAATGTGTCTTGTTGCAATCGTGGGTCTAAGGCAAACACCGCGTACTCCTCGTTATTGATTCTGCCCGGCTCAGCGCCTCGCAGGCCTGCATCAGGCACAGACCCGCAGCATACCTGCGAACGCCTACGCGTTCACTGTGCGCTCCAGCTGGCATTAACACGGGCAACACGCGCACCAACACAGCGCAACAGGCCCCGCAAGCGCCTGAGACGACCATCCCAGGGGGATACACGAAGCGCTGCCGCTGTAAAATTATCGTACAGCTTGAAAATTTTTTGCACCAAAACAGCACAACGCGTCTACGCTCAGTGCACGAAGCATCCGGGATTTACTCACTGGTAGGGTGAACCGGTAACGTTTTTGGTGGTCTCGCGACATTTTTGCGCCCCAAACACGAGAGCTGCACGGCAGTCAACCCTATTTAAAACAAGGCCTTTGGAGCCCGGTTTCATGAGGTTTCACCACGTCAAAACACAGAATGTGAAAAAAACGTGAACAAAATCCGGGTTTGAGCATGCTTGTTGCATTCATCCCAGACATCGCCAGCAAGGTGTCGCCGGAAGCGAAAACCAGCTGGCCTATAAATAAAGTGGCAAGGTTGCCCTCAAGGAGCTTCAAGCGCAGTAACAAAGGACTCTTTACACCGTCGCCGGAAAAAAGAAGCAACTTCGAGTTGTGAGTCCGATTGCGCCGGAACAGCCGAAATACGACATGGATCGAGCCATTGGCGACATGGTCGTAAAGAAGCTAAAAGGTTGGATGGGCAAGTATCGCCAATAATGTCGTCGTGATATAAGTTTGCGCCGACACAAAAAGAAAGAGCCGCCCAGATAAAAAAACAGGTGGGACGGCAGTACTCTTCTAAAAACCAAAGGAGCAAATCACGATGCGCGTGATGAAGTGGAGCATGATCGCACTGGCTGTTTCGGCCAGTACCTCGCAGTTCGCAATGGCCTCTTCCCAGGAAGAATCCAAGGGCTTTTTTGAAGATCAGAGCCTGGTCGCCAAAACCCGTATGGAATACATGAACCGTGACTTTAAAAGCGGTTACGGTAACGCTCGTAGAGCCAATGGCAACAACACCACCAGCAATACCGCCAAAATAAATGGCTATCGTCAGGAGACAGGTCTTAGCGAGCTGCTCACTTACCAATCGGGCTTCACTCAAGGCACCGTCGGTGTCGGTGTCGACGCATTTGCTGGCGGTGCTATAAAACTGGACGGCGGCAAGGGCCGCGCCGGTAACGGCCTGTTCGCCAACAATGGCGAAGGTGACCAGGAAGATACCCAGTCGCGTGCCGGTGGCGCTGTTAAATTCCGCCTGTCCGACACCGTACTGAAGTACGGTAACCAGTTCGTTGGCAGCCCGGTTTTCTCCACTGACGACAGCCGTTTACTGCCTGAAGTAGCGACCGGTACTTTGATCACCAGCAAGGAAATCAAAGGTCTGGAACTGAGCGCAGGTCGCTTCACCGCGCTGAGCTCGCAAACTGGCATGGGTCGCGACAGCATCAACGGCAAAGGCGCAGCAGGCCTGACCAGTGCCAACATTGCTGGCGCAACTTATCAATTCACTGACAATTTCGTGGGCACCGTCGCCGCCTCCGACGTTGAAGACTATTTCAAGAAGCAGTACCTCAACCTGAACTACACCTTGCC
This sequence comes from Pseudomonas viciae, assembly GCF_004786035.1. Lineage (NCBI taxonomy): Bacteria > Pseudomonadati > Pseudomonadota > Gammaproteobacteria > Pseudomonadales > Pseudomonadaceae > Pseudomonas > Pseudomonas viciae. The sequence continues at coordinate 5,323,845 of NZ_CP035088.1, forward strand.
GATCGCAGACACCCAGTCTCTGAATTTCGACTTCAACGGCTACCGCACAAGCGGTGATGGCCAGGAATTGAACGGCGAAGTCGACAACAAAATCTGGAGCCTTGCAGCAGCGTATACCTTGGGCGCCCACAAATTCACCATTGCTCACCAGCGCTCCAGCGGTGATGCCGGTTACTCCTACGGCATCGATGGCAACGGCACAATTTTCCTGGCTAACTCCATTCAGATCTCCGACTTTAACAACAAGGACGAGCGCTCCTGGCAAGCGGCCTATAACCTCAACATGGCAACCTATGGTGTGCCAGGTCTGAGCTTCATGGCCCGCTATGTTACAGGTGATAATATCGACACTGGCGTATCTGGTGCTGAAGGTAAGGAACACGAACTTAACTACGAGGCCAAGTACGTCCTGCAGGAAGGTCCGGCTAAAGACCTGTCCTTCCGTTTCCGTAGCGCGGTTTATCGTGCCAACGGCGACCTGGGTCAAAATAGTAACAACAACGACGTTCGCCTGATCGTCGAATACCCACTGAGCATCTTGTAATTCAGTGCTAATTCGATAGCTGCACCCGCAACAAACAAAAACCGCTCACCTGATCCAGGTGAGCGGTTTTTTTGTATCCGCTACATATCAACTCTATGACAACTAATTAATAGCAAGCTAACTAAACATAACCTGACCCTAACGCCAGGTTATATTCAAATCGTTATTGCGGTGCCCCTTCCTGGACCACCCGAATAACCCGCTGCGGAAACGGAATATCAATACCCGCTTCTTTCAAACGATCCCGGGCCTGTTCATTGAACATGAACATCATGCTCCAGTAATCCGCCGTCTTGACCCAAACCCGCAACGACACCGTGATCGAACTGTCGCCCAAAGTGGAAATCACCGCTTCCGGCGCCGGCTCGGCCAAGACGCGCTCATCCTTGGCCAAATCCAGCAACACCTGCTGGGCCTTTTTCAGGTCGGCCTGGTAATCCACGCCCACGTCGAACACGACTTTGCGGGTCGGCTGGCGATTGGTGTTGGTGATGATGCCGTTCGACAGGTTGCCGTTGGGCACGATGACGGTCTTGTTGTCGCCGGTGCGAATCACCGTGTGGAAGATCTGGATGCTGTCGACCGTGCCAGCCACACCCTGGGCTTCGATCCAGTCGCCGATGCGGAACGGACGGAACAGCAGGATCAGCACGCCGCCGGCGAAGTTCGCCAGGCTGCCCTGCAACGCCAGGCCGATCGCCAGGCCGGCGGCACCGATGGCGGCGACGAATGAGGTGGTTTCCACACCGATCATCGACGCGACGCTGACGATCAGCAGTATTTTCAGGATGATGTTTGCCAGGGTACTGATAAACCCTTGCAGCGCCAGGTCAGCGTTACGCAGTGCCAGCAAAGCACCCAGTTTTTGCGTCACCTTGTTGATCAGCCACCAGCCGATGGCCAGGGTGATGATCGCCAGCAGCACCCGGCTGCCATATTCCATGATCATGGGGATCCAGGTCTGGGAAGCCTTGACCAGGTTGTCCACTTCAGCGTTCAAGTCCATCTAATTCTCCTTTGTTCCTGTTACCACGAAAGACCTGCAGAGACGCGTTGTGGCGAGGGAGCTTGCTCCCGCTTGGGTGCGTCGCGCCCACCTACTAAGGGGCTGCTACGCAACCAGCGGGAGCAAGCTCCCTCGCCACAGTGTCTCCATACAACTGAGGTATCAGTCGCGAAAGTTATTGAACTGCAATGGCATGCCGAATTCCTTGGCCCGCAGTGCCGCGATGGCTTCCTGCAAGTCGTCACGCTTCTTGCCGGTGACGCGCACCTGCTCGCCCTGGATGGCGGCCTGTACCTTGAGCTTGGCGTCCTTGATATGAGCGACGATTTTCTTCGCCAGTTCCTTGTCGATGCCTTCCTTGAGCACGGCTTCCTGCTTCATCAGCTTGCCCGAGGCATAGGCATCCTTGACCTCAAGGCACTGCACGTCGATCTTGCGCTTGACCAGGGCCAGCTTGAGGATCTCGATCATCGCCTCGAGCTGGAAATCGGCCTCGGCGGTCAGGTTGACGGTCAGGTCCTTTTCCTTGAACTCGAAACTGCCCTTGCCCTTGAGGTCATAACGACGGTCGAGTTCCTTGACGGCGTTTTCAACGGCGTTGGTGACTTCGTGTTTGTCCAGTTCGGATACCACGTCGAATGACGGCATGTAGTGTTCTCCAAATAAAAAGGCGCGCCCGTAACGAAGGCGCGCACTTGGCTTGTGGTTAAAATCGGGCTCATTATAACGGGTCTTTTCTTGCCGATACCGCGAGCCCCTCAGATGCCTGCGCCAAACCGAGTAAAAAACTGATGTCCACCACCTGGCATGTCCTCGGGGCCGGCAGCCTCGGCACCTTATGGGCCACCCGCCTGGCCCGGGCCGGCCTGCCGGTGCGGCTGGTGCTGCGCAACGAAACCCGCTTGCAGGCCTATCGGGCCGCCGGTGGCCTGACCTTGGTGGAACAGGGCCAAGCGCAGTGTTACCCGGTGCCTGGCGAAACGGCGGTCAGCCCCGAGCCGATCAACCGCCTGCTGGTGGCCTGCAAGGCCTATGATGCGGAGGCGGCCGTGGCCTCGGTGGCCCATCGCCTGAGCGCCGAGACGGAACTGATCCTGCTGCAGAACGGCCTCGGTAGCCAGGATGCGGTGGCCAATCGCGTGCCCCAGGCCCGTTGTATCAGCGCCTCCAGCACCGAAGGCGCGTTCCGCGACGGTGACTGGCGCGTGGTGTTCGCCGGCCACGGCTACACCTGGCTGGGCGACCCCGCCCACCCGGTAGCACCGTTCTGGCTGGATGACCTGAGCGCCGCCGGCATTCCCCACCAATGGAGCGCCGACATTCTCACGCGGCTCTGGCGCAAACTGGCGCTCAACTGCGCGATCAACCCACTGACCGTGCTGCATCACTGCAAGAACGGCGGCTTGCAGACGCATCACTGTGAAGTGGCAACCTTGTGCGCCGAACTCACCGATCTGCTGGAGCGCTGTGGTCAGCCGGCGGCAGCCGAAGACTTGCCGAGCGAAGTCGAACGGGTGATCCAGGCCACCGCCGCCAACTACTCCTCGATGTACCAGGACGTCGCCAACGGCCGCCGCACCGAAATCAGCTACTTGCTCGGCCACGCCTGCAAGGTCGCCCAGCGCCATGGGTTGACGGTGCCGCACCTGGAACAGCTGCGCCAGCGATTGATTGTGCACTTGAACAACCTCGGATTGCCCAGCGACTGAGCAGCGGCTACGCTGGCCCTCGTGTTCCTTTTTTGCGACGAGCCTGATGCCATTGCGCCAGCACCTTGAAAACCTCCCGGTCGGCCAGAAACTGCTGGCCGCCCTGTTGGTGTTGTTGACCACTGTCCTGCTGGTGGCCAACCTGACCTTTATCAGCGCCGCCTATTACATTTCCCAGGAAAGCATGGCGCCCCAGGCCCTGCAGACCATCGGCCGGCTGGTGGCCAATCCGAGCCTGATCTCCGATGCCCTGCAATCGCCACAAAATGCCAAGCGCCTGCTCGATGAGCTCAACAGCTATGCACCGCTACGGGCAGCGGCGCTGTATGACGGCCAGGGCGAACGCCTGGCGCAATTGCAACATGCCGAAAAACTCAAGCTGCCGGACCATTACCGCTATATGCAGGCCTGGCAGGCCGGTGAATTTCGCAGCAACCAGGTCATCACCCTGCCCCGCCCCGGTACGGAGCCGGGCCACCTGTTGCTGGTGGCCAGCAGCGAACTGCCGACGGCGTTCTACACAGGCACCCTGACCGCCAGCCTGGGCATCCTGATTTTCAGCGTGTTGCTCTGGCTGATCATTGCCCAGCAGATCAAACGCCTGATCACCCAGCCGATCCATCAGCTCGAAGAACTGTCGCGCCAGGTCACCCGCGAGGAGAACTATTCCCTGCGCGCCGCTCGCGGCAACCACGATGAAATCGGCAGCCTGGCCGAGGCGTTCAATACCATGCTCTCGCGCATCGAAGCCCGGGAACAACAACTCAAGCGCGCCCGAGATGACTCCCAAGCTGCCTACGACCAGGCCCAGGGCCTGGCGGAAGAAACCCGCCACACCAACCGCAAGCTGGAGCTGGAAGTCCAGGTGCGCAGCAAGATCGAAAAGAAGCTCACGGGTTTTCAGAACTACCTCAACAGCATCATCGACTCCATGCCGTCGGCGCTGATCGCCCTCGACGAGCAGCTCTACGTCACCCAATGGAACCAGGAAGCCAGCGCGCTCTCCGGAACGCGGCTGGACGAGGCGCTGAACCAGCCGATCTTCCTCGCCTTCGAACCGCTCAAGCCCTACCTGCCGCAGCTCAAGCAAACGGTCGAGCAGCACACGGTGGCCAAGATCGAACGCGTCACCTGGACCAAGGACGACGAAGCCCGACACTACGCCCTCACTTTCTACCCGCTGATGGGCGGCGCCGGGCGCGGGGTGGTGATCCGCATCGATGACATCACCCAGCGCCTGTCGTTGGAAGAAATGATGGTGCAATCGGAAAAGATGCTCTCGGTCGGCGGCCTCGCGGCGGGCATGGCCCACGAGATCAACAACCCGCTGGGGGCGATCCTGCACAACGTGCAGAACATCCGCCGACGCCTGTCGCCGGAACTGCCCAAGAACCTCGAACAGGCCGAGCAACTGGGTATCGAGTTGCAAGAGGTCAATCGCTACCTTCAGGGCCGGGAGATCCCGCAACTGCTCGACGGCATTCAACAGGCCGGCGCCCGGGCCGCGAAAATCGTCACCCACATGCTCAGCTTCAGCCGTCGCAGTACCCGGCAGATGGCGCCGTGCGACCTGCCAGCGCTGATCGACCAGGCGGTGGAAATCGCGGGCAACGACTTCGACCTGGCAATTGGTTTCGACTTCAAGGGCCAGGCGATCATCCGTCAGTTCGACCCAAACCTGGGCCCGGTGCCTGGCACGGCCAACGAGCTGGAGCAGGTGCTGCTCAACCTGCTGAAAAACGCCGCCCAGGCGATCCACCAACGCCAGGACGACAGCGAGCCAGGGCGTATTATCCTGCGCACGCGATTGAATCCGCCGTGGGCGGAGATTCAGGTCGAGGACAACGGCATCGGCATGAGCGAGAACGTGCGCAAGCGCACCTTCGAGCCATTTTTCACCACCAAGGAAATCGGCCAGGGCACCGGCCTGGGGCTGTCGGTGTCGTATTTCATTATCACCAATAATCACAAGGGCCAGATGGAAGTGCAGTCGGCGCCAGGCCAGGGCACCTGCTTCACCCTGCGCCTGCCCCTGGCAGGCACTTCGATGGTGGCGCAGGAAAACAAGCAACTGGAGCGCTGAGCATGGGTTTTCGCCTGTCGAAGATTTACACCCGCACCGGCGACAAAGGTGAAACCGGGTTGGGAGATGGCCGCCGCGTGGCGAAGGATCACCCTCGGGTCGAGGCCATCGGTGAAGTGGATACGCTGAACAGTCAGCTGGGGTTGCTGCTGGCCGGTCTTGCCGCTGAAATGGGTCAATACCCGGCGCTGAAGGAGGTCATCGACGTGCTGACGCCCTGTCAGCATCGGTTGTTCGACCTGGGCGGTGAACTGGCAATGCCGGCCTATCAAGCACTGACCACGGCGGAAGTCGAGCGCCTGGAAGCGGCGATTGATGTGTGGAACGAAGAACTGGGGCCGCTGGAAAACTTCATCCTGCCCGGTGGCTCGACACTGATTGCCCTGGCTCATGTCTGCCGCAGCCTGGCCCGCAGCGCCGAGCGCCGTTGCCAGCAGTTGAACGCCGTGGAGCCGTTGGCCGGGCCGGGGCTGGCCTATATCAATCGGTTGTCGGACCTGTTGTTCGTGGCGGCGCGGGTCATCGCCCGGCGGCAGGGGGTGGCGGAGGTGCTTTGGGTGGCGGCGGCCAAGCCTGCGGGGTGATCACAGAGGTGTATCGTTTGTGAGTTCCTCATCGCGAGCTTGCTCGCGATAACGTCAGCAGCCACACCACAAAATCAAGCCTCAGGCCAAAACGCCCGAATCCCCGCCACACCCTGCGCCCCGGCCTCCCAGGCCTTTTGCCGTTCGCCAGGCCCGACCCCGCCCAACAGATAAACCGGCTTGTTGAAACCCTCGACCAGCCGTGCAACCTCTTCCCAACCCAACGGTTGAGCGTCTGGATGGGTCTGGGTCGGTTGCACCGGTGAAAGCGTGACGAAGTCCACGTCCATCTGCAGTGCCAGGGACAGCTCCTCGGCGTTGTGGCAGGAGGCCGCCAGCCAGCGATCTTTGCCGAAGGGGCGCCCTGCCGCCGCATGCTTGCGCAGTTGCGCAGCGGTGATGTGCCAGCCGGCGGAGGGGAAATCCCCCAACCATTCGAACGGTCCCTTGAGCATCAACTGGGCCTTGCCGGCACACAGCCCCACCGCGTCCACCGCCAGATCGCGATATTGCGGGTCGTAGCCGTTGGGCGCGCGTAGCTGGACCAGTTTGATCCCGCCGGCGATGGCCTTCTGCATGCCTCGCAGCAGGGCCGGTGTTTCGAGGCCTTCAGGCGTGATCAGGTACTCACTCGGCAAACGGGCTGCCGCGACGATCGGCTGGTTGGCCGCCGGAAACTCGTAGTTCGGCAGATCCCGGGCCGCGACCCAAGCCAGCGGTTGCCCTTCGGCGCCATGGGGCTCGCCGGTGAACGCCGAGACTTCCCAGACATCCAGCAACACCTGTTTGTCCGGGTAGTCGTGGCGCACTTTGATCAGTGGCCGCGCCGCGCCGACCACAATGCCCAGCTCTTCCTGAAGTTCCCGGGCCAGGGCGGTTTCGACGGACTCATCGGCCTCGACCTTGCCACCGGGAAACTCCCACAGGCCGCCCTGGTGCTGAGTGTCGGCACGACGAGCGATCAGGATTTTGCCAGCGGCGTCACGAATGACCGCCGCCGCTACGTGTATTCGTTTCACCGCGCAGTGTCCTCCAGGCCGGCCTGTTGCCACGCCTTGAACGCCGGCCATTGATAAAGGGTTTCGACATAGGCCGCATCGACCTCCGGCAGTTCCACCTGATAAGTGCGCAGGCGCACGGCAATCGGCGCGAAAAACGCGTCGGCCAGGCTCAAGGGACCAAACAGGTAGGGACCGCTCTCGGTGGCCGCGGCTCGGCATTCAGCCCACAGCGCCAGCATCCGCTGGATTTCCGCCTGGACTTCCACCGGCACGGGCGACAGCGGCGCATCACGGAGCAAGTCAAAGGGCATGTTGCTGCGGATGGCGAAGAAACCGCTGTGCATTTGTGCACAGGCCGAACGTGCCTGGGCCCGAGCAGCGACATCCTTGGGCCAGAGACCGGCGCTGGGGAACTGTTCGGCCAGGTATTCGGCAATTGCCAGGGAGTCGGCAATCACACCGAACTCGGTCTTGAGCAACGGGACTTTGGCGGTGGCTGAATACTTGAGCAGTTTCTCGCGGGTGTCCGGCTGGTCGAGCCTGACCAACTCTTCGGTGTACTTCGCGCCGGTCAGCGCCAGGGCCAAAGCGCCGCGCATGGACCAGGAAGATAGATCTTTGTCGCCGATGATCAGGTGCAGGCTCATGTGGATTCCTTTCTTGTGGAGCAAACTGTGGATCTGGCAGGCCGCCTTCGCGAGCAAGCCCGCTCCCACAATGGATTTACGGTGTGAACACGTTTTATGTCACCCAACAAATCCCTATGGGAGCGGCGGTGCGGCGATCCGACTTGCTCGCGAATGGGACGACTCGGTTTAAGTCCGATACTCAGCGTTGATCTTCACATACTCGTGGGACAGGTCGGTAGTCCAGATGGTTTCGCTGCAATCACCACGCCCCAGCTCGATGCGGATGGTGATTTCTTCCTGTTGCATCACTGCCGCACCCTGGGCTTCGGTGTAGGTCGCAGCGCGAGCGCCCTGGCTGGCGATGCAGACCTCACCCAGGAACACGTCGATCTTGCTCACGTCCAACTCCGGCACGCCGGCACGGCCGACGGCGGCGAGGATCCGGCCCCAGTTTGGGTCGGAGGCGAACAACGCGGTCTTGATCAGCGGCGAGTGCGCCACGGTGTAGCCGACGTCCAGGCATTCCTGGTGATTACCACCGCCGTTGACCTGCACGGTCACGAACTTGGTTGCGCCTTCACCGTCACGGACGATGGCCTGGGCCACTTCCATGCACACTTCGAACACGGCCTGCTTCAGGGCCGCGAACAGCGGACCGCTGGCCTCGGTGATCTGCGGCAGGTTGGCTTTGCCGGTGGCGATCAACATGCAGCAGTCGTTAGTCGACGTGTCGCCATCGATGGTGATGCGGTTGAACGACTTGTTGGCGCCGTCGAGCATCAGGTCTTGCAGCACCTGCCGGGAGACGTTGGCGTCGGTGGCGATGTAGCCGAGCATGGTCGCCATGTTCGGACGAATCATGCCTGCGCCTTTACTGATGCCAGTGACGGTGACGGTCACGCCGTCGTGCTGGAACTGGCGGCTCGCGCCCTTGGGCAGCGTGTCGGTGGTCATGATGCCGGTGGCGGCCGCAGCCCAGTTGTTTTCCGACAGGTCATCGAGCGCGGCCTGCAGCGCGCCTTCGATCTTCTCGACCGGCAGCGGCTCGCCGATCACACCCGTGGAGTACGGCAGCACCTGGCTGGCGTCGACACCGGTCAGCTCGGCCAGCTTGGCGCACGTGCGCTCGGCGGCAGCCAGGCCTGGCGCACCGGTGCCAGCGTTGGCGTTACCGGTGTTGGTCAGCAAATAACGCACCGGCCCCTGCACACGTTGCTTGGCCAGGATCACCGGCGCCGCGCAAAAGGCGTTGAGGGTGAACACGCCGGCAACCGTCGAGCCTTCGGCGCAACGCATCACCACGACATCCTTGCGCCCGGGGCGCTTGATACCCGCCGAAGCGATACCGAGTTCAAAACCGGCAACCGGGTGCAACGTTGGCAACGGACCAAGACCAACAGCCATGAATGCGCTCCTCAAATAGATGTATATCGGCACCGTCTTTAATCGAAACGGTGGATCAAAATGGCAAAACGCCGCGATGGTGAGTCGCGGCGCGGGTCATTCAGCGTTGAAACGGGGGTTATTGGATCTGCCCGTGGCAATGCTTGTATTTCTTGCCCGAACCGCAATAGCACAGTTCGTTACGGCCCAGCTTCTGCTCGTTGCGCACTGGCGCGGTCGCCAGCGCGACATCCACATCGACGCCCTCCTCGGCTACCACGTCCAGGCCAGGGGCTTGGGCGTGTTCGAATTGCATGCGTGCGGCCAGGGCTTCGGCTTCCTGACGCAGGCGGGCTTCTTCTTCGGCCGGGTCTTCGCGGCGGACCTGAACGTGGGACAGCACACGGATCGAGTCGCGCTTGATCGAATCCAGCAGCTCGGAGAACAGCGTGTAGGACTCGCGCTTGTACTCCTGCTTCGGGTTCTTCTGGGCGTAGCCACGCAAATGGATGCCGTGACGCAGGTGATCCATGGTCGACAGGTGGTCTTTCCACAAGTCATCCAGGACTCGCAACACAATCTGCTTCTCGAACGAGCGCAGCGCTTCGGCGCCGGCCTGGTCTTCTTTCTCGTTGTACGCGGCGATCAGCTCGGCCAGCAGCTTCTCGCGCAGGGTTTCTTCGTACAGGTGATCGTCTTCGTCGAGCCATTGCTGGATCGGCAACGCCACGCCGAAGTCGCTCTGCAACGCAGCTTCCAGACCGGCGACGTCCCACTGCTCGGGCAGCGACTGCGGCGGAATGTGAGCGCTGACGGTGGCGTTGAGCACGTCCTGGCGGAAATCGGTGATGGTCTCGCCAATGTTGTCGGCGGCCAACAAACTGTTACGCATGTGATAGATCACTTTACGCTGTTCGTTGTTGACGTCGTCGAACTCGAGCAGTTGCTTGCGAATGTCGAAGTTGCGGCCTTCGACCTTGCGCTGGGCCTTCTCGATGGCGTTGGTCACCATGCGGTGCTCGATCGCCTCGCCCGGCTGCATGCCCAGGGCCTTCATGAAGTTCTTCACCCGGTCAGAGGCGAAGATACGCATCAGGCTGTCTTCCAGGGACAGGTAGAAGCGGCTGGAACCGGCGTCGCCCTGGCGACCGGCACGGCCACGCAGTTGATTGTCGATACGGCGCGATTCATGACGCTCGGAAGCGATCACCTGCAAACCGCCGGACTCCAACACTTGCTGGTGACGCTTCTGCCAGTCGGCCTTGATCTGCGCGATCTGCTCGGGGGTCGGGTCTTCCAGGGTAGCTACTTCCACTTCCCAGTTGCCGCCCAGCAGGATGTCGGTACCACGGCCGGCCATGTTGGTGGCGATGGTCAGCGCACCCGGGCGACCGGCCTGGGCGATGATTTCGGCTTCTTTCTCGTGGAACTTGGCGTTGAGGACCTTGTGCTCGATGCCTTCCTTGTTGAGCAAGGCGGACATGTGCTCGGAGGTTTCAATGGTGGCGGTACCCACCAGGATCGGACGACCCTGGGCCATGCCTTCCTTGATGTCGTTGATGATCGCCGCGTATTTCTCTTCGGCGGTCAGGAACACCAGGTCGTTGTAGTCTTTACGGGCCAGTGGCTTGTTCGGCGGAATCACCACCACTTGCAGGCCATAGATCTGGTGGAACTCGAACGCTTCGGTGTCAGCGGTACCGGTCATGCCGGACAGCTTGTTGTACAGGCGGAAGTAGTTCTGGAAGGTGGTCGAGGCCAGGGTCTGGCTCTCGGCCTGGATGTTCAGGTTTTCCTTGGCTTCGATGGCCTGGTGCAGGCCCTCGGACAGACGACGACCCGGCATGGTACGGCCGGTGTGTTCGTCCACCAGCACGACCTGGCCGTCCTGCACGATGTATTCGACGTTGCGATGGAACAGCTTGTGGGCACGCAGGCCTGCATAGACGTGGGTCAGCAGGCCCAGGTTGTGGGCCGAGTACAGACTCTCGCCTTCGGCCAGCAAGCCGACACGGGTGAGCATTTCCTCGACGAACTGGTGACCGGCTTCGTTGAGCTCGACCTGGCGGGTCTTCTCGTCAACGGTGTAGTGCCCGGGCTGGGTGACTTCGCCTTCGACTTCCTCGACGTGCAAGGTGAGCTGCGGGATCAGTTTATTGATCTCGATGTACAGCTTGGAGCTGTCCTCGGCCTGACCGGAAATGATCAGTGGGGTACGGGCTTCATCGATGAGGATGGAGTCGACTTCGTCGATCACGGCAAAGTTGAGTTCACGCTGGAATTTTTCTTCCATGCTGAACGCCATGTTGTCGCGCAGGTAGTCGAAACCGAATTCGTTGTTGGTGCCGTAGGTGATGTCGGCAGCGTAGGCGGCGCGCTTCTCTTCCGGCGGCTGGAACGGCGTGACGACGCCGACGGTCAGGCCGAGGAATTCGTAGAGCGGGCGCATCCAGTTGGCATCGCGGCGGGCCAGGTAGTCGTTGACCGTTACCACGTGCACGCCCTTGCCGGACAGTGCGTTGAGGTAGACGCCCAGGGTGGCCACGAGGGTCTTGCCCTCACCGGTACGCATTTCGGCGATCTTGCCTTCGTGCAAGGTCATGCCGCCGATCAACTGAACGTCGAAGTGGCGCATGCCCATGATCCGCTTGCCGGCTTCACGGGCGACCGCAAAGGCTTCGGGCAGGAGCTGGTCAAGGGTTTCCCCCTTGGCGATGCGGTCCTTGAATTCGGCAGTCTTGGCGCGTAACTGATCGTCCGAAAGGGCCACCATTTGCTCTTCGAAGGCATTGACAGTCTGTACCGTCTTGAGCATGCGTTTGACTTCACGCTCGTTCTTGCTTCCAAAAAGTTTCTTTAACAAAGGCGCAAACATATCGGCAGGATCTTCCACACTAAAGGGATGGAGGGCGGCCCCATGAGTCGCCCGAGCAGCCCTCATGGCCGCATGCGAACGAGCATTCTACCCGGAAACGATGGAGAGGAAAGTGGCGTTATTCCACGATGCTGGCACAGCGCTGTGACGGGGCCTCCCTAAAATAAGGGCTTTTGCGCGAACTTCAACCCACAAAGCACAGAAGTTACGCGTTGATTGGGCGGGCGACAGCGGTCGAGGCGGCCTCGGCGCTTTCTGCTACCATGGCGCCTCTGTCACTTGCGGTATTCATTCATGGCCTTTCGCCCTCTTCCAGCCAAGGCTCCCGCCGTCCTGCTGCGCGAAGCCAAACCGCTGAAAGCCATCTTCGGCCACGCCAAACGCCTGGGCCACTTGCAGCGCCTGCTCGACAGCCAGTTGCAGCCGGCCGCCCGCGAGCATTGCCACGTGGCGTCCTGGCGCGAAGGCAGTTTGTTGCTGATCGTCACCGACGGCCATTGGGCCACGCGCTTGCGTTACCAGCAAAAGCGCCTGCTGCGTCAATTGCTGGCGTTCGAAGAGTTCGCCAACCTGACGCGGATTCTGTTCAAGGTCCAGCCGCCCACGGTGCAGGTCGGCGTCAAGGGGCATACGCTGGATTTGTCCACCGATGCCGCCGCGACGATCCAGGCCACGGCGGATGGCATCAGCGACCCCAACCTGCGGGCAGCGCTGGAGCGGTTGGCGGCGCATGCCAGGCCCAAGGACTGAGATTTTCATTGCCTGTTGGAACGCCATCGCGAGCAAGCTCGCTCCCACAGGTTGAGTCCAGACCTACCGGCGCTTGCTACCCCCCAGCAACGACCCCATCAACCCGCGCACCAATTGCCGCCCCAACTGATTGGCCGCCTGGCGCATCGCCGACTTCAAAGCCTGGCCGGCAGCCGTGCCAAGAAACTCCCCGGCTTTCTCGGTGAAGCTCGGCTCTTCGGCCGTTGGCTTGCCCGAGGCCTCTTCTGCCTGCGGCTCCAGCCCCTTGCGCCCCATCAGCACTTCATAGGCCGATTCGCGATCAATGGGTTTGTCATAACGCCCTTGCAATGGCGAACTGGCAATCAGCCCGGCGCGCTCGGCCTCGGTCAGTGGGCCAATGCGCGACTGCGGTGGCGCCACCAGCACGCGCTGGACCACTTCCGGCGTGCCTTTTTCCTGCAAGGTGCCCACCAGGGCTTCACCGATGCCCAGTTCAGTCAGCACCGCCAGGGCCTCGAATTGCGGGTTCGGCCGGAAACCATCCGCCACCGCCCGCAACGACTTCTGCTCCTTGGCGGTAAAGGCCCGCAGGCCATGCTGAATGCGCAACCCCAACTGCGCCAGAACGTCGTCTGGCAAATCCCCCGGTGACTGGGTCACGAAATACACCCCGACGCCCTTGGAGCGAATCAGCCGCACCACTTGTTCCAGCCGCTCCTGCAAAGCCTTGGGCGTGCCGGCAAACAGCAAATGCGCCTCATCGAAGAACAGCGCCAGCAGCGGTTTGTCCGCATCGCCGCGCTCAGGCAATTGCTCGAACAGCTCGGCCAGCAGCCACAGCAGGAACGTTGCGTAGACCTTGGGGGCTTCGTGAACCAGACGGCTGGCGTCGAGCAAGTGGATGCGGCCGCGACCATCGCTGGCCGGTTGCAGGATGTCTTCGAGTTGCAAGGCCGGCTCGCCGAACAACGCGTCCGCGCCCTGCTGCTCCAGGGTGGACAAGCGTCGCAACAAGGCTTGGCTGGAACCGGTGGTCATCAGGGCCGCATCGTCGCCCAGCAACTCGGGGTTGTCCTTGAGGTGATTGAGCAGCGCCTTCAGGTCCTTGAGGTCCAGCAGCAACAGGCCTTCGCGGTCGGCGACCTTGAAGGCGGCGTACAACGCCGATTGTTGGCTGTCCGTAAGCTCCAGCAGGCTGCCGATCAGCAAGGGGCCCATTTCACTCAGCGTCGTGCGCAACGGATGACCGGATTGACCGTGGATGTCCCACAAGGTCACTGGATAAGCCTGAGGCTTGTGGCCGAGCCAGGGCATGCCGGCGATACGCTCGGCGACCTTGCCCTGGGGATTGCCAGCGGCACCGAGGCCGCACAGATCACCCTTGATGTCCGCGGCGAACACCGCCACGCCGGCATCGCTGAAGGCTTCGGCCAGGCGCTGCAAGGTGACGGTCTTGCCCGTGCCGGTGGCGCCCGCCACCAGACCATGACGGTTCGCCAGGCGCATGGCTTGGGCGATGGGCTGGCCGGCAAGGTCGGCCCCGATAACGAGTTGCGATGAGTCAGGCATGTGGTCACCCGTGGTATTTGCGATATGACGCCATTTTGCACGCTTATATAAAAGCACATGTGGGCGCGGGCTTGCTCGCGAAGAGGCCATCACAAACACCTATCACCTCACTGACACCCCACCTCCACAACCCCAACCGAACATCTATTCTTACTAAAGGTCAACACAGGAGAACACAGACCGGAGGGACGTTCATCGTGCATATAGCGGACATAACCATGTTCTACGCCCCCGCCAGCGGAGGCGTGCGAACTTATCTGGATGCCAAGCACCGGCGCCTGGGTGATCGGCCCGGGATTCGCCACAGCCTATTGATCCCCGGCGCGCATTTGAGCGAGCACGATGGGATCTACAAGGTTCCAGCCCCCGCACTGCCGTTTGGCAAGGGCTATCGTTTCCCACTTCGCCTGGCACCCTGGCGTAATGTCCTGCGTGATCTGCAGCCGGATCTGATTGAAGTCGGCGACCCCTACCTCACCGCCTGGGCCGCCCTGGATGCCCGGCGCCAGCTCGATGTACCCGTGATCGGCTTTTACCATTCCGACCTGCCGCTGCTGGTGAGCAACCGCATGGGTAACTGGTTCACGCCCAATATCGAAGCCTATGTCAGCAAGTTGTACGGTAATTTCGACCGGGTCCTGGCGCCGAGTCAGGTCATGGCCGACAAACTGACCGGACTGGGCGTCAAGAACGTCTACGTGCAACCGTTGGGCGTGGACCTGCAAACCTTCAACCCCACCGCCCGCGACCCGGGGCTGCGGGCCGAGCTGGGCATTGCCGAAGACACGCGCCTGCTGATTTTCGCCGGGCGCGGTTCCAAGGAAAAAAACCTGCCGGTGCTGCTCAAGTGCATGAAACGCCTGGGCGAACGCTACCACCTGCTGCTGGTGGGCTCCTCGATGCCTGCCGTGGTGCCGGACAATGTCACGGTGGTCGACGAATTCTGCCCGGCGCCGCAAGTCGCCCGGCTCATGGCCAGCGCCGACGCCCTGCTGCACGCTGGTGATCAGGAGACCTTCGGCCTGGTGATTCTCGAAGCCATGGCCAGCGGGATTCCCGTCGTGGCAGTGGCGGCCGGGGCCTTCACCGAAATCGTCCATGAAGACTGCGGCCTGCTGTGCACGCCCAACAATCCACAGGCCATGGCCAACGCCGTGCGGCAACTCTTCTCTGAAGGCTGTAAACGTCGTGGTGTATTGGCGCGCCGGCATGTGGAGCATCACTATGCCTGGGATACGGTGGTCAACAGCCTCTTGGGCCATTACCACTCGGTGCTGGGCGAACAACTGCCACTGTTGGCCAACGCGTGAGGCGAGGTCCGTGTCGATGAATCACTCGCCCAGCGTGTTATTGGTGCTGCACGACGTGGCACCGCAAACCTGGCCCGACTACCAGCCCTTCGTCGAGGCCGTCGACGCCCTCGGTCACGTGCCGATGACCTGGCTGGTGGTGCCGGACTTTCACCGCAGCAATGCCCTGGAGAATCATCCAGGCTTTCGGCGCCTGCTCGACAGCCGGGTCGAGCGCGGCGACGAATTGGTGCTGCATGGCTATTACCATTGCGACGACGGTCCGCTGGCCCTGCATCCCAAGGACTGGTTCATGCGCCGGGTCTATACCCACGAAGGCGAGTTCTACAACTTGTCCGAGCAAGCCGCCCTCGCCCGCCTGCGGGCCGGCATCGAAACCTTCCAGCGTTACCACTGGCCGTTGGAAGGCTTCGTTGCACCGGCCTGGCTGATGAGCGAAGGCACGCGCCAGGCCTTGCGCCAGTTGCCCCTGAGTTACACCAGCGATAGCCAACACCTTTATCGCCTGCCGGACTTCAGCCCTATCAACGCCCCGGGGCTGGTCTGGAGCGCTCGCAGTGCCTGGCGCCGTGGCCTGTCGAAAATCCTCAGCGACCAGCGTGAACAGCGCTGGCGCCAAGCCCCGGTGATTCGCCTGGGCCTGCACCCGGTGGACATGCGCTACGGATTCTCCCGGGACTATTGGCTGCGAACCCTCGAACGCCTGCTCAATGACGGCCGCGTACCACTGACCAAAGCCGGCTGGCTGGCGACCCAGGGGCTACAGGTCAGCAGCGCCGCATGAAACGGCTGATCTGGCTGGCCGTCGCCCTGCTCACGGCGTTGTTGGTTCCGCTGCTGGTGGGCGGCGGGGAGATGTGGTCACGGGTGCAACGCTTTCCCGTGTCGCTGCTGTTGCTCATGCTCGGCATGATTGTGCTGTGCTGGGGCCTGAACTCAGTGCGCCTGCGCCTGCTGCTGGGCGAACATCGCGGGCGCATCGGCGGGCTGAAAAGCATGGGCGTGGTGATGTCCACCGAGTTCGCCATGTGCGCGACGCCCGGCGGCAGTGGCGGGCCGCTGACGCTGATGGCCCTGCTGGCGCGCAACGGCGTACGCCCGGCCCATGGCAGTGCGGTGTTTGCCATGGATCAGTTGAGCGACCTGCTGTTCTTCCTATGCGCCCTGGTCGGCATCCTGTTTTACGCGCTGTTCCAGAACCTCAGCCAGCGCCTGGAATGGATGCTGATGTTGAGCGCGGTTTCATTGTTTGGCGGACTGTTGGCCTGTGTACTGGTGGCCCGCTACCACCGCCGGCTGATTCGGCTCAGCGCTCGGCTGCTGTGCCATTTGCGCGTAAAGAGCAGCACCCGCCGCCGCTGGGCGCGCAAGATCCTGCACTTTTTGGCGGCGTTTACCGACACCTTGAAGTTGCCGCGACAGACCCTGTTCCAGGTCTTCGGCCTGACGTGCCTGCATTGGGCACTGCGCTATAGCGTGTTGTACCTGGCGTTGAAAGGACTGGGGGCGGATGTGCAGTGGGCCTGGAGTTTCCTGATCCAGATGCTGTCCTTGAGCGCAGGGCAGTTCAGCCTGCTACCGGGCGGTGCCGGGGCGGCAGAGTTGACCTCGGCGGCGCTGCTGGCGCCCATGGTGGGCAAATCCACCGCGGCGGCGGCGATTCTGATCTGGCGAGCAGTGACCTATTACTTCTACCTGGTGGCCGGCGGGCCGGTGTTCTTTTTGATGGTCGGGCGACCGTTGATCAAGAAGCTGATCAAGCTCAGACAGGCGTGACCGATCACGGCTTCTGTTCGGGCTCGTCCTGGGGATGCAGTTGCTCCCACAATTGCGCGGCGTCGGGAAACTCAGTGCCGTCTTCCGGGCCCAACGCGTCAGGGTCGTAACGGCTGAGGCAGCCCTCACCCAGGGTCGCCGGCGCTCGGGAAGTGGCTTTGTCCAATGGATCGGTCATCGCGAGCCTCATGTAAAAGGGCCTGGCGATCGCTCGTCCAGGCCCTTTGAGTGCAAGTCAGAACACCACGGTCTTGTTGCCGTGCACCAACACCCGATCTTCCAGGTGATATCGCAAGCCCCGCGCCAACACCATCTTCTCCACGTCGCGACCGAAACGAACCATGTCTTCGATGCTGTCGCTGTGGCTGACGCGCACCACGTCCTGCTCGATGATCGGGCCGGCGTCGAGCTCTTCGGTCACGTAGTGGCAGGTGGCGCCAATCAGCTTCACGCCGCGCATCGAGGCCTGGTGGTACGGCTTGGCCCCGACGAACGACGGCAGGAAGCTGTGGTGGATGTTGATGACCTTATGGGCGTATTCGCTGCACAAGGCCGGCGGCAGGATTTGCATGTAGCGCGCCAGCACCACCACCTCCGCCTCGTGCTGCTTGACCAGCCGCGAGACTTCGGCGAACGCCGGCTGCTTGTCCTGCGGGTTGACCGGTACGTGGTAGTACGGGATGCCGTGCCACTCCACCATGCTGCGCAAGTCGTCGTGGTTGGAAATCACACAGGCGATGTCGCAATCGAGCTCATCGCTGTGCCAGCGGTGCAACAGGTCCGCCAGGCAATGAGACTCACGACTGGCCATCAGCACCACGCGTTTTTTCTGCGCGGTGTCGGTGATGCGCCAGTCCATCGAGAACTCTTCGGCAATCGGTGCGAACGCCTCACGAAAAGCTTCGATGCCAAAGGGCAGCGAGTCGGCACGAATCTCGTGACGCATGAAAAACCAGCCGCTGTGATTGTCCGAGTGATGGCTTGCTTCAGTGATCCAGCCGTTATGGGACGCCAGAAAGTTACTGACTTTAGCAACGATGCCGACGCGGTCCGGGCAAGCAATCACCAGCCGAAAAGTGCGCATTAGGGGAACTCCAGAACTTCGCAAAGGCGGCCATTCTAGCCATTGCGCAGCAAAACTGCAGTATCGATGACGCACCGCGCCCCTCGCGACAACCCCAGGCCGCGAACGGCGTGGCCTGGGGCGGCAAGCTATAATTGCAAACAGATGTGAGACGGCATTGCAGTATTTAACTGCAATGCCCATTTTTGTGGCAGTGCACTAATTAATTAAATAAAACACGGCTTAAATGTTTACTTGATGAAACTGTCTGATTACTATTGTCGCACTGTGTCCTTGTCACCCCGCGTCCTACATAAGGTAGTCCCCATGTCCTTGATCAATGAATACCGCGCCACTGAAGAAGCCATCAAAGAACTGCAAGCCCGTCTGAAAAACCTGTCCCAAGACGACAAACTGCAAACCGAGCTTGAATTCGAAGGCAAACTGCGCACGCTGATGGGCGAGTACTCCAAGTCCCTGCGCGACATCATTGCCCTGCTGGATCCAGAAGCCAAGTCGAGCAAAGCCCCTCGTGGCGCGGTAAAAACTACCGGCACCAAGCGCGCTCGCAAAGTTAAGCAATACAAAAACCCGCACAACGGCGAAGTCATCGAAACCAAAGGTGGCAACCACAAGACCCTGAAAGAGTGGAAAGCCAAGTGGGGCGGTGACGTGGTTGAAGGCTGGGCAACCCTGCTGGGTTAAGCCTCACCGGTTCGCATCGCTCTTTGCGAACACAATAACGCCAGCGTTTGCTGGCGTTTTTTTATGCCGGTCTTTTATTTCCTGGCACGGCCTCAAAGGCTTAAGCGTTTACGCAATTGCTGGCTGTAGCCCTGCCATTCAATGAGTACCTCTCGCTGCAATGGCGTAGAGAGGGACATCCACTCTCTCATTGCCTCATCAAAACTGTTCAAGGTATTAGGCGCTCCCCACTCCGCAGAAGACAGACGTTGTTGACAGAAAAGTCTCCAGCGCCCCTGCTCTTCGGGATTCAACGTGTCTGGAAAGTTGCGCGCACGATATCGAAACAATAATTCCGGCAAACGCTCGTCATCGAAAGGCCAGTGTTCTTGCGCCAACTGAGCTGGATCCGAAATGCGAACTTGCTCACATAAACGACGATCGCGATCGCCGATGAAGCCTGTGTATAACTGTTGCTCGGGATCCTCACTGGCAGTGAAATCCTCACGACCATAAATAGCCTGAAGTTTGTCCTGCCAAACTTTCTGTGCGTCAGTTAGTCGCAACGCCCGCTGCTGATAAGCGTCCATGTCCAGTTGCAGCCGCTGCTGGTCCTCGGCGCGCAGCACCGACAACGGCGCAATCACCGGGCACTTGTTGATATGAATGAGTTTGAGGGGCACTGGCAATTCCCCTTCAAGCAGCTCTTCACGGCGGGTATATAAACGCTGGCGCAGAATGTCCGCATCGTGCTCCAGCAAGCCCTGGGGGTCCAGGTGCAAGTCGCAGACAATCAGGGCGTTGCGGTTTTTCGGGTGCCAGGCCAGTGGCAGGACCACACCGATATAGTTGCGCGCAGCCGAGAAACGCCCGGAAATATGCACCATGGGCTGCAGCAGGCGGATCTGGTCCATCACCTTCTGTTTGCTGCGCAACTGGAACAGCCAGTCGTAGAGTCGTGGCTGTTTTTGGCGAATCAGCCGGGCCAGGGCGATCGTTGCACGCACATCTGACAACGCATCGTGCGCCTGGCCATGGTCGATGCCGTTGGCGGCGGTCAGGCGCTCGAGCTTGAGCGTGACGCGACCCTCCTCTTGCGGCCAGACAATGCCGTCGGGGCGCAACGCATAGGCGGCGCGCACCAGGTCGATCAAGTCCCAACGGCTGTTACCGCCCTGCCATTCCCGCGCATAGGGGTCAAAAAAATTCCGATACAGGCTGTAGCGCGTCATTTCATCGTCGAAGCGCAAGGTGTTGTAGCCGGCGCCACAGGTGCCGGGGGCGGCCAGTTGCGCGTGGACCCGGGTCATGAAATCGGCTTCGCTCAAGCCTTTTTCGGCCAGGCATGCCGGGGTGATACCGGTGATCGCACAGGCTGCCGGATGGGGCAGAATGTCATCGCTGGGCTGGCAGTAGAGATTCACCGGCGCGTCGATTTCATTGAGTTCGAAATCGGTACGGATACCTGCCACCTGCAAGGGCCGATCGCAACGCGGGTTGATACCGGTGGTTTCGTAGTCGTACCAGAAGATGGAAGTCACGGGCAGTTCCTGAGCTGAAGACTGGCGAAGTCTAGGCGCTCGCACCTGCCTGCGGCCAGCGCTCCTGTAACTTTTGAAATCAATCCGGGACCTGGGGCAAGCGCAAGATCCATAAACACCCGAGGACCCAGTCTGGGAGCGAGCTTGCTCACGATGACGCCTGCATATTCAACATCGATGCAAACTGACCCACCGCTATCGCGAGCAAGCTCCCACAGGGGGACCTGCGGTGAATGCAGGGTCTGTGGACTCCCGAGAACAAGGCTGCTGGAGGCTACAGACTGTGCTCGCCCGCTCAATCCCGTTGAATCCATAAAATGACATACACAGTTATATCGTTTGCCCGCGCGAAGGCTGCTAGCATCGATGCCGACATTGAACCTTCGAACCGGCCCATCACTCAGGTTGCCCATGCTCGAGACACCAGCACTGCAAAGGAACGCGACGCTGCCCGTGCCACTGGACACGCGGTATCAGGTTGAGACGCCCGAAGGCATCGACCTGCCACTGCGCCCGGCGGGGTTGATGCCTCGTTCACTGGCCTTTGCCATCGACCTGGGCATACGCGGGCTGGTGCTGGGCCTGCTCTTTCTCATCCTGGCGTTTTTCGGTGAACTGGGCATGGGCCTGGGTTCCATCCTGCTCTTTATCATCAGTTGGTGGTACATGGTGCTGTTCGAGGTGCTGAACCAGGGGCGCTCTCCCGGCAAGCAGATCATGGGGTTGCGCGTGGTGCAGGACGACGGTCGCCCCATCGGCTGGTCCGCCTCATTGATCCGCAACCTGTTGCGCTTCGTCGACATGCTGCCCTTCGCCTATGCCTTCGGGGCAATCAGTTGCCTGCAACATCCGGCCTTCAAACGCCTGGGCGACCTCGCGGCCGGCACGCTGGTGGTGTATCGCGAGCAACCGGTCAAGCGCCCCGCATTGCCATTGATACAACCGATACGAGCACCGTTTGCCCTGAGCCTGAACGAGCAACGCGCGGTACTGAGTTTCGCCGAGCGCCAAGCCCAGCTTTCCCCTGAACGAGTCAACGAACTGGCTGCCATCCTGGCCGCGCCATTGAAGCTGCAGGCGCCCAACGCCGTGGCCGAACTCAATGGCATTGCCCGCGGTCTGTTGGGGCCGACATGAAGCAAAGCCTGTTCGAAAGCCGCCACCAAGGGGAATGGGAAGATTTGTCGCGCCTGCTCGATCAACTGGAGCGCAGCCGCAACGTTTCCCAGAGCAGCGATTTTCCTCCTGCCTATCGACGGCTTTGCCACCATCTGGCGCTGGCCCAGGCCCGGGGCTACAGCAGTTTGCTGATCGACACCCTGCAACAACTGGCGCTGCGCGGTCACCAGCAACTCTACCGGGACCGCAGCCGCCCCTCGGCCAGTCTCTCGGCTTTTATCCTCGCCGGTTTTCCTCGACTGGTCCGCGAACAATGGCGCTTCGTACTGGCCGCCAGCCTGATGTTCCTGGGCAGCCTGGTGGGCATCGGGCTGTTGGTCTACCTGTTCCCCGAGTTGGTCTACAGCTTGCTGAGCGCCGAAGAAGTCAGCCAGATACGCAGCATGTACGACCCGGCCGCCGGGCACCTGGGGCGCTCGATCGAACGAGCCGCCAGCGAGGATTGGGTCATGTTCGGTTACTACATCATGCACAACATCGGCATTGCCTTTCAGACGTTTGCCAGCGGCTTGATGTTTGGCCTGGGCAGCGCGTTCTTCCTGTTCTTCAATGGCCTGACCATTGGCGCGGTGGCCGGGCACCTGACCCAGATCGGTTCGGGAGGAACGTTCTGGTCGTTCGTCATCGGCCACGGCGCCTTCGAACTCACCGCCATCGCCCTGGCCGGCGCCGCGGGCCTGCAACTGGGCTGGGCCTTGATCGCGCCGGGGCGCCTGACCCGGGGCGAGGCCTTGCGGCTGGCGGCGGGCAAAAGCGTGCTGATGGTCGGCGGGGTGATACTGTTTTTGCTCATCGCCGCGTTCATCGAGGCCTACTGGTCTTCCAGCGCCGTGACGCCCGCCACCAAATACACAGTCGGCGCGTTGTTGTGGCTGCTGGTGATCAGTTATCTGCTGTTTGCCGGACGGGTCCGCCATGCGCCTGAGTGACGCCACGGTCGTTATCCGCCCGCGCACCACCTGGGAAGCCATGGACCTCGGCGTGCTGATGAGCCAGCAACATCGACGGCTGCTGATGACCAGTTGGGCCATCGTCACGCTGCCGGTGTATCTGCTGCTGGCGCTGTTGCTGTGGGATTCGCCGTCCCTGGTCGTGGTGGTGTTCTGGTGGTTGAAACCGGCCTTTGATCGTCTGCCGTTGTACATTCTCTCCAAGGCGCTGTTTGGCGAAACGCCCACTTTGAAACAGGCCTTGCGACAGTGGCCCGCGCTGCTCAAGCCCCAGTTGTTGGCGAGCCTGACCTGGCGCAGGTTTAGCTTGAGCCGCAGCTTCCTGATGCCCGTGGTGCAACTGGAGGGCCTCGCCGGTGAGGCACGGGAGCAGCGCCTGCGGGTCCTACTGCAACGCAGCGGCGGCGCGGCGCAATGGCTGACCATCATCGGCATGCACCTGGAAACCGTCCTCTGGTTCGGCCTGATGGCCCTGTTCTATCTGTTCGTGCCACAACAAGTCGAACTGGAATGGGACTGGCAGATGCTGGTCGCAGCGGCCGAGCACGATTGGTTGTGGTTCGAACACCTGGTCAACCTCCTCTATCCCCTGCTGTTGATCGTCTGGGAGCCGATCTATGTCGCCTGCGGCTTCAGCCTCTACCTGAACCGACGCACGATCCTCGAGGGTTGGGACATCGAACTGGCGTTCCGACGCCTGCGCCAGCGCCTGAGCGGCATAGCCCCGATGCTGATGTTGCTGGCACTGATGCTGCTACCACTGGCCCCCCCGGCATGGGCCGACGAGGACAGCATCGGCCCCGACAGCCCCCGGTTGCTCAATCAGCCCCTCACCAGCGAAGCCTCCCGGGACAGCATCAAGACGATCCTCGATGCCCCACCGTTCAAGAACCCGGAAGCAGTCACCCATTATCGTTTCGGCGAAGAAACCACCGACGCTCCCGAGAAGGGCGAAGCCCCAGGCTGGTTCAAGTCGTTGTTCAAATGGATGAGTGGCCAACGCTTCGACATCGCCGCCACACTGATCCAGATCGTGCTCTGGGCCTGCCTGGTGGGCGCGATTGTCTGGCTGGCCTGGCGCTATCGTGAACGGCTCAAGGCCCTGGTGAATCGCCGACCGACGCAACGCCTGCCGGTGGAACGGCCTGTACCTGCGCAGATGTTCGGCCTGGATATCCGTGAAGAAAGCCTGCCGGTCGACGTGGCGGCC
Organism: Pseudomonas viciae; assembly: GCF_004786035.1. Classification (NCBI taxonomy): domain Bacteria; kingdom Pseudomonadati; phylum Pseudomonadota; class Gammaproteobacteria; order Pseudomonadales; family Pseudomonadaceae; genus Pseudomonas; species Pseudomonas viciae. Next base: position 5,347,673 of record NZ_CP035088.1, read on the forward strand.
AGCGTCGAGCAGTTGTGGTCCAGCAACCCCCGCGAGGCCCTGGGCCTACTGTACCGGGCCCTGCTCAGTCGCTTGCATCACGACTTCAAGGTCCCCTTGAAACCCGCCGACACTGAAGGCCAGGTACTGCAACGCGTCGAACAGCTTCAACAGGAAAACCTGCTGGGGTTCAGTAAAAGCCTGACCCTGCATTGGCAGAACATTGCCTATGGGCATCGTGCGCCGCCGCCCCATTTGCAACAGGAACTGTGTGACCGCTGGCGCGGGTTGTTCGGTCCGGGAGTGTCTCGATGAGCCGGAGCCCGGGGTTGCTGGCCGGGGTAGTACTGGCCGCGCTGATGTGCGCATTGGGCGCTTACCTCTACGTCAAGGCCGTGCCCTATCAGGAGACCGTCGATCACGGCCCCTCTCCCGAAGCCCGGGCCAACCCCTACCTGGCCGCCGAACACTTCCTGCGCAAGCAGGGTATCAACGTCGAGCACGTCAATAACCTTGGCGTGCTACCCAACCTGGAGCCGCACCAGCGCAGCCTGCTGTTGCTGGGTGAACGAACCAACATGACGCCACGGGAAGTCGATCAGTTGATGAACTGGACCCGGGCCGGTGGGCGCCTGTTGTTTGTCGCCGAGGCCCTGTGGGATGACAGCACCGGCAGCAGCGGCGACTTGCTGCTGGACCGCGTGCGCCTGCGTCAACTCTTGAGTGAGGACCTCAAGGAACCGCCAGCGGAACTCATCAAGGATCGTTACCCCAAGCTGACCAAGTTGTACCTGGAGGACGAAGAGGCGCCGGCGTATATCGGCTTCGATACGGATTTCCACCTCGAAGACCCGCACAACCTCGCCCAGGCCTGGGCCAACAGCGAACTGGCGACTCACATGATGCAGCTGACCCTCGGCCTGGGCTCGATCACCGTGATCACCGACGCCGAGCTGTGGAAGAACGAGCACATCGACCAATACGACAACGCCTGGCTGCTCTGGTACTTGAGCGCCGACACGGACGTCACGCTGCTGTTCAACACCGACCACGACAACCTGCTGACCTTGCTGCTGCGCTATTTCCCCCAGGCATTGGTGGCGCTGCTGGCGCTGATTGCCCTGTGGCTCTGGCGCTCGGCGGTACGCCATGGCCCGCTGCAACAACCGGCCCCCAAGGCGCGGCGTCAGTTGGAAGAACACTTGCAGGCCAGCGCCGGTTTCCATCTGCGCCATAACGGCCAGCAGCAGCTGTTGCAGACGTTGCAACAGGACGTGCTGCGCCGGGCCCGCCATCTTCATCCCGGCTTCGAACAACTGGTCGTCGCCGAACAATGGCAGGTGCTCGCCCGCCTGACCCGCCAGCCCACGCGAGCCATCAGCCAGGCCTTGAGCCCCCGACCGAAACAGCGCATGTCCCGCGCTGAGTTCTGCCGCCAGGTCGCCCATTTGCAAACCCTTAGGAATGCCTTATGACTGAACAGAACGAACCTGCCGACGGCCAGACCCACGCCGTCCAACAGCGCCAGCGCGCCAGTCAGTTGGCCCAGGCGATCCGCACCGAGCTGCACAAGGCGGTAGTCGGCCAGAGCGCGGTGATCGACGATGTGCTCACGGCGCTGATCGCCGGCGGTCACGTTCTGCTCGAAGGGGTTCCCGGGTTGGGCAAGACCTTGCTGGTGCGTGCCCTGGCCCGTTGTTTCGGTGGCGAGTTCGCCCGCATCCAGTTCACCCCCGACCTGATGCCCAGCGACGTTACCGGGCACGCGGTGTACGACTTGCAGACCGAGCAGTTCAAGCTGCGCAAAGGGCCGGTGTTTACCAACCTGCTGCTGGCCGACGAGATCAACCGCGCACCGGCCAAGACCCAGGCCGCGCTGCTCGAAGCCATGCAGGAACGCCAGGTCACCCTCGAAGGCCGCGCCCTGCCCATCGCCCAGCCGTTCATGGTGCTCGCTACCCAGAACCCCATCGAACAGGAAGGCACCTACCCGCTACCGGAAGCCGAGCTCGACCGTTTCATGCTCAAGGTGCGCATGGACTACCCCGACGCCGACCAGGAATTGAACATGGTGCGCCAGGTCAGCCGCTCGACCCGCGCCGACATGCTTGACGTGCAGCCATTGCGTACGGTGTTGCAGGCCAAGGACGTGCAAGCGCTGCAACGCATCGCCAGTGATCTGCCGATGGACGAGCAGGTACTCGACTACGCCGTGCGCCTGGCCCGCACCACCCGCAGTTGGCCGGGTCTGACCCTCGGCGCCGGGCCTCGCGCCTCGATTGCCCTGGTGCGTTGCGCCCGGGCCCGGGCGTTGTTGCGCGGCGGCGAGTTCGTGGTGCCGGATGACATCAAGGGCTGCGCCCTGGCCGTGCTGCGCCATCGGGTACGACTGGCGCCGGAGCTGGACATCGAAGGGCTGACGGTGGATCAGGTGCTGGGGCAGTTGCTCGATCAAGTGCCGGCGCCGCGGTTGTGATGAGGCCATGAAACCCTCCCGCCTGCTGTTGACCTGGCTCGCCATCCTCCTGGCCCTCGGCATCGCGCTGGGCACGCTGCGGGCGTTGGGCATTGCGCTGCCATCGACGCTGCTGTCGATCAACTGGTGGTTGATGCTGGCGCTGCTGGCCCTGGCGCTGCTCGACGCCGTGCGCCTCAGGCGCTTGCCCTCGCCCCGGGTGCGACGGCAGATGCCCGGCAGCCTGGCACTGGGTCGATGGGGCGAAGTTCGCCTGGAAATCGGCCACGACTTTGCGCAGCCGCTGAACGTCCAGGTCTTCGATCACGTACCCGACGGCCTGGATTTCGAAAACCTGCCCCTGTCCGTCGCGCTTCAACCCGGCCAGCACAATCAGGTCGGCTACCGCCTGCGTCCGCTCAAACGCGGTCACTTCACCTTCGCCCAGTGCGAAATCAACCTGCCGAGCCCGTTGGGCCTGTGGACCGACAAGCGCCTGCTGGACGCGATCGATGAGACTCGGGTCTACCCGGATTTCGCCAGACTCTACGAAGGCCAGCTATTGGCGGTGGACAACTGGCTGAGCCAGCTCGGTATCCGTCAGCGGCAACGGCGCGGCCAGGGCCAGGAGTTCCATCAACTGCGCGAATTTCGCGAAGGCGACAGCCTGCGTCAGATCGACTGGAAGGCCACCGCCCGCCATCGGACACCGATTGCCCGGGAATATGAGGACGAGCGCGACCAGCAGATCATCTTCATGCTCGATTGCGGCCGGCGCATGCGCAGCCAGGACGGCGAGCTGTCGCACTTCGACCACGCCCTCAACGCCTGCCTGCTGCTCAGCTACACCGCCCTGCGCCAGGGCGACGCCGTGGGCCTGGGCACCTTCGCCAGCGAACAGCCGCGCTACCTCGCACCGGTCAAAGGCACCGGCCAGCTCAACGTCTTGCTCAACACCGTGTACGACCTCGACAGCAGCCAACGCCCCGCCGACTACCAGGCGGCCGTGACTCAACTGCTGGCCCGGCAAAAACGCCGGGCGCTGGTGGTGCTGGTGACCAACCTGCGGGACGAGGACGACGAAGAACTGCTGGCCGCCGTCAAACGGCTGGGCCAACACCACCGGGTACTGGTGGCCAGCCTGCGGGAAGAGGCGCTCGACCGCTTGCGCCAAGTGCCGGTGCAAACACTGCCTGAGGCCTTGGCTTACTGCGGCACGGTGGACTATGTGAATGCGCGGGCCGAACTGCATCAGCAACTGGGCGCCCATGGCATCCCGACCCTGGATGCGCGCCCCAGTGAATTGGGGGCGCAATTGGTGACGCAATATCTGGCCTGGAAAAAGGCGGGGACCGCCTAGGTCCTACAGCGAACAAGCAGAGGTCCGGCTGACTACAGCGCCTTGCGCAACGGACTACAGATCCGCCAGAATCCGCCGGCTTGTGCACCTTGGTCTTGCCCCGTAACTTGATTCGCGTCGCTGATATCCAGCGATCGGGTTTAGTCGCCCGGCGGTTTGACACGATGTGCACAAGCGTCATCCAGTGGGGTTCCCCTATCCCTTACTTGATGGTGGCTGTACGCAGGGCGCCCCCGGGCGCGCCGGACTTCGTGTCTCCGCCGGTCGACTAACCTGCGTCCAGCCGCCACCCTACATTCGTTTAGTCGCGAACCGGGTGGAGGCCCCATTAAGGAGACCTATCATGTTCAAGGCTACACCCAACCCACCACACACCGACCCACTATCCCCCCACGAAACCCTCGACCCCGAAAAACTCGAACAGGCCGCCCAAAGGGCCCTGGACTACTACCTCAAGCCGGACAACGGCCAAGCCGACAAGAAAACCGACAAGCAACTGGACTACTTCATCGTCGCCCCCGACGCCGACCCCGAAGGCATGCTCGCCCACAGCTACGAAACCTTCTGCTCGGTGAGCACGCTGATCCTGGATTTATCCGAAGACCTCGAAGGCGCCCCGCGCAACCTGGCCCTGGCGATTCACCAGATGGGCGAGATGGGGGTGTTGTTGCTGGAGAGGCTGCTGGATAACGAGGCGAAGATTCAGCGCTGAAGGCCGAATGACCTGTAGAACTACAGGGTGCATAAAGGACCCGTGGGAGCGAGCTTGCTCGCGATAGCGGTGGATCAGCTTGCATCAATGCTGAATGTGTCGCCGCCTTCGCGAGCAAGCTCGCTCCCACAGTTGGATTGAGTACACCCGCGGTTTAAGCCGATTCCGGCAACGGATAAAAACTGAAATATTGCTGCAACGCACTGATCAGTTGCAGGTACTCCGGCGGCGTCCAGTGCAGTCTGAAGCCGGCATCGAAATGCATCGGCGTCACGTCTTCATGGCACCACAGGCAGTTGGCTTTCAACTTGATGTTTTGTTGCGGTCCCTCGTCGGAAGGGATTTTCAAGTGCAGTTCAAAGTCGGCGCCAACCATCAAGGGCAGATGACTGATCAGCATCAGGCCATTTTCAGAGACATTGCCCAGAAAACCGATGGGCCTGTCATTGACGCCGTTGAACACGCGCAGGAAGCACGGCAACTGGTGCCGTTCGATTCGCCTTTTTTTGTACATGTCTTGTATCGCTTTTAAACGACCCCGGACAGGGGAAACGAATACTTCGGAACGAACCTTATACCAGTCCGCTCTCCCCGATCCCGGTGCCAGACACTTGACAGCGTCCAGGCCATACCTCTGCCGGTCACAGGTGCTTCTTAACATTAGAGACTCAGCTCTAATACGACTTGTACAAATATAGCTCAAGGTTTGGCGACAGCCAGCCCAGGTACGCACCTTTCATCTACCCCAACGCAATCACCTGCCGATGGCAAAGGGTTGGACGAACGGTCTCAGGACGCGGAGGGGCGGATCGCCGAGGCGCTGCGGGTCGGGTAATGACCCAGGCTCTGCAAGGTTTCGAGCCGCGCGCGGGCACGGTAAGCGTATTCGCTGTTAGGGTATTGGGTGAGGATGAACTGGTAGGTCTGCGCCGCATCGATGAACAGCTTCTGCCGTTCCAGGCACTGGCCGCGCAGCATCGAGACTTCCGGCTGCATATAGCGGCGGGCACGGCTGGCGCGGTCGACCTGGGACAATTCGAGCATCACTTGCTCGCAATTACCGCGGTCATAGGCCTTGTAGGCCAGGTTCATGTGATGGTTCATCGACCAACGGGTGCAGCCCGTGACGCTCAGGGCCAGGGCAACGAAAAGCACGAATCGCATGGGGAGGTTCTCCTGTCTTGAGCTCTGTATCGACCTGGGCAAGAAAATCTTCAGCCCGAAAACGCTTGCCTCGCCACAAGAGCGATGTTCGGCTTTAGCGGTTAAAGACGCAAAAATTTTCAGGAATGTTCATTTCGAAAAACAAACGAAAAAGTAGTGCATATGAACAATGACTACACCCAAAGAGCATAGTAGCCTTCGCTGGCGCTTGAACTTGAGGAGTCTTGCATGTCCGTCCGTCGCACCAAAATCGTCGCTACCCTTGGCCCGGCCAGTAATTCGCCGGAAGTTCTTGAACAGCTGATTCTGGCTGGCCTGGACGTTGCCCGTCTGAATTTCTCCCACGGCACCCCCGAAGAGCACAAGGCCCGTGCCAAGCTGGTGCGCGACCTCGCCGCCAAGCATGGCCGTTTCGTTGCCCTGCTGGGTGACCTGCAAGGCCCGAAGATCCGTATCGCCAAATTCGCCAACAAGCGCATCGAGCTGAAGATTGGTGACACCTTCACCTTCTCCACCAGCCATCCGCTGACCGAAGGCAACCAGCAAGTGGTCGGCATCGACTACCCGGACCTGGTCAAGGATTGCGGCGTGGGCGACGAGCTGCTGCTCGACGACGGCCGCGTGGTAATGCGCGTCGATACCGCCACCGCCACTGAACTGAACTGCACCGTGACCATCGGTGGCCCGCTGTCGGACCACAAAGGCATCAACCGTCGCGGCGGTGGCCTGACGGCGCCGGCCCTGACCGAGAAAGACAAGGCCGACATCAAGCTGGCCGCGGAAATGGAAGTCGACTACCTGGCCGTGTCCTTCCCGCGTGACGCTGCTGATATGGAATACGCCCGTCAACTGCGCGACGAAGCCGGCGGTACTGCCTGGCTGGTGGCGAAAATCGAACGCGCCGAAGCGGTGGCCGACGATGAAACCCTCGACGGCCTGATCAAGGCGTCCGACGCCGTGATGGTGGCCCGTGGCGACCTGGGTGTGGAAATCGGCGACGCCGAGCTGGTGGGCATCCAGAAGAAAATCATTCTGCATGCACGCCGCCACAACAAAGCGGTGATCGTCGCGACCCAAATGATGGAGTCGATGATCCAGAACCCGATGCCGACCCGCGCCGAAGTGTCCGACGTAGCCAACGCCGTGCTCGACTACACCGACGCCGTGATGCTCTCGGCCGAAAGCGCCGCCGGCCTCTACCCGCTCGAAGCGGTGCAAGCCATGGCGCGCATCTGCACCGGCGCTGAAAAGCATCCGACCAGCAAGACCTCCAGCCACCGTATCGGCAAGACCTTCGAGCGCTGCGACGAGAGCATCGCCCTGGCGACGATGTACACCGCCAACCACTTCCCGGGCGTGAAGGCGATCATCGCCCTGACCGAAAGTGGCTACACGCCGCTGATCATGTCGCGCATCCGTTCCTCGGTGCCGATCTACGCGTTCTCCCCGCACCGCGAAACCCAGGCCCGCGCCGCCATGTTCCGTGGCGTCTACACCGTGCCATTCGACCCGGCCGCCCTGCAACCGGGCGAAGTCAGCCAGGCGGCGGTGGATGAACTGGTCAAGCGCGGCGTGGTGAAAACCGGCGACTGGGTCATCCTGACCAAAGGCGACAGCTACCACACCATCGGCGGCACCAACGGGATGAAAATCCTGCACGTTGGCGACCCGATGGTCTGAGTGACCTGCTGCTCGAAAAACAAAAGCCCTGCCATGTGAATGGTGGGGCTTTTTGGTTTCTACCTGATGCACAGGTATCACCTCGTCGGCAGCTATCGCGAGCAAGCTCGCGATAGGGCCAGCCCAGGCACTACAAAGTTAATGCCTGTTGATAAACCCCGACAACGCCTCTAACGCCTCGGGCGAGCGCAGGCGTTGGGTGAACAGTTTGCCCTCCTCTTCGATCACCCTGCGCAGTTGTTCCCGATCCGGTGCTTTCATCAGTTGCTTGCTGACGCGCACCGCGTCAGGCGGCAGCGATTCGAAGCGCAGCGCCGCCTCCCGAGCCTTGGCCAATGCCGCTTCACCACTGCCCAACGCCTCGGTGGCGATGCCCCAGGCGACCGCCTGTTCGCCGCTGAAGCCCTCGCCCAGCAGCAACAATTGCGCCGCCCTGGCCTGGCCGAGCAGGCGCGGCAGGATCAGGCTGGAACCGAATTCCGGGCACAGCCCCAGGTTAACGAACGGCATGCGCAGCCGCGCATCCCGGCTGACGTAGACCAGGTCGCAATGCAACAGCAAGGTCGTGCCGATCCCCACCGCCGACCCGGCCACCGCGGCGATCACCGGTTTGCGGCAATCGAGCAAGCTGAGCATGAACTGGAACACCGGGTTATCGAGGTCGGCGGGTGGCTGTTCGAGGAAGTCGATGATGTCGTTGCCAGCGGTGAAGCAGTCACTGGAACCTGTGAGCAGCACCGCACGGATCTGCGGATCGGCATCCGCCATCGCCAGGGCCTGCGCCAATTGACTGTACATCGCCCGGGTCAGAGCGTTTTTCTTGTGCGGGCGGTTCAAGCGCAAGGTCAGCAGACCGCGTTCGCGTTCCAGCAGCAGGGTTTCGGTCATGGTCGGTCTCGCGTCTGAAGATCAGCGCTCAACCACGGGGCAGGAAGACGTCGGCCAGCAGTTGATTGCGCGGCAGGCCGGCCAGGTACAAGCGCTTGGCAAAGGCTTCGACCCGGTCGGGATGGCCGCAGAGTAAGGCTTGGGTTTGCCGGGAAACAAGCCGCAGTTGCGCCAACGCAGGCGGCGCCTCGGCCGCGGTCAGCAGCTCGACGCAGAGGTTTTCATGCTTGGCCGCCAGCGCCGCCAGGGGTTTGGCCAGGTAATGCCCGGCAGCATCATGGGCCACGTGAATAAGGCGAATCGAGCCTTGGTGATGCTGGCGCAGGGCTTCGCGCAGGATGCCGAACAGTGGCGCCAGGCCGGTGCCGGCGGCCAGCAGCCACAGGGGTTTGGCGTGCCAGTCGGGGTCATAATGCAGGGCGCCGCCGCGCAACTCACCGAGGCGAATCGGGTCGCCGCCTTTCATTTTTCGCGCCGCATCGATGAATCGGCCGGGCTCACGGCAATCGAGGTGGAACTCCAGGAAGCGGTCTTCCTCGGGCAGGCTCGCCAGGGAATAGGGCCGGGCCACGTCACCGGCCCATAGCACCAGATGCTGGCCAGCCTGGTAACGTAGCGCCCGCTCTGGGGTGACGCGCAAGCGCAGCACATCAGGGCCCAGCCAATCCACCGCCGCCACTTGGGCTGCCTGGCCGTCGCGTTGCGGGTCGAACGTATGAATCTGCACATCCTCGACCACCTGGCACTGGCAGGCCAGCCGCCAGCCTTGATCGCGCTGCGCAGGGCTCAGTGCGTCGGGCCGACTGTCGCGCACATCGCCGTCCACGCATTGCACCAGGCACGCGTGGCAACTGCCGGCGCGACAACTGTAGGGCACCGGCACGCCGGACTGATTCAACGCGTCCAGCAAGTTACTGCCTGCCGCCACCGTCCACTGCTTGCCGGCGACTGTCAGTTCAGGCATCGACATTCTCCCAGGCCGCGGCGCATCGATTGCGGCCGTCTCGCTTGGCTCGGTACAAAGCCTGGTCGGCACGCTGCAAGGCGTTGTCCAGGTCATCGCCCACTTCCAGCAGGGTCAGACCCGCCGACAGGCTGAGGGGGCCGACCTGCAGGCCAATCAGTTCGACTTCAGTAAATGCCAGCCGCAGCCGCTCGCAACAGGCGGTCAGGCGCGAGGGATCACAGGCGGGCAACAACATGACGAACTCTTCACCACCGTAACGGGCCAGCACATCGCCTTCGCGCAGACAGGCCGTGGCAACGCCAGCGAAGGCCTGGAGCACCTGATCGCCAGCGGCGTGGCCGTGCAGGTCGTTGATGCGCTTGAAATGGTCGAGGTCGATCAAGGCCAGGCCATGGGCGACGCCAGGCCTGAGGGTGTTGAGCTCGCGGGACGCCAGGCGCAGAAAGTGCCGGCGGTTGAACAGGCCCGTCAGTTCGTCGGTGGCCACCAGGTCTTCGAGCTGGCGCATCATGCCGCGCAGGGTGTCCTGGTGCGCTTGCAGGGCAAACCGTCGCTGGCGCATGCGTTGGCGTGAGGTCTGGACATAGCGGGCGTAAAACACCAGCCACACCAGCACGAGAAACAGCACGCACACCTGCAAGCCGGCCAATGTGGGGTCGGGAAGCTGGAAGAAATAGCCGTCCCAGAGGGTAATGCCAGTGAAACCGACAAACACCAGCATCGCGCAGCGCACGAAAGCCCGGCGCGACAGATGGAACAGGCCGAACAGCAGGATCAGCACATAAAACACCAGGAACACGCCCCGCGCCTGATCCAGGTGCGCCATCATCCAGGTCTGCCAGCCCAGGCCGATCAACACCTGTATTTCAGTGAGGCTGGGATCGGCGAAGCGCAGGTTGCGGTCGGTGATAAACAGCGCGAACAGCCCTGCCTGGCACAGCACCACCAACACACTGCCGATGATGACATCGCGCAACGAATCGAGGTAATGACCACTGAAAAATGCCAGCCACAGCAACACCAATGCCAGCGCGTAAGTGGCAGCTGCCAAGGCGAAGCGTTTCAGCAAAAGACGTTGGATGGCGTTATGGGTCAATCGTTGACTCACCATGGGAAAGGAACTGACAGGAGGCGTCCTACGCTACAGGCCAGACGCCACTTTAGTGGCGTGCAGGGCAAATGACCATTCAATTCTGGAGCAGAAAAATGGCGTCAAAGCAATGGCCAAAATTGACGCAGTTGTCTGATGTCCCTGGCGAGCGTTTACCTGTGGTGAGGGAGCTTGCTCCCTCACCACAGGTTTCCACATCCGACCTCATCAATCCGTCGCTATCGCGAGCAAGCTCGCTCCCACAGGGTGCCCGCCTGCGATATACTGCCGCGCCTTTTTAGTGTCGCGCCAGCATGCCCGGCGTGCCTTAAGAGGTGCCGCCCGTCGACCGATGCACCCAAACGGCCGGCACCTTATTGAATGTTCCCGTCTTTAGAGAGGAGCGCGACTCATGACCGTGATCAAGCAAGACGACCTGATTCAGAGCGTTGCCGACGCCCTGCAGTTCATTTCCTACTACCACCCCGTGGATTTCATCCAGGCGATGCACGAGGCCTACCTGCGCGAAGAATCGCCGGCGGCCCGTGACTCCATGGCGCAGATCCTGATCAACTCGCGCATGTGCGCCACCGGCCACCGGCCGATCTGCCAGGACACCGGCATCGTGACCGTGTTCGTGCGCGTGGGCATGGACGTACGTTGGGATGGCGCAACCATGAGCCTGGACGACATGATCAACGAGGGCGTACGCCGCGCCTACAACCTGCCGGAAAACGTCCTGCGTGCGTCGATCCTCGCCGACCCGGCAGGCGCGCGCAAGAACACCAAGGACAACACCCCGGCGGTCATCCACTACTCCATCGTCCCGGGCAACACCGTGGAAGTGGACGTGGCAGCCAAGGGCGGTGGTTCCGAGAACAAGTCGAAAATGGCCATGCTCAACCCGTCCGACTCCATCGTTGACTGGGTGCTGAAAACCGTTCCGACCATGGGTGCCGGCTGGTGCCCACCGGGCATGCTGGGCATCGGCATCGGCGGCACCGCCGAGAAAGCCGCGGTGATGGCCAAGGAAGTGTTGATGGAGTCCATCGACATCCACGAGCTCAAGGCACGCGGCCCGCAGAACCGTATCGAAGAGATGCGCCTGGAGCTGTTCGAGAAGGTCAACCAACTGGGCATCGGCGCCCAGGGCCTGGGTGGCCTGACCACCGTGCTCGACGTGAAGATCATGGACTACCCGACCCACGCCGCCTCCCTGCCGGTGTGCATGATCCCCAACTGCGCCGCCACCCGCCACGCCCACTTCGTGCTCGACGGCACCGGCCCGGCGTCGCTGGAAGCGCCACCCTTGGACGCCTACCCGGAAATCGTCTGGGAAGCCGGCCCATCGGCTCGTCGCGTGAACCTCGACACCCTGACCCCGGAAGACGTGCAAAGCTGGAAACCGGGCGAAACCGTGCTGCTCAACGGCAAGATGCTCACCGGTCGCGACGCGGCGCACAAGCGCATGGTCGAGATGCTGAACAAGGGTGAAACCTTGCCGGTGGACCTCAAGGGTCGCTTCATCTATTACGTTGGCCCGGTTGATCCGGTGGGTGACGAAGTCGTCGGCCCGGCCGGCCCGACCACGGCCACGCGGATGGACAAGTTCACCCGCCAGATCCTCGAGCAGACCGGCCTGTTGGGCATGATCGGCAAATCCGAGCGCGGCCCGACCGCCATCGAAGCGATCAAGGACAACAAGGCTGTCTACCTGATGGCCGTCGGCGGTGCCGCTTACCTGGTGGCCCAGGCGATCAAGAAATCCAAGGTATTGGCCTTCGCCGAACTGGGGATGGAAGCGATCTACGAGTTCGAGGTCAAGGACATGCCGGTGACCGTAGCGGTCGATAGCAAAGGCGAGTCGGTGCACATCACAGGTCCAGCCATCTGGCAGAAGAAGATCAGTGACAGCCTGGCGGTGGAAGTGCAGTAACACGCACTTTGCTGCTGTGAAAAAGGCCGGTGGGCGACAAGCTCACCGGCCTTTTTTTGTGCTCACAACATTTGATGTCCACCACAGATCCCTGTGGGAGCGGGCTTGCTCGCGATAGCGGTGGGTCAGCTTGCATCCATGTTGGATGGGCAGCCGTCTTCGCGAGCGCCATGCTATCGTGCCCGCCCGACTGTCTACCTGTTTATGCCAGTATGCTGCCGACTACCCGTACCTTGCGCCTGTCGTTGTACACCTTGCTGATCCTTGCCGGCGCAGCGGTTGCCGCCACCCTGGCCGTGCGTCACGCCGAACGCGAGGCCCTGGAGGAAGACGCCAGCCGGGCGAACCAGCAGTTGGCGCTGTACGCCAATTCATTGCACACCCTGATCGAACGCTACCGCGCCCTGCCCGCCGTGCTGGCGTTGGACCCGGAGTTGCGCGCGGCCCTCAAGGGGCCCGTCAACGCGGTGCAGCAGGACGCCTTGAACCGCAAACTGGAACAGATCAACGGCGCCGCGCAATCTTCCACACTGGAACTGCTCGACCACACCGGCCTGGCCGTGGCGGCCAGCAACTGGCGTCTGCCCAGCAGTTATGTCGGGCACAACTATGGCTTTCGCCCCTATTTCCTCCAGACCCGCACCCAGGGCACAGGAAGGTTTTATGCGGTGGGCGTGACCAGCGGCATCCCGGGCTATTTCCTCTCCAGCGCGGTGACCGGCGATAACGGCGAGTTCCTCGGCGCAATGGTGGTGAAGCTGGAGTTTCCGGAGCTTGAGCGTGAGTGGCGCCAGGGCAGCGACACCCTGCTGGTCAGCGATGCCCGAGGCATCGTCTTCATCGCCAATCGCCCAGGCTGGCGTTATCGCCACTTGCAGCCCCTGACCGACAGCGACCGCGCCGAACTCAAGACCACTCGCCAATACGACAAGCAACCGTTGCAACCCCTGGCCTATGAACCGCTGCGACGCTTTGACGACAACAGTCACCTGGCCCGGGTCGAAGCCCCCGATGGCCCGGCCGATTACCTGTGGGAATCCCTGCCGCTGAGTGCCGAAGGCTGGACGCTGCACTTGCTGCGCCGCCCGCAAATCGCCTTCGAAGACCGTCGCAATGCCGGGCTCGCCGCCGCCGGATTGTGGCTGACCCTGGTGTTCCTGCTGCTGTTTCTCAACCAGCGTTGGCGCCTGGCGAAACTGCGTCAGCGCAGCCGCGAAGAACTTGAACGATTAGTAGAAGAGCGCACCCGGGACTTGCGCACCGCCCAGGACGGCTTGGTGCAATCGGCCAAGCTTGCGGCGCTGGGGCAGATGTCGGCGGCCCTGGCCCATGAGATCAACCAGCCGCTGACCGCCCAGCGCATGCAACTGGCAACCTTGCGCTTGCTGCTTGATCACGGCCGGGTCGACGATGCCTACAAAGCCCTCAAACCACTGGACGACATGCTGACGCGCATGGCCGCCCTCACCGGTCACCTGAAAACCTTCGCCCGTAAAAGCCCCAGCGGCCTGCGCGAACGCCTGGACCTGGCGGCGGTGGTGGACCAGGCGCTACAACTGCTGGACACCCGCCTGCGCGACGAACAGGTCAGCACTGTGCTGCACCTGACGCGCCCGGCGTGGGTACGTGGCGATGCGATCCGTCTCGAACAGGTGTTGATCAACCTGCTGCGCAATGCTCTCGACGCCATGGCCGGCCAGCCCCTCAAGCGCCTGGAAGTGCGCCTGGAAGCCGATGATCAATTGTGGCGCCTGACGGTCAGTGACAGCGGCAGCGGCATCGCCGAGGAACACCTGGCCCAGGTCTTCGATCCGTTCTTCACCACCAAGGCGGTGGGCGATGGCCTGGGCTTGGGCCTGGCGGTTTCGTTTGCGATCATTCATGAATCCGGTGGACGGCTGTCGGCGGACAACCATGAGCACGGCGCGGTGTTCTGCGTGACCTTGCCCATCGATCAGGAGGCGCAGTTGCATGCTTGACTCAGTGATAGTGGTCGACGACGAAGGCAGCATCCGCAGCGCCGTCGAGCAATGGTTGAGCCTGTCGGGGTTCCAGGTGCAGTTGTTCAGCCGCGCCGAGGAATGCCTGGCGCACTTGCCGGAACATTTTCCTGGGGTGATCCTGAGTGACGTGCGCATGCCCGGCCTCAGCGGCCTGGACCTGCTGGCCGAAGTGCAACGGCGCGACCCCGACCTGCCAGTGATTCTGTTGACCGGTCACGGCGATGTACCGATGGCCGTGGAAGCCATGCGCGACGGCGCCTACGATTTCCTGGAAAAACCCTTCAGCCCCGAAGCCCTGCTCGGCAGCCTGCGCCGGGCCCTGGACAAGCGCACCCTGGTATTGGAGAACCGTCGCTTGCATGAACAAGCCGACGCCAAGGCCAAGCTCGACACAACGCTGTTAGGGGTTTCCCGGGCCCTGCAAAACCTGCGGCGCCAGGTGCTGGACCTGGCGACACTGCCGGTCAACGTGTTGATCCGCGGCGAAACCGGCAGCGGCAAGGAATTGGTCGCTCGCTGCCTGCACGACTTCGGCCCGAGGGCGAGCAAACCCTTCGTCGCGTTGAACTGCGCGGCGATTCCCGAGCAGTTGTTCGAGGCGGAACTGTTCGGCCACGAAAGCGGCGCCTTCACTGGCGCCCAGGGCAAGCGCATCGGCAAACTCGAATACGCCGACGGCGGCACGCTGTTCCTCGATGAAATCGAGAGCATGCCCCTGGCGCAACAGGTCAAGCTGCTACGGGTGTTGCAGGAGCAGAAACTCGAACGCCTGGGCTCGAACCAGAGTATCCCGGTGGACCTGCGCATCATCGCCGCCACCAAGCCCGATCTGCTGGACGAAGCTCGGGCCGGACGGTTTCGTGAAGACCTGGCCTATCGCCTGAACGTCGCCGAGTTGCGCCTGCCGCCGCTGCGTGAACGCCGCGAGGACATTCCGCTGCTGTTCGAACACTTCACCCACAGCGCCGCCGAACGCCTGGGCCGCCGCGCCGCGCCCCTGAGCGGCCCGCAATTGAGCCACCTGCTCAGCCACGACTGGCCGGGCAACGTGCGAGAACTGGCCAACGTGGCCGAGCGCCAGGTATTGGGGCTCGATCAACCCCACACCCTGGAAACAGAACCTGGGCAGTCCCTCGCCGCCCAGCAGGAAGCCTTCGAAGCCCAATGCCTGCGCGCCGCCCTGACACGGCACAAAGGTGATGTGAAAGCGGTGCTCGAAGAACTGCAACTGCCGCGCCGCACCTTCAATGAAAAAATGCAGCGGCATGGGTTGAGTCGGGAGATGTTCTTGTAGTGCCGCTGAATTTTCTGTGCCGGTCCCGGCCCCATCGCGAGCAAGCTCGGCGCCCACATTTTGACCTGCGTACACATACCCTGTGGGAGCTGAGCTTGCTCGCGATGAGGCCAGCCCAGACAGCACATCTGCCCCACGGATAAGCGGATTCCCGCTCACACCCAATCCAGAACAAGCGGATTTCCGCTCACTCAACGCCGCAAACCCCTCTAGCCCGGCCTTCCAGCAGCTGGCACAGCTCCTGCTATAGCCCTGTCAGGCTGCGTTCCCACGCGCTCCACAAAAACAATTAAACGAAGGATCCTTCAATGGATAACTCCAACGCCCTGCCCCTTGGGTCGGCTGCCGTGCCCGCCCGTGAAAGAACCACCGCCAGCCGGATCAAATCGATCTTCAGTGGCTCGGTCGGCAACATGGTCGAGTGGTATGACTGGTACGTCTACGCCGCTTTCTCGTTGTACTTTGCCAAAGTCTTTTTCCCCAAAGGCGACACCACCGCCCAACTGCTCAACACCGCCGCGATCTTCGCCGTGGGCTTTTTGATGCGCCCGATCGGTGGCTGGCTCATGGGCCTGTACGCTGACCGCGCCGGCCGCAAGGCCGCGTTGATGGCTTCGGTGTACCTGATGTGCTTCGGCTCGCTGATCATCGCCCTGAGCCCCAGCTATGAAACCATCGGCGTCGGCGCGCCGATCCTGCTGGTGTTTGCCCGCCTGCTCCAAGGCCTGTCGGTGGGTGGCGAGTACGGCACGTCGGCGACCTACCTGAGCGAGATGGCGACCAAGGAACGTCGCGGCTTCTTCTCCAGCTTCCAGTACGTGACCCTGATCTCCGGCCAGCTCATCGCCCTCGGCGTGCTGATCGTGCTGCAACAGTTCCTCACCACCGAACAGCTGTATGCCTGGGGCTGGCGCATTCCGTTCGCCATCGGCGCATTGTGCGCGGTCGTGGCGCTGTACCTGCGACGCGGCATGGAAGAAACCGAGTCGTTCACCAAGAAAGAGAAGTCCAAGGAAAGCGCCATGCGCACCTTGATGCGCCACCCCAAGGAACTGATGACCGTGGTCGGCCTGACCATGGGTGGCACCCTGGCGTTCTACACCTACACCACCTACATGCAGAAATACCTGGTGAACACCGTCGGCATGAGCATCTCCGACTCCACCACCATTTCCGCCGCCACGCTGTTCCTGTTCATGTGCCTGCAACCGGTGATCGGCGGGCTGTCGGACAAGGTCGGTCGCCGGCCGATCCTGATTGCCTTCGGCATCCTGGGTACGCTGTGCACCGTGCCGATCCTCACCACCCTGCACACCATCCAGACCTGGTGGGGCGCGTTCTTCCTGATCATGGCCGCGCTGATCATCGTCAGCGGCTACACCTCGATCAACGCCGTGGTGAAGGCCGAGTTGTTCCCCACCGAAATCCGCGCCCTGGGCGTCGGCCTGCCGTACGCACTGACCGTATCGATCTTCGGCGGCACCGCTGAATACATCGCGCTGTGGTTCAAGAGCATCGGCATGGAGACTGGCTACTACTGGTACGTGACGGCGTGCATCGCGGTCTCGCTGCTGGTGTACATCACCATGAAAGACACCCGCAAGCACTCGCGGATCCTCACCGACTGACATACGAGTCGTACAAACAAAAGGGGCGAACCTGAACAGGTTCGCCCCTTTTTTCGTTCCATGTCTGAAGATTTATCTGACATTAATCTCTGGTTAATGCCTGCTCTTCATTCTCACTCTCAACCAAACGCAATTCGATACGTCCTGTGATGAGGTTTCCAAACCGCTCTGAGGCGACCACAAACACATCGAATTGATAGATTGGTTTAAGCGTTTTTTTGCGCTTTTTAATCAAATTAACCAGCGTAATATGAATTCCACACCCAAGGCACTTAACGCCAACCACTCTGGAGCACGACCATGAAAACCAAACTGATCCTCGCCCTGACCCTGTCGGTACTGGCTGCCAACACTTTCGCCGCCGATGGCTTCGACCGCACCAGCTCGGCTATTGCCGCTGATGGTTACAACCGCACTGGCTCTGCCACTGTTGCTGCTGATGGTTACGACCGTACTGGTGGCGCCGCTGTCGCTGCTGATGGCTTCGATCGCACTAACGGCGCTACCGTTGCCGAAGATGGTTTTGACCGCACTGGCGGCGCTACCGTTGCCGAAGATGGTTTTGATCGCACTGGCGGCGCTACCGTTGCCGAAGATGGTTTTGATCGCACTGGCGGCGCTACCGTTGCCGAAGATGGTTTTGATCGCACTGGCGGCGCTACCGTCGCTGAAGATGGTTTTGATCGCACTAACACTGCTGCCATCAGCTAATCCGATAACCCCACCCTCACAGCCCGGCTTCGGCCGGGCTTAGTTGTTTTTAGGGCATGGAAAAGGAAGGCGGACACTGGTTTCGTAGTCGCCACGAATCAAGCCCGCTCCCACAAGATGCTACGGTGCTGACAAAAACAGCGGGGACCTGCACTATCCTCAACTCCCTATATACCCAACGAAGGACCGCCTTCAGCTATGCCCGACGACATCCACTACTACGAACCCGCCCTAGGCCACGGCCTGCCCCACGACCCGTTCAACGCCATCGTCGGTCCGCGTCCCATCGGCTGGATTTCGTCACAGGACGCCGAAGGCCGCCTGAACCTGGCGCCTTACAGTTTCTTCAACGCCTTCAACTACATTCCGCCGATCATTGGTTTTTCCAGCGTCGGGCGCAAAGACAGCCTGAACAACATCGAACAGACCGGCGAGTTCGCCTGGAACCTGGCCACCCGCCCGCTGGCCGAGCAGATGAACCAGAGCTGCGCGATGGTCGCACCTGAGGTCAATGAGTTCGAACTGGCGGGTTTGACGCCGGCGGCGTCACGGGTGATCCAGGTGCCGCGCGTAGCGCAAAGCCCGGTGTCCTTCGAATGCAAGATCACTCAGATCATTCAGTTGCAGCGAGCAGACAAAGGGCTGGTGCCGAGCTGGCTGATCCTAGGCGAAGTGGTCGCCGTGCATATCGCCAAGTGGCTGTTGAAAGATGGGGTGTACGACACCGCTGCCGCCGAGCCGATCTTGCGCGGTGGCGGGCCGGCGGATTATTTCCAGTTGGGGCCTGAGGCGTTGTTCAAGATGCATCGCCCTCGATAGAAGCAGCGCTATCCTCCGTGGCGAGGGAGCAAGCTCCCTCGTCACAAAAGCAATCCCATCGATGCTGGTTTACCAGACCAACCCACCCTCGTCGTCAACACCCTTGAGATGCGTCAACTGCACAGCAGCTGCATCGTCGGCTTCGGTAGCAGTCTTGAAGCTGTGCTCTTCAAGCACCTTGTTAAAGCGCGGCGCACCGGAGCCGCCAATGGCTTTGGTGGCAATAGCGGCGAAATAACCACCGCCCTCCCGGGGAACGACTGCGGAAACAGCTTCAAAGGTTTCAAAGGCTTTGCGTGCCATGTTTGTGCATCCTGGCGGTGAAAAATGACCGCCATTAAACCTTCAACCAGCCAGTTTGTGTACCTTCGCCAGACACCCTTCGGTCGCCTGGGCGGCGGATACGTCCCTGAAGGTGTGGAAGTCCAGGCTGCTGACCACCAGGTCCTGCACCAGCTCGGCGAAAATCGCCATGGCCGGAGAGTTGAAGTAGGCATCCATCGCCGACTGATTGAACCAGAGCCCGGACACCAGCCACAGATCCGCATCACACTGGGAATGTTGCAAGGCAAAGTGCAGGCAACCGGGGGCCTGGCGCGAAGGCGCGATCAGGGTACTCAGGCGTGCCCCCAATTGCTTCGAGCAACCGGCACGGGCGCGGACAAAAGCCATGTGACTGACGGGGATCTGTGTAGACATGTTCAACCCTCCCAGGTAATCCGTTGTGCAGCCGGGGACAGGCTGCGACAGGATCAAAGGTTAAGCGTCGCCACGCCAGCCTGGTTAGTCGATTCCTGCCGACCCATTGCACAATCCTGCCCACCGACGTAACAAAACTCGACATGGATAGGGCTGGAATCCGGATAGTTGAAACAAAAGGTTTCAAGCAAGTTTCAGCAGCATTGTCCGGCCCTGATCCGAAGTACCGTGCAGGATCAGGCAAGCTTTCAACAGGATGTGGCTATCGCTGCATCTTGCACAAACTTAAGCTTTGTTCATCGCTCCCTATTTCCTGAGGATTCCGGCATGTCGCCGCTCGATCACGCCCACGTCCCGCTGGACACGTACCTGGAACAACAGCGCGCCGAACTGGCATCGATCATCGACCGTAACACCAGCGAAGATGGTAGCTACGCCACGGCCATCGGCTCGCTGAACCTGTCGCGTCACAGCAAGCCTCATAAATTTGCCCCCGTGCTGGCACAACCGGCGCTGTGCATCATGGCCCAGGGCAGCAAGCAGGTGCACCTGGCGGACGAACTGTTCAACTACGACCCGCTCCACTACCTGGTGGTCTCGGTGTCGATGCCATTGAGTGGGTGCGTGACCGCCGTTTCGCCCGAACAGCCGATCCTGGCCCTGCGCCTGGACATCGACCCGGCGGAAATCACCGCGCTGATCGCCGACGCCGGCCCCTTGGGCGTGCCGACCCGCCCCACGGGGCGAGGCCTGTACGTCGAGCGCCTGGACACGCCGATGCTCGATGCCGTACTGCGCCTGGCGCGGCTGCTGGACAGCCCGAAAGACATCGCCATGCTCGCGCCGTTGGTGCGCAGGGAGATCCTGTACCGCCTGCTGCGCAGTCCACAGGGCTATCGCCTGTATGAAATCGCTATCACCAACAGTCAGAGCCATCGCATCAGCCAGGCGATCAAATGGCTCAACGGCCATTTCGAACAGCCGTTGCGCATCGATGACCTGGCTCGGGAAGTGAACCTCAGCGTCTCGACCTTGCATCACCGCTTCAAGGCCATGACCGCCATGAGTCCGCTGCAATACCAGAAACAATTGCGCCTGCAGGAGGCCCGACGGCTGATGCTGGCCGAAGGGCTGGAAGCTTCGGCGGCTGGGTATCGCGTGGGTTATGAAAGCCCTTCGCAGTTCAGCCGCGAATACAGCCGGCTGTTCGGCGCGCCGCCGCTGCGGGATCTGGCGCGATTGCGGATGACCGTCTGATCCGTTTTTTTGTTGACTGGGCCGGCCTCATCGCGAGCAAGCTCGCTCCCACATTGGGTCTGTTGTGAACAGAGAATCTGTGTTCACTGAAGATCCCCTGTGGGAGCGAGCTTGCTCGCGATGGGGCCAGTAGAAGCGCCTCATCTCTTGAACTCAGGCACTGAGCAACCGACACGCCTGCGCCGGTATCGTCACCGACACCGCATGCCCGATCCCCAGGTCCATGCCCTGGCAAGGCGTACTCAACGCCGTGAACGAAATCCCGGAACACTCCACCGTGGTCTCGACGGTCGCGCCGATGTCCCGCACGAACGTCACCTTGCCCAGCAACCGATTACCCGCCGCGACCTGGGGCGCGGACAGTTGCAGGTCTTCGGGGCGCACCAGCAACTTGATCTTCTCGCCGACGACGGTGCTATGGCTGGCCGGCACTTCCAGAGAATCCCCGCCCGGCAGCCCGACCCGCCCGTTGCCCAGCGTGGTCGCGGGGAAGATGTTGCCTGAACCGATGAAATCGGCGACAAATTCATTGGCCGGGTGCCGGTAGATCTCAATCGGCGTACCGACCTGTTGCACCCGATGCTCACCCAGTACCACCACGATGTCGGCCATGGTCATGGCTTCGCGCTGATCGTGGGTCACCAAAATGGTGGTGATGTTCAGCCGCTGTTGCAGTTGGCGGATTTCCACTTGCATCGATTCGCGCAACTTGGCGTCCAGGGCCGACAGCGGCTCGTCCAGCAGCAGGATTTTCGGCCGGGCGGCAATGGCCCGGGCAATCGCCACGCGTTGGCGCTGGCCGCCAGAAAGCTTGGCCACGGGCCGATCGATCATCGCCTGGAGCTGGATCAGTTCCAGCAACTCCACCACCCGCGCCTGTTGCTCGGCCTTGCTCACGCCCCGCAGCTTCAGCGGATAGGCGATGTTCTCGCCGACGGTCATGTGGGGAAACAACGCCAGCGATTGAAACACCATGCCGAAGTTGCGCAGGTGCGCCGGGGTATGGCCGATGTCTTGGCCATCCAGGCGGATTTCGCCACCGCTGAGGCTTTCCAGGCCAGCGATCATACGCAGCAGCGTGGTCTTGCCACAGCCCGAAGGCCCGAGGAAACACACCAGCTTGCCCTCGGGCAAATGCAGGTTAACGTCCGTTACCGCGCAGGCCGAGCCGTAATGTTTCTCGACGTTTTCCAGTATCAGTCCAGTCATGTCTTCACCTCGAAATCAAAAGGAAACGCCGCCCTCGCCCACCAGTTTCTCCAACGCCCAGATCAGCACGAAGTCGATCAGCACGATGAGCACGGCAAACGAAAAAACGGTGGGGTCCAGGGACGACACGGTGCGGCTGTACATCCAGATCGGCACGGTCATGACATCGATGGTGTAGAGGAAATAGGTCACGGTGAATTCGTTGAACGAGACAATGAACGCCAGCAGCATCCCGGCGAGAATTCCCGATTTCATCAACGGCACCACCACATCGACGATGGCCCGCTGCGGTGTGGCCCCCAGCATTCTCGCGGCCTCTTCAACTTCACTGCCGATGCCGAGCATGGCGGCGGTGCAGTTCTTCACCACGAACGGCAAGGCCAAAATGACGTGGGCAATGACCAGCCGCGAGGTGCTCATCTGGAACGGCAGGCTGTCGAACACCAGCAGCAACGCCAACCCCAACACCACCATGGGAAACACCAGTGGTAGCGACATCAGTTGCAGCGCCACGGCCTTGCCACGGAACTCGCAACGGGTCAGCGCGTAGGCCGCCGGCACCGCGATCAGCGTGGCGAAAATCATCGTCAGGCAGGCCACCAACAGGCTGGTCCCCATTGCCTGGCCCAGGCTCAACACGTCGCTGGCATCCGGCGAGACGAAGGTATGCCAGGCGGCCCGATACCATTGCAGGCTGTAGCTGCTCGGTGGGAAATCCAGGTTCGCGGCGCCGCTGAAGGACATGACGATCATGGTCAGGATCGGCAGTACCGCCAACAGCAGGATGAAGCCCGATAGCAGCCCAACGCCTCGCCCGGTTTCACCGGGCAACAGCGACTGGCGTTTTTTAGTCAGCGCACTCATTGAGAAGCCTCCAGCATCCGCCGACGACGGCCGGTGAAATATTCGGACAGGGTCATGATCATCAGCGTCGTGACGATCAGCACCACCCCGGCGGCGGACGCGGCCGGCCAGTTCATCAACGGGGCGATCTGGTCGTGGACCATCACCGCCAACATTGGCACCCGTCGACCACCCAGCAGCAGCGGCACGACGAAACTGCTGGCGTTGTAGGCAAACACCAATGTCGCGCCGGTGATGATGCCCGGCAGACTCATGGGCAGCACCACTTGGCGAAACACCTGAAAACGGCTGGCGCCGAGGGTGGCGGCGGCCTCTTCATAACTGCGGGCAACGCCACGCATGGCGCTGGCGATGGGCAGCACGGCCAGTGGAAATGCCGTCTGGACCAGACCCATCAACACACCATTCTGGTTGTACAGCAGCATGATCGGCCGCTTGATCAGGCCCAAGCCCATGAGCGCCTGATTGAGCATGCCGGCAGGACCAAGGATCACCAGCCAGCCATAGCTTTGCAGCAGCAGGTTGACCAACAACGGCAACAGCACCGCCGCCAGGAACACCCGCCGCAATAATGGCGAGGCCAGGCGCGACATGGTGTAGGCCACAGGGATCGCCAGCAGTACGGCGATCACCGCGCTAATCAACGCAAGGCGCAAGGTCAGCAGCAGGGACTTGAGGTAATAGGGCTCCAGCAACTGCCCGTAACTGGCGAGACTGAACCCACTCCACTCCGCGCCCTTGGTGCCGACACTCATGCGCAGCACCAACAGACTGGCAGCGATCAGCACACCGAGAAACAACATCGACGGCGACAGGAAAAGCCAGGCCCGGCTGGTGGGTGAAATACCCCGGGTGACACGCATGGGCGCAACACTCTGGGGATGAGCTAACGGTTGGTGTTCCATGGCAAGGTCTCGTCAGTGGAAAACGACAGAACAAACACAATTTCAGATCCACTCATTTCCGATGAGGGCAAGGCACAGTCAATATCTCCATCGACTGCTCCACCGCCTTCGCGAGCAAGCCCGCTCACACAGTGGAGTTCGAATCAGGAAGAGAAGATTTCCGTGTACCGGCGAATCCATTGGTCATGCACCGTCGCCAGGAACGCGTTGTCGTGCATGATCGCCTTGTCGGCGATTTGCTCCGGGGTGAGGATGTACGGGCTCTTGCGCGCTTCGGCGGAGATGATGGCCTTGGCGTTGACCGGGCCGTTGAAGATGTCTTCGGCCATCTTGCCCTGCACCAGCGGGTCGAGGGAGTGGTCGATGAAGGCGTAGGCCAGGTCGGTGTCGCCCGGGCGGTTTTTCGGCATGACCGAGAGCATCAGGTCGGTGTAGAACCCCTCCTTCATGCCAAACGTCGCCCCCAGGCCGTAAGCCGGGTCGCGGATCTGCTTGGGGAAAAACGCCGGCGCGTACAACCCGCCCATGTCCAGGGAACCGGTGCGAAACAGCTCGGCGATCTGGTTCGGGTTTTCCCCCAGGGTCACCACCCGGTCCTTGAGCTCGGCGAGTTTCTTGAAGCCGGGTTCGATGTTGTGCTCGTCACCGCCGGCCAGCTTGGCGGCGATGATGATCAGGTCCATGGCCTCGGTCCAGTTCGGCGGCGGCAGGAAAATATTCGGCGCCAGGTCCGCATCCCAAAGCGCGGCGTAGCTGCCCGGCGCCTGCTGTAAGGTCCGGGTGCTGTAGACCAGGCTGTTGCACCACAACAGGTAACCAATGCCATGGCCGCCGGCGCCCGTGCGGTATTGCGCCGGCACATCGGCCAGGTTGGGAATGCGATTGAGGTCGGGCTTTTCCAGCAGCCCGGCAGCGGCCAGGCCCTCGGCGCCGACGCCTGCCAGGGTGATGATGTCGTACTGCGGTCGGTCGCCACCGGCCTTGAGCTTGGCGACCATTTCCGACGTGCTGCCGGTGCGGTCGGCAATGACCCTGGCCCCGGTCTTGGCCTCGAAGGTCGCCGCGATGTTGCGCAACGCCGCCAGACCGGTGTCGTCGGACCAAGTGAGCAGGCGCAAGGTCTTGCCGACGAACCGCGTATCACTGGCCCGAGCGCTGATGAAGGGCACGCTCATGGCGGCCGCCGCTACCGAAACCACACTTGCGGTCTTGATGAATTGACGTCTGTTCAGATCATGCTCGCCCATGGAGGACTCCCTTTATTCTTTTAAGTATGAGGTGGGTAAAAACCGCTGCGCCCGCACCGTTCGACGTCGAGCAAAGCCCCGTACTGCCTGGGCTTTGCCGCCGCCTGCGGCCATCCTGGGGTTGTGCAAAATCCCTGACTATCGAAAAAAACTCATTGAAGCCATGTTCCTGGCGCATGCCTTTTTTCGAGGCATGCGTGACCTGATAACGCGCCTTCAGACCGCCCGGATCACATGCTTGATTTCCTGAAACGCCGCCAATCCCCAAGGCCCCAATTCGCGGCCGAGACTGCTCTGCTTGTAACCGCCCCAAGCCGCCTGGGGGAAAATCACCTGGGGGGCGTTGATCCACACCAGTCCTGCCTGTAAGGCGTTGGCCACCTGTTCGGCAGCCGTCGTATCACGGCTGACCACACTGGCCACCAGGCCGAAACGACTGTCGTTGGCCAAGGCGATGGCCTGCGCCTGGCTGCTGAAACGGCGTACGCACAGCACGGGCCCGAAGATCTCCTCGCACCACAACGCACTGTCCAGGGGCACGTCAGTGAAGATTGTCGGCTGTAAAAAAAAGCCGCGCGGCAAATGCGCCGGTCGCTGCCCACCACTCACCAGCGTCGCTCCGGCGCTCAAGCCTCGGTCGATGTGCCCCAGCACCCGCTGGTATTGCGCCTGGTTGACCAGCGCGCCCATCTCCACATCCGGGTCGAACGGGTCGGCCACGCGGATCGCCTCGGCGCGGGCCTTGAGCCGTTGCAGGAACTCATCGGCCAGCTCATCGGCGACCAACACGCGACTGGTGGCCGAACACATCTGCCCGGCATTGAAGAAACCGCCGCCACAGGCCAGTTCCACCGCCAGGTCCAGGTCGGCATCGGCCAGCACCAGTAAGGACGATTTACCGCCCAGCTCCAGGCTCACGCCCTTCACCGTTTCCGCCGCCCGCTGCATCACCTGCACGCCCACCGCATTGCTGCCGGTGAAGGAAATCTTCGCCACCCGTGGGTCCGCCGCCAGCGGCGCCCCGACTGCCAGGCCTGTGCCGCACACCAGGTTGAACACCCCGTCCGGCAAACCGCAGCCGGCGATGATCGCGGCCAGTTCCAACTCCGGCAACGGCGTGACTTCCGAAGGCTTGAGCACCACGCAACACCCGGCAGCCAAAGCCGGAGCGAGTTTCCAGGCGGTGGTGACCATCGGAAAATTCCACGGCACGATCAAGCCGACCACGCCGCAGGGTTCGCGGCGCAGGCGTGCGCTGAAATCATCGCTGGGCAATGCCAGCGGACTGTCCTGGCGGGCGTCCAGACCTTCGGCCAGCTCGGCGTAGTACTCGAAGGTGGCGACCACATCGTCGACATCGATGGCCGCTTCGAACAACGGTTTGCCGTTGTTGCTCGATTGCAGCTGTATCAGCCGCTCACGAGCGGCCTGCACGCCAGCGGCAATACGGCGCAAAAGTGCGCCGCGCTCGGTGCCAAGGGTGTTCGACCATGGGCCGAAAGCCTGGGTAGCGGCACTCAAGGCTTGATCGACAGCGTGCTCATCACCGCCATAAACGGTGGCCAGCAGCGCCTCGGTCGCCGGGTTGATCACCCGCAGCGGTTGATCACCGGCCAACCATTTACCGTTGATGTACAGCCCGTCTTGCGTGGTGAGGAAACTCATTTCGACACCTCTGCCATCCAGCCTGCCTGATCGATTTCGATCAGGGTCGGACCTTGCCGATCACTGGCAGCGAGCAATGCACCGTGCAGTTGCTCCACGCCATCGATGGCTTGTGCAGCGCAACCCAGCGCCTTGGCGACGCCGATGAAATCCGGGGTGTAGATGTCCACGCCCACCGGTTCGATGGCGCGGTTGACCATGTATTTTTTGATCTCTTCATAGCCCTGGTTATTCCACAGCAGCACGATCACTGGCGTACGCGCTTCCACCGCGCTGGCCAGCTCCGGCAGGGTGAACTGCAACCCGCCATCGCCGATCAGGCACACCACCGGCGGGCGACCGTGCCCCAGGTCCCTACCGCCGAGCCAGGCGCCGATGGCCGCCGGCAACGCATAGCCGAGGGTGCCGTAGCCGGTGGACGAGTTGAACCAGCGGCGCGGCTGCTCCGGGTTGAAGGTCAGGTTGCCGGTGTACACCGGTTGGGTGGAGTCGCCGACAAATATCGCCTCGGGCAACGCCTGCAGGACAGTGTCGAGGAAGAGGGTTTGGGCGCGGGTCGCAGCGTCCCAGCTCCCTGCCAGATCGGCCCGCAACCGCGCAGCGCGAGCCGCGCCCCAATCGTTGCGGCGCTCGGCCAAGGGTTGCGCGTTCAACGTGTCGAGCAAGGCCCGGGCGGCGGTGCGAGCATCGGCCACCAGCGCCAGATGCGGCGGATAGTTGCGCACGGTCTGGTCCGGGTCGATGTCGATACGCAGCAACGCGCCGGGGATCTCGAAACCGCCGGCAAAGGTGATGTCGTAGTCGGTTTCGGCCAGTTCGGTGCCGATGGCCAGCACTACATCAGCCTCGGCCACCAACGCCCGGGTGGCGACCAGGCTCTGGGTCGAGCCGATCAGCAGAGGATGCCGGGACGGCAATAGCCCCTTGGCGTTGATGGTCAACGCCACTGGCGCGCCGAGGCGTTCGGCCAGTTCGGTCAATTCGACCGCTGCGTCGATGGCGCCGCCACCGGCCAGGATCAAGGGCCGCTTGGCCGTCGCCAGCATGGCCGTCATTTGCTCCACGGCATACGGTGCAGCGCCAGCACGGCTGATGCTCACCGGTGTGCTGGCGAGCAAAGCGTCAGCGTCTTCGACCAAAACATCCAACGGAATTTCGATATGCACCGGCCGCGGACGCCCGGCCTGGAACAAAGCGAAAGCCCGGGCCAGCACGCCGGGCAATTCGGCGGCGGACATCAGCGTGTGGGAAAACGCCGCCACCCCGCCCACCAACGCACCCTGGTTCGGCAACTCATGCAACTTGCCGCGTCCGCCGCCCAACTGGCTGCGCGATTGCACGCTGGAGATCACCAGCATCGGGATCGAGTCGGCGTAGGCCTGGCCCATGGCGGTGGTGATGTTGGTCATGCCGGGGCCGGTGATGATGAAACATACGCCGGGCTTGCCGCTGACACGGGCGTAGCCGTCAGCCATGAAGCCTGCGCCCTGTTCGTGACGCGGGGTCACATGGCGGATGCTGGAACGGGCCAGCCCGCGATACAACTCGACGGTGTGCACGCCGGGAATGCCGAATACCTGCTCCACGCCATACGCTTGGAGTAACTTGACCAATACTTCGCCGCACGTCGCCATTGCCATTACCTTTTTTCTTGTCTTGGACTGAGCCCTGCGAGGCTCTTTTTGTCCTTGGAATGGCGTTATTGGAACGGGCCGGCCATAGCCGCAACAATGGATAAAAAGTCATACTAGCCATGTCCTCACGTCATGGCTTGGATCCGAAATGAAACGACTTCCCCCACTGCCGGCACTGCACACGTTTCTGATCACGGCCCAATGCTGCAACTTCACCCGGGCCGCCGAACAACTGCACATTACCCAAGGCGCGGTGAGCCGGCAGATCGCCGGGCTGGAAGATCATTTGGGTTATGCGCTGTTCCAGCGCCAGGCCCGTGGCCTGAGCCTGACCGCCGAGGGCCAGGCTTGGCTGCCACGGGTACAGCAGGTGTTCAGCCTGATCGACGAGGCGGTGGAGCAGATCGGCGAAAAGCGCCAGACCCTGCAACTCAAGGCGCCGACCTGTGTGATGCGCTGGTTGCTGCCACGCCTGTTGCAATGGCAAAAGGAACGCCCGGACGTGCCGGTGGAACTGACCACTACGGTCAGGCACGGTGTGGACTTCCAGCGCGAAGCCTTCGACGCCGCGGTGGTCTATGGCCCACCACCCGACGCCTCACTGGCGTGCCTGCACCTGTTTGATGAACAACTGACCCCCGTGTGTTCCCGCCCGATACTGGAAGGCTCCGTGCCGCTGCGTGAACCCGCCGACCTGCAACAACACCTGCTGTTGCACCCCACCCGTGACGAGCGCGACTGGAACGCCTGGCTGGAGGTGGCGAATGTGCACTTGAGCAACGTCAGCAAGGGTCAGCATTTCGAAACCCTCGACCTGGCAATGTCCATGGCGTCCCAGGGCACGGGCGTGGCGATTGGCGACTGGTCGCTGATCGGCGACGACCTGAGCGCCGGGCGGCTGGTGATGCCGTTCGAGCTGAAGGTCAAGACCGGCTTGGGTTATCACCTGGTGCACCCGCGCAAACCCGAGGCGTCGGAACCGTTGCAGGAGTTGATGGGCTGGTTGGTGGAGCAGGCCCGAGCGCGGTAGCCGCTTCGCACAGCCCTCTGTGGCGAGGGAGCTTGCTCCCTCGCCACAGAGGGCAAGCTTTTAGAAAGAGTGTTTTATCAGAGCAGATTCGGCGCCTGTACCGGCTCGATCTGCGCCCAGTGCGAGGTGTCTTCGCGGTGTTGCTGCAAGTAAGGCAACACCGCCCCCAGCAACGGTGCCTTGAACGCATCCTGGAAACGATGGGCCAGGCCCGGGATCAGCTTCAACTGGCTGCCTTGG
Organism: Pseudomonas viciae; assembly: GCF_004786035.1. Lineage (NCBI taxonomy): Bacteria > Pseudomonadati > Pseudomonadota > Gammaproteobacteria > Pseudomonadales > Pseudomonadaceae > Pseudomonas > Pseudomonas viciae. The sequence goes on from NZ_CP035088.1 coordinate 5,377,109, forward strand.
ATGTGCGCCGCCAGATGCACACCATGCATCACCGGCAACAACGGGTCAGCAGTGCCGTGAACGACCAGGGTCGGTACCCGCAGTTGATTGAGCAGCGCCACCCTGCTCGGCTCGGCCATGATCGCCATGATCTGGCGCTTCACGCCCTCGGGGTTGAAGGCCCGGTCATAGGCCAGTGCCGCCTGATGCAGCAGCACCTGGCGGTCGTCGACCACCATCGGGCTGCCCAGGGCGGCCAGCAGATCGGCCTGCTGCTCAAGGGCCATTTCGCGATTCGGCGCACCGCGCCGGGACAACAGTTGCACCAGCCTTTCGCTGGGCGCCGGCAGGCCTGCGGCGCTGGAACTGGTCATGATCAGGGTCAGGCTTTCAACCCGCTCGGGTGCCATGGCCGCCATGTGCTGGGCGATCATCCCGCCCATGCTTGCCCCCAGTACATGGAAGCTTTGCACGTGCAAGGCGTCCATCAGCCCCAGTCCGTCGTCAGCCATGTCGGTCAAGGTATAGGGCGCGGCCACGGGCAAGCCGAGTTTGTAGCGCAGGGCTTCGAAGGTCAGGTTGGCGCTGCCCGGCGCCTGGCGCCAGGTGGACAAGCCCACATCGCGGTTGTCGTAGCGGATCACCCGGAAACCTTGCTCGCACAGGGCAACCACCACCTCATCCGGCCAATGGATCAGCTGCCCGCCCAGCCCCATCACCAACAGCAACGCCGGATCCGAGGCACGGCCGATGCTCTGGTACGCCAGGCTGACCTGCTCCAGATCGACCCGTTGGGTCGCAACATTGACGTCACACCGAGACGCCGCAATCGACGGCAGGCCGAACAACAACGCGGCCAGGAAAATGAATACACGCATGAAGAAACACCGAAACGCAGAACCCCAGTAGAGCGCGAGTCTGATGAAGTTTGTTCAAGCGCGCTGCCACAGTTTCGTGACAGTTTGATGAAGATTGCCCAGTGGTTGCCAGCCGGATCGATCGAGGTGCTGGCCGAGGATACCCGGCGGCCGGGTTCGACGTGTTCTTCCGGGCCGAGAGCAAATCTCGTCAAGCATGTTGTTTAGTGATACCTGCCAACAGAAACACCGATTGGTTATCGGGGCTTTTTTCGACTTATCGTTCATGTCTGAAAAAGTCTTACGGTGCATACCTTCTGAAAAAACCGCATTCAGTGTTTAGAACGACAAAAACAATTTAATTAAACCCTGCCAGACGCGAGAGTCATCATGATTAAAATGCTAGCCGCCGTACGCCGAAAACCCGGAATGACCCACGCTGAGTTTTTGGATTATATAGAGCACCAGCACGGAAAAATCGCTCGAGCCAAACCCTTGGGTGTCAAACGATACGTGCAGAATCATGTCATCGACGCGGCGTTCGGAGTTGACGCCGACATGACCTACACAAAAACCTTCCACAGGGATTCCATCACGGAGTTATTTTTTGACGACATGTCAGGTTTGATTCAAACCTTCAGCGATCCCTATACCCAACAAACCGTCGGACCTGATGCAAGAAATTTCGCTGACCTGGCCAACCAGGCCGCTCAGTTGATGGATGAGCTAGAGACCTCCAACGCCGGTGCCGCCCCCCTCGAATGGAAGGCGATGGTCTTCCTGAAAAAGAACCCGGCTGTGACCCTGGATACCTTTTTCACCCAGTGGGACCTGGCCCACGATGCGATCACCAATCAATACCCAGATTTCCAAAAGGCGCTACGCCGACATGTGCGTTCCAGGTACCTGCCCGAAGGTGACCGAGTGACCTCCTACTTCGGACCAGACATCGCGGTATACGAAGGGGTTTGCAGCATGTGGTTTGAACATGAAGCCGACTTTTCTATCTTTCGCCAATATCAGCGAGCACTGTTCCAACAGCTTTCTGACGAAGGCGTCGTGCTGTCCTCAGAGTCTTTTTTCGTGTATGTCAAAGAGGTGGTCATTATGGATCTGAGCCAGTAACAACTTAATCAATGGGGCGGCTGTTCTACATCACTTCAATGCCGGTTAGATGTAGAACAGCGACTCATTTAACTCAGATTGGCTCAGCCAACGTAGCAGTGGACTCGCGCATGATCTGAGCATGCTCTTCCTTGTCACCCCCACTTTTTTCTATCTCGCACAGCCGTGCGGAATTCTCGACCACCAGTTGGCAACGTTCCCAACGCCGCGCTTCAAACCGGCTCAGGGCCGCCTGTAGATCGTGACCTGCGAACAGTTCTTCGGCGAGCACGATGGCGCTCTCGATGCCAATGCCAGCCCCGGAAGCCAGATGTGGCGTGGTGGCATGCACCGTGTCCCCGATCATCACGATGCGGCCTTTGTGCCAGGGCAGCGGGACCAACAGATTGGCCAGCGGGCGGTAGTCGATATTGGCGCCCGGCTCGGACAGTTGCGGCACCAGCGTTTGCAGGATCGGGGCCGGGAACTCGCCCAGAAGACGTGCCATTTCGCTTGCCCAATTGGCCGGGTCAATCCATTCGGAAAAATCGCGGCTTTCCATGAGGAACATATACATGTGCGTTTCGGAAATCGGATTGACGCCGACCTTGGTGCGTCCCAGCCAATGACTGGGCCGCACGATTTCCGGCGGGCGCTTGAGCACCGCACGCCAGACACTCTGGTGAATGGGTTTTGGCGAGGGTGCTTCTGGAAAAAAGTCCGTTCGCATACGCGAATGCACGCCATCGGCGGCAATGACCAGGTCGTAGCGCCCGCAAGTACCGTCGGTGAAAGACACTTCAACGCCATCCACGTGCTCGACGATGCTGTCGAACGTAATGCCCAGGCGCACGTTAGTGCCGACTTCCCGGGTCTTATCGGCAAAAATTCGCGCCAGCACTGGGCGCAGGATGCCGCCGCCACAGGGAATCTGTTTATCGCTGACCGGAGGTCGCAGCGCCAACTGCACGATCAGGTCGCCTGCGGGTGAAAACACATCGAAATCGGTCGACAGATACCCTTCGCTGGCCACCCTTTCAAGGATGCCGACCGTATCAAGCGCTCGCAACGTCGGCCCACTGAGCGTAATACCAGCCCCCAGGGGACACCACAAAGGATCTATTTCGACCAGGTCGACTTCGACGCCCTGACGGGCAAGCTGGATAGCCGCGGTCATGCCGGAAAACCCTCCTCCGATGACCAGGACCTTATTGACTGCTGCAATCATCACGCTCTCCTAATTATTCTTATTTCAATCGGGCTGACATTGCATGGCGCACCGACGAGCTCTGCAGCACTATCGACTCAATGCCGCAAGTTCATGAAATTCCGACTGACAAAGCCGGATCAACGACGAGACTATCGAATCGGCTATCCGCGCTGAAATCGCTTTCCACAATCCGAGGTATCGCTGGAGAAGATGGCTGTCGCTGTGCCCTCCACACACCCAATGTGGAAGCGGGCTTGCTCGCCATAGCGGAGGGTCAGTTGACGGTGATATTGGGTGTGCCTACGCCTTCGCGAGCAAGCCCGCTCCCACAGGTTTTTGTGTTGTGTGCAGATGCGGTGAACACCCACAAACCCGATGTGGGAGCGGGCCTCCAAGGGCCTTTAACTCCATTAGCTCAAACGCTTTCCAAGCCATCCCAACAGAGGTATTTCACCTCAAGGAACTCATCGATCCCAAGGTGGGATCCTTCCCGACCAAGACCGCTCTGCTTTACACCACCGAAGGGGGCGACCTCGTTCGAGATCAACCCGCAGTTGATCCCGACCATGCCCGATTCAATGCGCGCGGCGTTACGCCAGATCCGCGCCGCATCACGGCTGAACAAGTAGGCGGCAAGGCCATACTCGCTGTCGTTGGCCATGGTGATCGCCTCGTCATCCGTCTCGAAACGCAACAGTGGCATGACCGGGCCGAAGATCTCCTCCTGGGCAACCTTCATCGTATGTGTCACATCCGCCAGCACCGTAGGCTGGAAGAACCCGCCACCGATTGCATGACGGCTACCGCCGGCCAACAGGCGGGCACCGTGCGCCAGCGCATCATCGACCAGCGCTTGGGATTTCTGCACCGCGGCGGCGTCTATCAACGGCCCCACCTGCACACCGGGCTCCAGACCGTTGCCCACTTTAAGCCGTGCCACGCGTTCGACAATGCGCTCGGCCAGTGCGTCATACACCCCAGCCTGCACCAACACCCGATTCGCGCCGATGCACGACTGGCCGCCGTTGCGAAACTTGGCCAACATCACTCCGTCGGCAGCCGCATCAAGGTCAGCATCGTCAAAGACGATGAAGGGTGCATTGCCGCCCAGCTCCATCGAGCATTTCTTGACGGTCTGCGCCGCTTGCGCCAACAGCAGTCGGCCCACTTCAGTGGAACCGGTAAACGTAAGCTTGCGCACCAACGGGTTGGCCGTGAGTTCCCCAGCGATATCCCGGGTGTCATTACCGGTGATCACACTGAAGACACCCGCTGGCACTCCGGCACGCTGGGCAAGTTCGGCGAGGGCAAGCGCCGTCATCGGCGTCTGGCTTGCCGGTTTCACCACCATCGTGCAGCCCGCGGCGAGTGCCGGAGCGGCCTTGCGGGTGATCATGGCGGCCGGGAAGTTCCACGGCGTTATGGCGGCGCAGACTCCGATGGGCTCACGCAATGCGACGATACGCTGGGTGTCTTTCACACCGGGGATCATGTCACCGCGCACCCGCGTGGCCTCTTCCGAAAACCAGCGGACGAAGGAGGCGGCGTAATCGACTTCACCACGGGCCTCCTCCAGTGGCTTACCCTCCTCCAGGGTAATCAGCGTGGCAATGTCCTCACGGTGTTCGACCATCAACTCATACCAACGGCGCAGCACCTCGCCACGGCGTTTAGCCGTCAAGCGTCGCCATGGACCAAAGGCCTCATGCGCCGCATCGATTGCCCGGCGTACTTCGGGCACGCGGCAGCGCGGCAGCTCGGTGAGCACCGCTTGATCCACCGGATTACGCAGGGTGTACTGACCGTGCGGTGTCTCGTTCAGCCACTCGCCAGCGATGTAGGCACCGGTACGCCACAGCGTGGGGTCTTTAAGTAAATGCTTCACTTGGCAATCCTCGTAATCAGCAAGGGTGACGCCCGATCATGAAGGCGCTATCGGGATCGGCAGTCACCGGCAGGCCCGCCGCAACCAGCCCTTGACGCAGGGACTTCATCAGGCGATCCGGCACGCGCATCGCCGGGGCACGCAGTGGGCCGCCGTTGAAGCCGGCGAGCCAGTCCTGGTATTTCCACATCGTGCGATTGAGCACCCCGGTACCGCCGGCATAGGTTTGCGCGGCGGCGCCGTTGGCGCTGCGTGCCGGATTGACCTTCCAATACAACTCCATCGCCTCCTCGAACCGCCCCGTGCGTGCCAGTTCGAAAGCTTTCGGGTAGTAGTCGCTCATCCAGGCGGTGTTGCTGGTGCCGGAAAACTGCAGCTTCATCAGGCTCATCAACGGAATGGCATCACCTTCAATCGGGCAACTGATCACGACCTGATCACGGAAGTGGTAATACATTTCGCAAATGCCCGCCGGCAGCGGAAACCCTTGCTCCGACTTGATGGCCGCGATATTCGGACAATCGGCCAACAGACGACGAACCAACTCCAGCGACATCCCCGCCGGATGCACGCGCTCAAAGCCCCATAGCGGAATCGGGAACAACATGACGGCAAGCTCGGTCGCATCGCAGAATGACTTGGTGTAGTCGTAGATTTCCTGCTCGCTGGTCGGCCAGAACTGCGGTGGATAAGAGAGCAGGACGATGTCGGCACCGGCATTCTCGGCGAGCTTCACCGCCTCGATGTTCTCCGCCAGCGTGCCAAACGCCGCGTGGAAAAACAGGATCAGGTCTTTCCCCGACTCACGGGCCCAGGCGGTGAATTGCGCGTTTTCCTGGGCAGAGATCGCCAGCTCGCTGCACAGCAAGGTGCTGCTGTAGCCCAGCCCAACCGTGTGCTCGATATCGTGGCGAATGCCACGTTCATTGAGCCGCTTGAGATCAGCACTGAAGCTTGGGATGGTGACCGCCGAGCAGCCCACCAGGTTTTCACGGGCCCAGGCACGGGCATCAGCTTTCTTGTAAGTGGCCATGATGATTTCCTTCGATCAGTGGAGGGGTTATTTCGAGACAGGGACAATGCTGGCAGGCAGCTCGATGCCGAGGCCTTGTTGCCTGGCGCGTTCGTACAGCGCTTGTGCGATGACGACATCCTGTAGCGCCGAGCCGACCGATTTGTAGAGAACGATGTCGCTTTCGTTTTGGCGCGCAATGACACGCCCCGCCACCAGATCCGCCAGCGCGACTAATTTGTCGGCGACATAAACACCGGCGCTGATCGCGGCAATCGCGTCGCCGGTGTCGTGAAGCACCTCTTGCGGCATATCCGCGACGATGCAAACGGCTCGCTCCATCGTGGCCGGGTCGACCTCCCGTTGCTCAGGCAAGGTGGAACCCAAGGACACGACCGTAGCGCCCGCAGAAAGCCACGCGCCTTGCAGCACCGGAGATTCGTCACGACTGCGTGCGGCACAAATCACTACGTCACAGTCCTGCACGGCCTCTTGCGCAGTGTTCACCGCTTGGATATCCAGCCCAGGCCTGAAGCTTTCGGCAAACCGCTCACGGCTTGCCGGCGTTGGACTGAACACCCGCACCTGGGCGACATCCCGCACCGACTTAAGGCAGTCCAGCGCGCCACGGGCTTCAAACCCGGCCCCAATCACGCCCACCCGCAGCGCTCGTTGCGGCGCAAGTAAATCGACCGCCAACGCAGCGGTTGCAGCGGTGCGCAGGCCCGTCACCCGATTGCCGTCGATCAGCGCACTGAGGGCCATGGTTTGCTGATTGAACAAGGCGATCAGGTAGCTGGCGCAGCGTGCCCGCATGGAGGCTGCGATCAATTTGCAACCCATATGACCGCCAGCGGGAGGTACGGCAGTCAAGCTGCGCAGCCAGATACCGTCGCCCCGCGCCATGGAACGCGGCGGCACCATGGCATCCGATGTCGGGCAGGCATACGCCTCGGCGAGCGCGGCAACGGCTACGCGCCAGTCGGCGAGCGAAGCGACATCGGCGTCGCTGAGAAAGAGCGTCGGGGCAACTACTGGGGGCACTGGGGAGTCATGCATGTCGCTAACCTCGCAATCGGGTATCAGCCATTGATTGACTGACACCCTACGAGGCGCGCACCACGCCGAATACTGCTGGGGATCGAAAGCAGCTATCGCTCAAATCGATGGCATGGACAGATTGCAGATCAACCGTCGCACTTCACGGGAGGCACGCGTCACAGGACGACGGGGAGACTCGACAAGCACGACAAAACGCTCGAGAACGGGCTCGACGATGCGCGATGAAATCAGCCGTTGATCCAGCGAGCCCGGTAGCACAGAGGCAATCGCATAACCTCCGCCTGCCGCAACCACTTCGTACTGGAGCTGGACGGAGTCGGCCTCCACGGCAACGCTCAGTTCCATGAAGTGCTCGAGCGCCAGGTGATCGAGCCTGGCTCGCAACAAATGGGGACGCCCGGGGACCACCAACGGCAATCCGGATAATTGCTTCAATGCAATGTCCCGCTCAGCGAGGACTGGATCACTGGCCGGCCCGATCAAATGCAGCGGCAACCTGGCCAGCAGATACGCCTCGCCGATGCTCGCTTCGTTCTCGCGCAACACGAGCGCCATGTCGAGACGCCCATCCTGCAACTGCTCTTCGAGCTGAGCACTCGCGCCCTCGATCAAGTGCAACCTCACCCCCGGCATCTGCGCCTGCACCGCCGCAAAAAGCGTACCGGCAAACCGCCGTACCGCAGACGGCAGCATCCCTACGACCACCTCCCCCACCGGCTTGCCACGCCGGGTACGAATGTCGTCGGCCAGGCCTTCAGCGTCCGCGAGAAGACTCGATACGCATGGCAGCAACTGCTCGCCAAACTCAGTCAGGACCACCCCACGTCCGGTACGCTGGAACAGCCGCTCGCCACACTGCGCTTCAAGCTGAGCGATATTTCGACTCACCATCGACTGGGGCATATCCAGTAGAACAGCCGCTTTGCTCAGGCTTCCAGCCGCCGCGACCCGTACGAACAATGTCCATCGAGGATCGACAATCGTCAAAGCAGTGGCCACAGGCACGCTCACTCCTCGAAAATCGCCACGGCGCGGACGAAACCGGCGGAGGCGTGCCGGATCTTGTAGGGGAAACAGGACACCTGGAAACCATGGGCCGGCAAGCACTCCAGGTTGGCCAGTTTCTCCATCTGCCCGTAACCGATGTCGCGCCCGGCCTTGTGTCCTTCCCAGATGATCGAGGCGTCGCCCGTGGCCGCGAAGCGTTCGCGCGTGTACTTGAAGGGCGCATCCCAGCTCCAGGCATCGGTGCCGACCACGCGCACGCCATGCTCCAGCAGAAACAACGTGGCTTCGCGGCCGATGCCAACCCCGGCATCCAGATAGCCCGGCTGACCAAACAGCGCCCCGGCGCGGGTGTTGACCAGGACGATGTCCAGCGGCCGTAGCACGTGACCGATGCGCTCCAGCTCCGCTTGCACTTCGGCGGCGCTGACCACATGGCCATCCGGCAAGTGACGAAAATCCAGCTTCACGCCGGGTTGCAGGCACCAATCCAACGGCAGCTCGTCGATGCCGAAAGCCGGCTTGCCGCCGTCGGTCGTCGAGGCGTAATGCCAAGGGGCATCCATATGAGTACCGCTGTGAGTGGTGATCTGCAGGCGTTCGGCGGCCCAGGACTCATTGCCCGGCAGCTGTTCCTTGGACAGCCCGGGAAACATCGCGGCCATTTCCGGCCAGCCTTGCTGGTGATCCATGTAGTCGATTTTCGGCAGCAACGGTGGTGGATCAGTGTACGGGTTGTTGTCCAGGGTCACGGACAGGTCCACCAGACGGCGTTTAGTCGATTGCATGTTCGCTCACTCCAAGCGCCACCCGCCCACGCGCACGACGCGCAGGGGTAGCAGCATTCAAACTATTACGGATCAACGCGCCGGCAGAGCCGTCATGACGAAAGCCAAGGGCACGGGCAAGGGGGGTTTTCATCGCCGGGAAATTGCCGAACAACGCTTGCAGGCCAGCATCCGGTGCGAAGCTGATCAACCCGCGGCGCTCTTGGCCGTAGGCTACGGCCAGGGCATCGATGACCTGGGCAATGGACAGGTGCAACAGCGGTAATTGCCAGACCCGTGAGTCGCCGAGCTCGGCGACTGGCAGCTCGGCGGCCCGTAGCAGGTTATCCACGCAACACTTCACCGACATCCACCATGCCTGCGCCTGCGGCGAAACCGGACAGCAATACGGCTGGCCTTCGGCGAAGGCATGCAGCAGATCGCTCATGAAAGCCGAACGCAGGCCATTGGGTTCACGTGGACGCGCAACGATGCCGGGCAGGCGCACCGCTCGGCCGTCCACCTCGCCTCGGCGGGCAAGGTCGTTGAGTGCCATTTCCACCATCGCCTTGTGCGTACCGTAGCTCAGCTGCGGGCGCGGCGCGGCGCGCTCATCGATGCGCGCCGGCAGGTCGCCACCGTACACCGCCACGCTGCTGGCATACACCAGCACCGGCCGGCCGGGCTGTTCGCGCAGCTGGTCAAGCAACTCCAGGCTCGCCTGCAGGTTGACCTGATAGCCCAGTGAATAGTGCTGCTCGGCCGCCCCACCGGGGATACTCACCAAGTGAAAAACCACATCGATGCCATCGGCCAGCGCACGACGCAACAACGCAGCGTCAGTCACGCTGCCGCAATGCCGGCGCAGGCGCTTATCTTGTGCAAACCCCACCAACTCTTTATCCAGCAGGATCAACGCGCTGATCGGCTGGCCTTGTAATTCATTGGTTTCGAGCAATCGTTGCACCAGCGCCCGCCCGACAAAACCATTGGCCCCGGTAATCATCACGCGCATGGGAGACCTCCGCACACGACACGCTGGTCTATCGCCCCGAATACCGACTGCCCTTGTTGATCGAAGACTTCCATGCGCACGCGATCACCGAAGCGCATGAAGGGCGTGTGCGGGGCACCCTGCTCAATCATCTCAACCGCACGACGCTCGGCGATGCAGGCCGCGCCAACACTGGGGTCGGCATTGGAAACGGTGCCGGAACCGATCAGGCAGCCCGCCCTGAGGCGTCGGGTCAGTGCCGCGTGAGCAATCAGTTGATGAAAGCCGAAATGCATGGCGCCGCCATTGGCGTGACCAAACCACTGCCCGTTCCGATCCACCCGCAACGGCAAATGCACCCGCCCACCACGCCAGGCTTCGCCCAGTTCGTCAGGGGTCACCGCCACCGGGGCAAAACTTGATGAGGACTTGGCCTGGATAAAACCAAAGCCGGTCTTCATTTCACGTGGTGCGAGCCCTCGCAGGCTGACATCGTTGACTTGCACAATGAGCCGGACATGGCTTGCGGCCTGTTCTGCCGAGCAGCCCATGGGCACGTCATCGACCAACACCGCGAACTCCCCTTCGAAGTCGATGCCATGGGCTTCACTCGGTAGAACGATGTCATCGTGGGGGCCCAGGAAATCATCGCCACAGCCCTGATACATCAGCGGAGTGTGTTCAACACCTTCAATTGGATCGAGCCCAAAAGCCTTCTGCATCCGCTCCCCATGGCTGAGAAAAGACGAGGCATCCAACCACTGCCAGGCACGCGGCAACGGCGCAGCGGCTTGCTGCGGATCGAAAGCAAAGGCACCGGCCTGGGAGCCCGCATTCAAGGCCTCATACCGCGCGCGCAACGCGCCCTCGACGTCGGACCACCGATCGATGGCGTCCTGCAGCGTCGCGGCAATATCACCGGCATCCACCGCCCAGGCCAAGTCGCGCGACACCACCAGCAGGCGACCGTCGCGGCTGTGATTCTTGAGGGTACTGAGCTTCATGCCTGCTCTCCTTGCAGCTCGGGGGCGAAGCGGCCATCGAGCAGGACAAACAGCATGCGTGCCATCTGCTCGGTGCGATTACTCCAGGCGTGGTTGGTGCCTCGCTGCACGACGATGTCACCGCGCTTGAGATGCACCTCCTCGCCATCGAGCACCAACCAGACCTCGCCCTCGGTGACCACGCCATAATCGAGCGTTTCGGTGCGGTGCATCAGCTTGTGCTTGGAATCCGCCTGCCCTGTCCCGGCATGGGCCTGGCCAATTTCGGCGAAGGCCGCCGCGGCATCCTCGGCACTGACCTGGTTCTGCACGCTGTCCGGCGGAATATCCACCACGCGGATGACACTGCCCAACGGTGCCGGGCTCAGTTGAAGCGGCTTGCTGGTGGGGTCGTCACCGTTATCCAGCACGGCCGGGCTGGCGCCACTGTTCCAGATCTCATGGAAGACCGTACCGGGTACCGCCTTGAGCGGGAAGCTATTGGGCGTCGGTCCGCTGAGCGCGACCACCGCCCGGCCCTGGGCATCGTGCCCGGTGACTACGCGTTTGAAACCAGGAAGTTGTTGCATGTTCGACTCCTCAATCAGTTGGCGAAACGCGACAGCGGGTAAAGATGGATTCATGAAAAAACCTTAAAGATCGAGCACCAGTCGGGCGCTCCTGGCACGCGAGCAGCACGGCGTGAACTGGTCGTTGCGGGCTCGTTCGGCATCGGTCAAGAACATGTCGCGGTGGTCCGGCTCGCCTTCCAGCACGCGCGTGATACAGGTGCCACAGATGCCCTGCTCGCAGGACAACGGGATGTCGATACCGGCCTCCAGCAGCACCTGCGCCACGCTGCGATCGGCAGGTACCTGCAGACACAGCCCCGAACTGGCGAGCTGCACCTCAAAGCCCCCCGCCTCACTGGCCGGGGCTGCGGCGGCGGCGGCAAAGTACTCACGGTGCAATTGCGCCTCGGCCCAGCCCCGCTCGCGCGCCGTACCGAGCACGTGTTCCATGAAGCCGTTAGGGCCACAGACGTACAGATGACGGTCATCGGCTGGCATGGATAAAACCTGGGCGGCGTCAAGACGCTGGGACTCCTCGCCATCGTCCACATGGACATGCACACGGTCGGCGAATGGCGAATGGCGGATGTACTCGATAAAAGCCATGCGCCCGGCCGAACGACCACAGTAGTGCAGCTCAAAAGGTGCGCCGATCCGCGCCAGGCGCTCGGCCATGCAGAGGATCGGGGTAATACCGATACCGCCTGCGAACAGCACGCTGTACCCCGCCGCATGCTCCAGCGGGAACAGGTTGCGTGGCTCGCTGATGCGCAGCCGGCTGCCTTCGTGCACGTGTTCGTGCATGGCCTGCGAACCGCCGCGAGACGCCGGGTCGAGCAACACGCCCAACAGGTAGCGGTGGCATTCTTCCGGGTGATTGCACAGCGAGTACTGGCGCACCAGGCCATTGGGCAGGTGCACGTCGATATGCGAGCCGGCACTGAAAGCAGGCAGCATGGATCCCTCTACCGGGGCCAGTTCAAAACTGTAGATGCCTTCGGCTTCGCGATGCTTGCGGGTAACGACTACCTCGATCATCACGGGGTACCCACTGACTGCTCGGCGGCGATCAATCGGCGCAGAACCCGTCGGCAACGCACGGCCCCGGCATCGACTGGCAGCAACACAGGGTTGAGGCCGAGCAGATCAACCTCGCCAATCTGGCGCTGTTGTGCCTCGACCATGGGTTTGTCTTCACCGGCGAAAATGCCGATCAACATGTTCTGGATGAAGGCATTCAACTGCTCATTGTGCTGCTCGAAATTGCGCGTATTGGCGAAGAAGTAATGGGTATTCGCCGCGTCCTGCGGGGTCATCAGATGCAGGTTCCATGTCACGGGCCCCTCCTCCCTCGGGCGCCCTGGCGCAGTGGCGCCGCTGCCCAGCAGCATCAGGCCAGGGGCGTGCCAGATGACCTCGGCCCACACGTCCGCTCGAGTCGGGTCTTCAAGATGAGCGCCGAAAGCCGGCGGGGGAACGTCATCAGGCGCCCACCAACTGATGCGCACGCGATCGTTGGGCAACTCCTCGATGCTGGCGCGCGTGCGTGACAACGCTCCCCCACCGAGCGTATCGGGGTGCAGGAAATCAACGTGGCTCAGGTCCATGATGTTGTCGGACAGCAGCTCGTAGTGCGCGCGGGTTGGCAAATACCCATGTCCCTTGGCATGGGGGAGTGCCTGCTCAAAAAAGGAAAAATCGGGGATCAGCGCATCGCTGGCCAGGGCCGGGTCGCCAGGCCAGACCCAGATCGCCCCATGGCGCTCAACGGCGGGGAAGGAACGAACACAGGCGGCCTTGGGGATATTCCCATCGCCGTGGGGATTGTCCGTACATTGGCCACTGCCATCGAAACGCAAGCCGTGATACGGACACTGAACGCTGTCGCCGACGATCTTGCCCATGTGCAGCGGGGCAAAACGGTGAGGGCAGCGATCAGCCAGAGCCTGGAGGGTGCCCTGGCTGTCGCGAAAGAACACAATGGGGCGCTCGACAATGGTTCTGCCCAGCATCCCCCCTGGCGCCAGCTCGTCTGCCCACCCAGCGATGTACCAGGTGTTGAGCAAATAACTCATGATGTTCTCCTCGTTGTTCTTATTTTGATAAAACGTCGAATGGGCCAGATCAGCGCTCAGGGTCCACGGCGACAGAGGCGGGAAAAGCTGCCCCGCGGCCACGCAACCGAATGCATGCCAAGGCCACCAGTATTTGGAAGGCCGCAACGATCCCCAGCGCAGCAGGCAAAGCGCTGCTCACCCCACCGGTAATCGCCAGCACCACCAGCGGGCTGGCGAACTCACCGGCAAAGAACATCGCCGTGAAGCCGCCGGCGGCGCGACCACGCTGCTGGAAGTCGATCTGGGCCATGATCCAGGTGAGCAGAGTCGGCATCATCAAGCCGATGCCCAGGCCGTTGATCAGCACGGCGATCACCACCCATCCATGACTGTCGGCCACCGCCAGCAACCCGCCACCGATACCGGCCGCGACGAAGGCCAGGAGCACCTGTCGGTACGCCGCTACCCCCCTGAACAGACGGAAACTCAGGGCGCCGACCAGCACGCCGAACTGACTGGCGCCCATGGTCATGCCGATCTGCTGCGACCCTTCGACATGCAGCAGATTGAGCAGGTAACCGACTTGTACCGGCACGATAAACAGGCTCAAGCCGGCCAGGAATGACAGGGCATACAACGGTGCCAGGGGGCGCCAGGGGAATGCCCTCCTCACCGCCGTTGTCGCCGTGACGACATGTGCGCGTGGCTCCCACAGCAACCAAAGCATCAGTGGCAGGAACACCAGCCCCACCCCATACAGGGCGAACGGGGTGCGCCAGCCGTGCTCGCCGAGCACGCCGCCGACGGAAATGAAAATCGCCGCCGACAACGAGGTCGCAACCATTTGCAGGGCGAACATGCGTTCACGTCGCGCGCCGCTGTAGTAGTCGCCCATCATCGTGGTGCAACAGGTCATGATCGCCGCCTCGGCCACGCCGATACCGGCGCGGCTGATAACGATGACCTGCAGCGACTCCAACCAGAGCGGCAACACGCCACAGACGGTGTAGAGAAACATCGCGCCGATCAGCAATGGCTTGCGCCCGAGCCGGTCGGCGATGATCCCGGCCACGGGTGCCAACAGCGCAATCATCAACGCCGGGAGCGTCAGGGCAATGGGCACCAGCACGGCCACACCCGGTGTATCCGCGAAGTGCTCCTGCATCCGCGGCAGTATGGGGGCCAGCAGCACCGCACCGAGCACCGGCAGGCAACTGCCGAGCAACAGCAACAACGACTGTGGCAAACCGGCCTGGCGTTCAACACTCATCGTCCACCTCCGATGCTTGGGCTGCGCAGAACGCCATGCCGAAGGCGCTCAGGCCGGCTATAAGGTCAAGCCATAGAGGCTGCTGGAACAGATACATACGAGGCATGGCAACGTCCTTTCTTGTTGTTATGGCGCGACCGGATTAGCCGCCGCAGAGACTGTTTTCTTGCACGCTGAATGCTGCACCCTGGTTACCTGCTCGGCGGTGACGGGCACCTGCGGCACACTCGTCAGGCCATGGCTTTCATCCCAGGGTTGGTGCTCGGCCTGTCCCTTGCACACCCGCTTGCTTGGCAACAGGAAGTGGGCCAGGGCCGGCAACAGAACCAGCGCACCGACCATGTTCCAGACGAACATGAAGGCCAGCAGCACGCCCATGTCAGCCTGGAACTTGATTGGCGAAAACATCCAGGTGGCCACGCCGATCGCCAGGGTCACACCGGTCAGCATCACCACCTTGCCGGTGGACAGCAGTGCCTGGTAATACGCCTGCGACAAGCTGGTGCCCTGGCGCATATGGCCGAGCAGGATGCTCATCACATACAGCGCATAGTCGACGCCGATGCCCACGCCGAGGGCGATCACCGGCAGGGTCGCGACCTTGACGCCGATGTTCAGCCAGACCATCAGCGCCTCGCAGAGGATCGATGTGAGCATCAGCGGGATCACCGCACAAATCGTCGCGCGCCAGGAGCGGAAGGTGATCAGGCACAGCAAGATCACTGCGCCGTAGACCCAGAACAGCATTTCGCGATTGGCCTGCTTGACCACGATATTGGTCGCCGCCTCGATCCCGGCATTGCCTGCGGCCAGGAGGAACTGGACCTCGTCGGTATTGTTCGCCGCGGCGAACTGTTCGACGTGCTCCACCAGGCGGGTCAGCGTTTGCGCCTTGTGGTCGGAGAGGTAGACGTACAGTGTCAGCAGGCTACAGTCTTCGTTGTACAGCCCGCGCGGCGCCCCGGCGGTGACCATGTTGAGCATTGCCTGGTTGTTCTGCAGCTCGTACCACTTCGGGCTGCCTTCGCTGAGGCCGACCAGCATCCGGCGATTGAGCAGCGCCAGCGAATTGGTCGAATCAACCCCTGGCAAGGTGCGCAATTGCCAGTCGAGCGCATCGACCTTGCGCAGGATGTCGTAACGCGAACAGGCGCTGGCGGGCGTCTTGATCATGACCGCGAACAGATCGCTGCTGGCGCCGTAATGATGGGTAAGAAACGCATCATCCTGGTTGTAGCGCGAGTCGGCCCGCAGCTCGGGTGCGCCCGCATCCAGATCACCGATTTTCAATTGCAGGCTGACCACGAAGCCGGCGGTAGCCAGTGCCAGGCTCAGCGCAATGCACAATGCAGCCCAGCGACGCTGGGTGAACAGGTCGAGGAAACGCCAGAACCCGTGGCGACTCTGGCCAGCTTGTTCAGCGTGCTCGCTTTTCAGACTCAGTCGCGCAGCGTGGCGGCTGACACCAACATAGGAGAGCAGTACCGGCAGCAGGATTAAATTGGTGAAGATCAGCACGGCCACGCCAATGCTGGCGATCATCGCCAGATCCTGGATCACCTGGATCTTGATGATCATCAGCACCGCAAAGCCGACCGCGTCGCAGAGCAGCGCGGTGAGACCGGCGAGAAACAGGCGGCGGAAAGTGAAACGCGCGGCGACCACACGGTGCATGCCCCGACCGATGTCTTGCATGATGCCGTTCATCTTCTGTGCGCCATGGCTCATGCCAATGGCAAACACCAGGAACGGCACCAACACCGAATAGGGATCCAGTTGATAGCCCAGCAGCGGCAGCAGGCCGAGCTGCCAGACCACCGCCACCAACGAGCAGAACACCACCAGCAAGGTGCTGCGGATGCAGCGGGTGTACCAGTAGAGCACCACGGCGGTGATCAGAATGGCCACGGCAAAGAACATCAGGATCTGCCGCAGACCGGCGATCAGGTCACCGATTTTCTTGGCGAAACCGGTGATGCGAATGTCGATGCTATCGCTCTGGTATTGGCTGCGCAGCGACTCCAGTTGTTGCGACAGCCTGGTGTAGTCCAACGGTTGGCCGTCGGGGGTGCGCTGCAGCAGGGGCACATGGATGATGCTCGATGCCTGGTCGAACGCCACCAACTGGCCGATTTCGTTGGACAGTTGCACATTGCGTCGCAGTGCCGCGAGGCTGGCGGCGCCGCCATCGTAGTTATCCGGAATGACTGGCCCACCGTCCAGGCCTGCTTCGGTCACCGCCACCCAGCGCGTGGCCGGCGTCCACAGCGACTTCATGTACGCACGGTCGACACCGGGCAGCAGATAGATCTTGTCGCTCAACGCCTGGAGGGTCTTGAGGTAGGCGCTGTCGTAGATGTCGCCCCGCTTGTTGACCACCGCGATGCGCACCGCGTTACCCAGCCCGCTCAACTCCTTCTGGTGCTCAAGGTAGTTGGCGATATAGGGGTGATGGGTGGGGATCATTTTTTCGAAACTGGCGTTGAGCTCGACACGACTGGACTGCCAACCCAGCACCAGCGTGGTCGCCAGGCACAGCAGCAACACCCATAGGCGATGGTTGAACAGTGCTCGCTCAAGCACCGAGCCGGAACGCGGATCAAAGTCATCGAACGCATTCGCAGGAGACTGGGGGAAATTACCAGGGGACGTCATAACCTCACTCCGAAGCGGCAGTGGACGGCTGCGCAATACGCTGCAGCCCGGTGAAACCGGCAACGACCAGGCTGCCATCGGCGGCCTCGATCAGACTTGAAACAGGCTTACCCAAGGGCTTGCCCAGTGGCAGCAGCGCCGCCCCGGTCTGCTCACCGTTGAGAAACAGTGCGCCGCCCTGGTTGACCAGCAACACCTGGCCGTCGGCCAGGCGGGTGGCGTCGTTGAAGGCAATCGGCATGGGGACTGACAGGCGCTGGAAGCTTTCGCCACCGTCATTGGAGATAAAGGCATTGCCCCTCAGGCCGCCAACCAGCAAGGCGCCATCGGCGCGGCTCTGCAAGGTGAAAAAACTGCCTTCATAGGGGCTTTCCAACTGGCTGAACGAAGCCGCGTCGTCATCCGAGCGCGCCAGGTAACCCTGCTCGCCCGCCAGGAACCAGCGCGCGCCTTGGTGACTGATGGCGTACAAGTGCATCCCGTTCGGGTTGGCGATGTGCCCCATCAGCGACTGCCACGTGGCACCGCCATCGGAGGTCCACAGCGCCAGCCCGTAGGCGCCGACGATCAGCCCGTGTTGGGCATCAATGAACTCGAACGCCAGGAAGGGTTTGTCCGCCCCATCGGCGACGAGACGCTCGGCACTTTGTACGCGTGCCAATGCGTCATCCGGGTTGGCAGCGTTGGGCTGGTCAGCCTTCGCTGCGTCCAGTTCGAGCTGGGCCGCACGGGCGCCGTCGAGTTGCAGCGTCCAATGCTCGCCACCGTCACGCGTGGCCAATACCACGCCCGCGTGACCGACGGCCCAGCCCTTTTGCGCATCAACGAACTGCACCGCCGTCAGGCTGACCGAAACCGGCACCGAGGCCTGACGCCAGCTTTGCCCATTGTCGTCGGAGAGCAGCACCAGGCCGCGCTCGCCCACGGCCACCAGACGTGTGCCGGCACGCGCCAGGTCGATCAATACGCTGTTCTGCGCAGCCGGTACCCGCATGGCCGGGGTACTGAGCGGCACGTCCACCGCAGCCGGCCCGGCCAGGCACACGCTCGTGGCGAAGGGCAAATACAGGGCCAAGAGCACAGTGCCCGCCTGACTGATTCTGTTCATAACCTACCTCGGAAAAACACTCGCACCTCAAGGGCAAGCCGACAGGCCTGCCCTTCACGCTCAGCTCAGACTCAACGCACGCCGCGCCCGGCCATCGCCGCTGGCGAGAACTCGGAGGCCTTGTAGCGATCGACCGCGTGATACTGCTCCGGCAATCCGGCGTAGACGTTCTGGATAAACCACGCCCCCGAAGTCAGGTCATAAAAACCGGCAGACAGTTGCACCACGGCTGGCAAGTCGGGCAGTACGGAAGGCAGGGACCAGAGGGTCTTGGCCAGTTGGCCGCTGGCGTCCCAACGGTCGCCGAGCAGGGCTTGCCAGCTGTCTTCGTCGAGGTAGTAGCGACCTTTGGGCAACTGGTGACGCTTGCCGGCGGCCAACGTCGACTCGACTACCCAGACGCGGTGCAACTCCCAGCGCACGTAGTCAGGATTCAGATGGTGCTTGGCGAACAGGTCTTGCGGCTGGGCGGCGGCCTGCATCTTGTTGGTGTTGTAGGGAACATACATTTCCTGCTTGCCCACCAGTTTCCAGTCGAACCGGTCCGTACGTCCCTGCCACACGAACAGTTCGTCGAAGGACATGACCCCGGCAGTGGACGGCGTAGGGGTATCGCAGCAAGCGTTGGGCAGCGTGCGCACCCGGCGCTGGCCGCTCAGATAGACATGGGCCTGGGATTTGTCGCCGTTGATGTTCTCGCGCCCCAGGATCTGCTCGCCGGCACGAATCGCCGGGCCGAGATTGACAAAGCGCACCTGCCAATAATCACCCGAGTAGTTTTCAGGGCTGCCTTCCTCGAAGTAGTAGGGCATTTCCTGGGTCAACAGGCCGTCGCTGGTCATCACCTGGTTACCGTCGGCCGTCATCAGATAATGGCGAAAATGCCCCGCCACCGAGGTGCCGCGCCAGTTCAGCAAGTGATTCCAAATGGCTTCGGTACCATTCTGGGGAATCGGAAACGGGATCCCGCCAAAGGCACCGTCAGGGATCAGGCCGGCGCTGCTGTCGACCAGTTTGGCGCGGGTCGCATTCTTGAACGTGTTGTCATAGACCCACTGTGGCGCGGCCGCCGTGCGCCGGGTCGGATAGACGTCGATGCGATAGGTGTCCGGGAAACGCTTGAACAGCTCCTTGGTGCCGTCGCTGAGCTTGTCGGCGTACTTCGCCACGTTCTGCGCGGTGATGCTGAACAAAGGTTTGTCCGCGGCAAACGGATCGCCGCGCTTGCCGCCCGGTGTGTAGGCCGGATCAACCTTGGTGTAGCCACCGTCCCAGGCCGGAATGCTGCCGTCGGCATTACCGGCTTTCTCGGCACCGAAGGGCGTCAGGGTCTTGCCCAGCGCGGCCGCTTGTTCGGCGCTGGCGGCCAAGGCCATCGGCGCGGCGGCGGCCAGCAGGGTTAAGCACAAGGCCTTTAGAGTGAACTGAATGGTCATGCGCAAATCCTCTTAGAACGTGGTCTTGACGGAGAAAGCCAGGTAATCCCGGTCCTTCAGCGACTGCTTGTAATTGAACTGGTTGGCGGCGTTGAGGCTGGTGTCCTCGGGCCCGTAGAAGTGGGTGTAGGTCAGCCCCACAGTCACTTGGTCCAGGTAGGTGGCGGAGACACCGATGTTCATATCCCCCCCTCTGTCGGGGCCGAACCCGCTGATCACAGCCGACTTGCCCATGGGGAAATAACTGATGCCCAGCGGCACGCTGATATCCACGCCCGGGAAGAACTGGCGATAGGTGGGCGTGTAAACCAGTTTCAGGCCCAGGGCGTCGTCGGTGGCGTTAGGATCAAGGGCTGCGCGGTTCTTGGTCACGGCGAGCAGGCGGTTCCAGGCCACTTCCCCTGTCAGGCTGGCTTCATTGGCGACGAAGGAAGGGCCCAGCGATGCCAGGACGTTGAGGTTGACGTGAGCCGTACGGCCGACGGCGTACAGGGCATCATCGTTGTTGTCCGCCTCGACGCCCGGCAGGACGGTCTGGGCGTTGGACACCAACGGCATGTTCCAGCGCATCGATGCCTCGCCGGCAAAGCTGTACTCGTCCACGGAGGTGGCGAAACTGGCCCCCAGGACACGGATATCTTCCGGATAGACCCAGGAGTACTCGCCGACTTTGCCAGTACCGAAATCCGGCCCGGTGGCATTCGGCTTCAAGTACAACGTTGGGGTTTTCTCGTGATATTGGAGCGCGTACAGACCGTAGTCCGTCGTCCCGGTGTTGTACTTGAGCTGCAGGCCGCCCTGACCGGAGCTCCTGGCTTTCTTGTCCTTGCCATGGAAAAACGCAGCCGGGCTATTGGCATTACCGCCCAGGAAATCCGGAAACGGTCCGCCAGTGATCAGCCGTTCATTGCCGTCGCCGATGGTATCGCTGGTGGAGAAGTAGCTGCCGGCGCCCGGCAAGCGAGTGGCTTCCCACTCCAACTGGTAGAAGGCGCCCAATGACACATCGTCGGTCAGTTGGTAGGCGGTCGAGAGCTGGTTGACCGGCCGGGTGATTTCCTTGAATTGGGTGTTGGGCACCGATTGCGCCTTGACCACATCCACCGGTGCCATGGCACCGGCAATACCGTTGCCGCCGAAAAACAGGCTCTCGCCCCAGATCAGGCCGTGGCGCCCGGCGCGAATCGATAAGGCACGGTCGGCCAACTCACCGTTCCAATAGACAAAGGCATCCAGCAGTTCACCGTCACCACCGTGCAGTTGACGGGTGTCGCTGGTGAACTCGTCGAAGCCCACCGAACGTTGGTTGGCACTGGCCGCGTCGTTGTTGTCGTTGCGGTCCTGGTAGACGGTGTCGTACCACGCGGCACCGCTCAAACGGGCACCGAAGTTGTGAAAACCAATGTCCAGTTCGGAAAGAATATCCAGCCGATTGGAGATCAACCCCTTGCCGAAGTTGTGATCGCCGTCATTCTGGTTCAGCGCCGTCTGGCCCTCGCTGAGTTTGCTGCTGGGCTCCTTCAGGCGCCAGGCCGCGCTGTACTTGAGCGTGTTGTCCCAGCGCAAACTGAGATCGGGATTGCCGGTATCGATCTGAAAGGCCTGGGCAACCGAAGCGCCAAGCCCCAGGCTGGCCGCCAGGGTCAGGGTGAAGGGGACGCGCCGCGACGCAGCGATCTTGCGAGTAGCCATCGAAGTAACCCTCTTTATTGTTGTTGTATGTCAGCTCTTCTGGTGAAACGGCGCCCGCAGTCCAACCGGGCCAAGCCTGCACAGGCATGAAACATCCATGGGAGAGCGAATTCAGTCTTGCCGGCGCCTCAGATGGGCTCTGCCGTGACCTCGAGCATCCGCCTGACCAGGCCGATCCGGTCGAAACTGCTGTCGTGGGCCATTTCCTTGTCAC
Organism: Pseudomonas viciae; assembly: GCF_004786035.1. NCBI lineage: Bacteria > Pseudomonadati > Pseudomonadota > Gammaproteobacteria > Pseudomonadales > Pseudomonadaceae > Pseudomonas > Pseudomonas viciae. The sequence continues at coordinate 5,398,971 of NZ_CP035088.1, forward strand.
CGGCCAGCACCGAGCTTTCGCTGATGAATTTGCAGCGCTCGTATCGGCGCGCCATGAAGCGTTCGAGCTGCTGTTCGACGCTGCCACCGGCGACCAGCTCTTCGCCGAGCACGACAGCATCTTCAATGGCCATGCCAGCGCCCTGGCCCAGGTGCGGCGTCGTGGCGTGCACCGCGTCGCCAATCAGCACGACACGGCCGCGGTACCAGGGCTCACTGACGAACACCACCTCCAACGGCTTGTAGACCACCTGGTCACTGTCGAGGATCTGCTCGCGCAGTTCACCGATCAGCCCGGTAAAACCACTCAGGCGCTGGCGCATCTGGGTCGCCAGCGTGGCGGCATCCATCCGGGGGTTGGCGGGTTCATGGGAGGTGACGAACATGTACATCTGGTCACGACCCAGCGGCACCAGTCCGGCATTGCCAGCAGGGCCTTGGAAGGTAGCCAGGTGATCGATTCCAGCGGCGCGTGGAAAGTTGTAGCGCCACACCGACTGGCCGGTGAAACGCGGCCGGTACTGCTCGCCGAACAGCAAACCGCGCATTTGCGAGTACAGGCCATCGGCCCCCACGACCAGGTCGTAACAACCGCGACTGCCGTCGGTGAACAGCACATCAACGCCCTCGTCCACCTGCTCCAGGGTTTGCACGCTCAGGCCCAGGCGAATCGAGGCACCCAGGGCAATGGTGGTTTCGCAGAGGACTTGATGCAGGGCCAGGCGCGAGATGCCGACGTTGGCCGGGTATTCGGGGCCGGCCAGGCGCTGGCCGGGTATTCGCGCCAGCTGTTCACCCGCTGTGGTATTGATGGTCACATCCTCGAACGCGTAGGCAGCATCCAGGTAGCCGTCCAACACACCCAACTTGGCCATCTCACGCACGACGTTGCTCTGCTGGATGATGCCGACGCCGTAGACTGTCCATTGCGTCTTGAGCTCGACAAGTTCGACTTCGATGTCCTGGCGACGCAAAGCGATCGCGGCGCACAGACCACCGATACCACCACCGACGATAAGCACTTTTTTCACTGCTTTCATGCTTGTCTCACTCTTATTCTTGTTATTCACGCAAGCTTTCTGCCGGAGCGATCCGAGGCCTCACTACCGGCTGTTTCTGCACGCATTCGCTACCGCGTTGTGCTCACTTTCTCGGCAAAGCAGGCGTTTGACTAATCGCATGTAGGGATACGATGTATCAGCAACCGCGATACGTTGATTCAGGTGCACACGCCTCCAATTGACCCGCTTCGAGCACCAGCCAATCAGCCTCCGCATGCCATTGCAGAGCACTCAGGCTTTCCCCCAGGCACGGTCCGTAGATGCACAGGCCACTGTCCGGAAGGAACCGGGCACCGTGGGCGTAACAGACAATCTGGCTGCCATCGACACTGAGAAAACGATCCTTGCGGTACTCCAGGCGCACCTGCAGATGCGGGCAACTATTGCGATAGACCCGCACCTCGCCGCCATGGCGCAGGGCAAACACGCTGTCCTTCCCTGTGTCCAGAGGATCGAATCCGCGGGCCTGCCCTTCGAGCAATTCATCCAGGCGACATAGCGCAAGGGCGTCGAGACTCATGGACAAACTCCGCACTCAGGCCTGCTTGGGCGGCGGACCGCTCGGGAACCATTTTTCCCGGGAAGTGAACAGGAACAGCTGCGAGTTATCCGCCGACAAAGGCGCCTGACGCGCTTGCCAGGCATCATCGTGCTTGTCCATGTCGGCGTCGTATTCGATGTGGCAGCCCAATGGGCTGTTGAAGTACCAGAACCAGTTGGAGCCAAAGAGGTGACGGCCTGGGCCCCAGAAGCTGGTCCAGCCTTGCTGTTCGAAGCGTCGCCCGGCCAGCAGCACTTCCGTGCCGCTGCCCATGTGAAAGGTAAAGTGCTCGCAACCCTTCATGTGCGGTGGCGTCTGGATCATGAACAGGCAATGATGGTCATCGGAACCGGCTGGACGCATGAACGGGCCAGCACCAACGAAGGTATCGGTGGTCATGAAGCCCAGGCGCTTGTAAAAGGCCTCGGCCTTCAGCGCATCCGGCACGAAATACACCACATGAGACAGGGTGCGCGGCAGGGCCTGCATATCGGGGGTGATACCCGGTTGATTGACCGGGCGCTGGGGGGCATGGCCCGGCGCATTGGTCAGGTCGGCTGGCGCGCTGTACGGACGCCGCACACTGATCTGAAAACCAATGGCGAACCCCATATCGTCAACACTGTGCACGGAGCCATCGGCACCACGGATCACCAGGCGATCGCGCCCCAGCTCATCGGCGATGGCCTCGAGATCCGCACCGCTGGCCACGCCATAGATGGTTTCACGAATCGAGGGTGCAGGCCCGATGGCCGCCGGCAGACTGGCATCGTCAGCCCGGCGGATAATCACGGCAGTGCCGTCGAGGGCTTCAAAACGACCGCCCTCGCTGTCGACATCGACAGGTTGCAGGCCGTAGTCACGCAGGCAATGGGTACAGGCTTGAATGTCGTCGACGCCAAAAATCAAGGCATCAAGGCCAATGATGTTCATTGAGTTACCACTCCATTGTAATTATTCAGCGCAGGCCAGCACCCCGCTTACGGGAGCCGTGCCAGGCGAAGCGCTGCCGAGGCGGGTCTTGGAGTCGATCAAGCGTCACGGCCAACCGACTGTGGGTCGATACTGAAGTGGCGAAAACGCACTGACTAATCGCTTGTCGGGATGCGACCTATCGGTAAACGCGATACCTGGCTGCGCAGCGCCAAACGACGTGAAAAATCGCAAAGACATCGGTCGACGCACCTCTTCACGGGGCTTGACGCCGCGATAGGAAGGTCGGAAGGTATTTACAAAATAAATACAAAAATCGAGACCGCCATGCGTTTTAACCACCTGGATCTCAACCTCCTGGTGGCGCTTGATGTGTTACTGGAAGAGCAGAACATCACCCGCGCCGCCGAACGCCTGCACATGACCCAATCCGCCACCAGCGGCGTACTGGGCAGGCTGCGGGTCTATTTCGAAGACGAACTGCTGGCGCAGGTCGGGCGCAAGATGCAGCCCACGCCCTATGCCCGTGAACTGGCGGCGCCAGTGCGCCAGATACTGCTGACGATCCAGTCCTCGATCACCGCCAAACCGGTGTTCGACCCCGCCACCAGCAAGCGCCATTTCCGCCTGATCACCTCGGACTATCTGATCAGCGTCCTGTTTGCCCGGGTGATCCAGAAGATCTCCCTGGAAGCTCCGCACATCACCTTCGAGCTGCTTGGCCCCGGCGACACCTCAACCGAGCTGCTGATGCGCGGCGAGGCCGACATGATGATCGTGCCTGAGCGCTATCTCATTGAAGGCCACCCATCGCAGTTACTGTTCGAAGAAGAGCACGTTTGCGTTGTGTGGGACGGCAACACCCAAGTGGGCGATAGCATCACCCTCGATCAGTACATCGAGATGGGTCATGTCTCGGTGATTTTTGGTCGCAACCGACAACTGAGCGTCGAAGAATGGCTGATGGCCCAGTACGGTTTCACGCGTCGCATGGAAGTGGTGACCCACGACTTCAACACCTTGCCGCAGTTGATCGTCGGCACCCAACGCGTCGCCACCATGCTCCAGCGCATGGCCAGGCTCTACGCCAACTACCTGCCGCTGCGCATCTTGCAGCCGCCGGTGAAAATCCCGGTGATGCGTGAGTTCATGCTCTGGCATCGCACCATGGACGGGGATCCGATGCACCGTTGGCTGCGAGCGAAAATCAGTCAAATCATCAATGAGCTGGAGCAGTAGCCGCTCCCTTGCCCGGAACCGGGTCAGGTGCGGAAATGCCCGACGGCCGCCTTGAGTTCACCGCTAACCTGTTGCAGGTCGGCCGTTGAGACTTGCAGTTGCTGGCTTTCCCTGGCGCTGCCCTCGGTCACTTCGCGCACCCGCGTCATACTCTGGCTGACTTGCTCGGCCACCACACTCTGCTGCTCGGCGGCTGCGGCAATCTGCTGGTTCATCTGCTCGATGCTGGACACCGCCCGGGTGATCCGCGCCAGTGCCTGGGAGGCTTGTGCGGCAAGCACCACCGTTTCATCGCTCAACACATGGCTGCCTTGCAAGCGCTCGGCGGCTTGTTGGGCAACGCTGCTCAGACGAACGATCAACCCTTCGATTTCCGTGGTCGAACGCTGTGTACGCCGTGCCAGGCCGCGCACCTCGTCGGCGACCACGGCGAAACCGCGACCATGCTCGCCAGCCCGCGCCGCCTCGATGGCGGCGTTGAGCGCCAGCAGGTTGGTCTGCTCGGCCACCGCCTTGATGACATCGAGCACGCCACCGATCGCTGCGCTCTCCACCAGCAACGAGCGCATGGCTTGCGCACAACCACTCATCTCCACCGCCAGATGGTCGATCTTGCCCCCCGCCTGGCGCACCAGTTCATCACCCTCACGCGCCTGTTCGTCGGCATGCGCCACCGCTGCGCGGGCCTCACCCGCGTTGCGGGCAACCTCCTGCGCCGTGGCGGCCATCTGTTGCATGGCGGTGGCGGCCAGTTCGGTTTCCTGGCGTTGGTGCTCGACACCACGGCTGTTGCTCTGGGTCACTTCGGCCAGGCTGCCGGCCATGCCGTTGAGCGAGCCGACCCCACGGTCGATGCGCCCGACCAATCCGCGCAGGCTGCCCAGCATGCTGCTCACCGCGCCCAACAACTGGCCCAGTTCATCGCGACGAACACGGCCTGACGGCGGATCGCTCAGATCTCCCGCTGCCACCCGCTGGACCAGCTGCACGGCCTGGCGCAGCGGCTGCACTATCAACTGACGGATCAGCAGGCTGGCCCCGATGCCCAAGGCGAGCGCCAGAAAAGTGATCAAGCCCAATTGGCGATCGGCGCGGCGATTATCATCCAGCACCGCCTGCCTTTGCTGTTCATCGGCCAGGGCCAGCAGCTTGCTCACCTGCTCGGTTTGCGCGTTCATCGCCGCACTGCTTTGCGCGCTTTGCCCACGGCTGGCGACAAACTCGACGAAGGCCTTGCGGTAGTCGCCCAAGGCTGTGCTCGCCTCCTGCAGCGACTCGCCTTGCTGCTCGCCAAGATCGAGCGCCTGCATGGCGGCCAGCAGGTCACTCATGCTCATTTCCCAGTCGCTGCGGTAACGCTCCTCACCATCGAGCGAGTAGTACAGTTCGCTGTCACGCAGCTTGGCGAGTTTGTCGCGCAATGCAGCGGTCTGCTCAAGCAGCACCATCTGATTGCTGGTCGGGGGTGTGCCCTGCCCCAACCGGGTATTCAGCGCATCCAGTTGATCGAGAAACAGCAGGGTAAAGCTATCGCCTGCCGTCTGCGCCAGCGTCTGCATGCGCAAGCGGGCTTCGCGAGCCCGACGCAACGAATCGGCATAGCCGAGAAACTGCTCCAGGTAAGCACTGACCGCCGTGCGCACCGTGGCGCCCGATGCGCTATTGGCCGGTTCCTCATCAAGTTGCTGGTTCAGCTTGCCGATTGTCTCGCGCACCTGCTCCAGGCCCTGCGGAGCAAGATCCAGGGCAAATGCCTTTTCGGCGATGCGGGCACGCAGGATCAATGCCTGGATCGACGACTCCTGACGCGATTGCTCACCGCGCTGCTGCAACACACCCAGAGAGTGAAAAGCCGTGGCCGCCACCCCCAGGGTAACCAGCAACACCAGGCCAAAACCCAGCGACAGCTTGGCACCCACCGACAGATTGCCAAGCACACGGCTCAGTACAGGCATGTCCAATTCCTCCCACGGTAGTGGAAACACATCCTGCCCTTGGCGCCCAGGCTGATCGCAGTGCCGGAATTAGACTCACTCATTTGCCGATACCTTGTTCTTGTTGTTGTGCGCGCCCGGGACTCCAGCCAACGGCGCGGTGTAGCGCCAACTCTAGTGAGTCGTACCTCAACGACACCAATCGCATCCCGCGTTATGAGCAATCGCAAAGTACGATGATAGGTATCTGGATTTGCTGCTTGATCTGTGAGTAGAAAACCCCTAGGCCAATGACACACATACGCTCCATCACCGTTCGCAATACCTCCCATCCCGACTTGCGATTGGCCAAACAATTGCCCTCCCCTTAGCCTGCTTCGAACCGCCAGGTCAGGCTGTCATCCGCTCCGGACCTGGCTGCCTGCCTTTGTTTGCACAAGGACAATAACAATCATGTTCCGCTACTTCCCGACCAACTACGTGTGGAATCTTTCCGTCGACCTCGCCATTGAAATGGGCGCCCGCATCGGCGAAATCGAAGAAATGTGCGCGCCGCTGCAAGAGGCCGCCAAGCAGCCGGATGCCGCCGGCAGCAAGGCCTTCCGTGAAACCTGGGCGAAAATGGCCGACAAGCTTTGCGGCTTGGCCGAGGAAGATGAAGCCAAAGGTCGAATGTTGTCAGCCGGCGAAAAATACAACCGCGCCGCGACCTATTACCTGAGCTGCGAACGCCTGCAGGCCCATGGCGCCCCTGGCCGTACGGAGCTGTACCAGCGCTTTTTACACACCTTCCAACGCGGTATCGAACTGGCGCAGGAAAACTGCGAGCGCGTTGAAATCCCTTACGAGGGCAAACACATTTCCGGTCTGCTGGTCCGTGCCGAAGGCGTCGGCGGCCCAGCGCCGATTCTGGTGCAGGTCAACGGACTGGACTCCACCAAAGAAATGAAATACCGCGTTGGCCTGCCCGCCTGGCTGGCCAAACGTGGCGTGTCATCGTTGATCATCGACCAGCCTGGTACCGGCGAAGCCCTGCGCCTGCATAACCTGACTGCGCGCTTTGACAGCGAACATTGGGCCAGTCGAGTGGTGGACTGGCTGGAAACCCGCAGCGATATCGACGCCAAACGCATCGGCATGGAAGGCGTGTCGCTCGGCGGCTATTACTGCCCCCGCGCGGTAGCCTTCGAGCCGCGCTTTGCCTGCGGGGTAGTCTGGGGTGCCAACCATGACTGGCGTGATGTACAGAAGCGGCGCATGGAAAAAGAAGGCAGCTTCCCAGTTCCGCATTACTGGTCGCACGTAGCCTGGGTATGGGGCGCCAAAGACACCGATGAGTTCATGACCATCGCCGAGAATGTCCACCTGGACGGCATACTGGATCGCATCAAGGTGCCGTTCCTCGTCACCCATGGTGAGAAGGACTCGCAGATTCCATTGAAGTGGGCGCACCGTACCTACGAGCAGTTGGTCAACAGCCCTAAGCGCGAGCTGAAAATATTCACCGAACGCGAAGGCGGCGTCCAACATTCGAGCTTCGATAACAGTATCAATGCCGGCCAGTACATTGCCGACTGGGTCGCTGAAGTGCTTGGAGGGCGGACTGCCTGAGGGGGTGCTGCAGAATCCGGCAGGGCTGCGAGGAGATGAGGATTGTGTAGGAGCTGCCGAAGGCTGCGATCTTTTGATCTTGTTTTGCTGATCTTCATTCAAGACCCAATTGTCTGGGGAAAGATCGCAGCCTCGCTTCGCTCGACAGCTCCTACGCGGCTCTTACGCCAACTGGCTTCTCAGTTGCCGCGCCGCCGCCACCATGTTCACCAACGCCGCTTCCGTCTCCGGCCAAGCCCGGGTTTTCAGCCCGCAGTCGGGGTTGATCCACAACCGCTCGGCGGGGATCCGCTTCACTGCCTTGCTCATCAGCGCGACCATCTCAGCCGTGTCCGGCACCCGTGGCGAGTGGATGTCGTAGACGCCCGGCCCGATGTCGTTGGGGTAGTCGAATGCCTCGAACGCGTCGAGCAGTTCCATGTCCGAACGCGAAGTTTCGATGGTGATGACGTCAGCGTCCATGGCCGCGATAGCCTGGATCACGTCGTTGAATTCGCTGTAGCACATGTGGGTGTGGATCTGGGTTTCGTCGCTCACCCCCGACGCGCTCAAGCGGAAGGCCTCCACGGCCCAGTCCAGGTACTCCCGCCATTGCCCGCGACGCAGCGGCAAACCTTCGCGGAACGCCGCCTCGTCGATCTGCACGATCTTGATTCCGGCCTGTTCCAGGTCCACTACTTCGTCGCGCAGGGCCAGGGCCAGTTGGCGGGCCTGGACTTGACGCGAGATGTCCTCACGGGGAAACGACCACATCAGCATGGTCACGGGACCGGTGAGCATGCCCTTCATGACCTTGTCGGTCAGGCTTTGCGCGTAGCGGATCCAGTCGACGGTCATGGCTTTCGGCCGGCTGATGTCGCCGTAGATGATCGCCGGTTTCACGCAACGCGAGCCGTAGCTCTGCACCCAACCGAAACGGGTGAAGGAGTAGCCGTCCAGTTGCTCGGCGAAATACTCCACCATGTCGTTGCGCTCGGCTTCACCGTGCACCAGCACATCCAGACCCAGGCGTTCCTGGATCTGCACGGCATGGCGGATCTCGGTGTGCATGGCGTCCTGATAATCATTGGCCGACAGCTTGCCTTGCTTATATGCCTGACGCGCCAGGCGAATCGCCGGAGTCTGCGGGAAGGAGCCGATGGTGGTGGTGGGAAACGTGGGCAGTTTCAACCGGGCATGCTGCTGTTCGATGCGCTTGGCAAACGACGAACGCCGCTGGCTGTCCTGTGGCCCGATGGCGGCCAGACGAGCCTGGACCTCGGCTTTGTGAATGCGCGTCGAGTTGGCGCGACGGGCCTGCACCTCGCGGCTGTCGGCCAAGGCCTGCTGTACGCCGGGGGCCTGCGGATCGTTGAGCGCATCGCGCAACACCGCCACTTCACCGCACTTCTGCACGGCGAAGGCCAGCCAGCCCTTGAGTTCCGGATCGAGCCGGTCTTCGCGCTCCAGATCCACCGGGCTGTGCAGCAATGAACAAGAAGTGCTGACCCAGAGGTTATCGCCAAAACGCTCCTGGGCCGGTTGCAACTGCGCCAGTGCCTGTTCCAGTTCGCAACGCCAGACATTACGGCCATTGACCAGCCCCACCGACAGAATCTTGTAGGTGGGCAGGCGGTCCAGTACCTGGCCCAGTTGCTCCGGCGCACGCACGGCGTCGATGTGCAAACCGTCCACCGGCAGGCTCACCGCCAGGCCGAGGTTGTCTTCCAGGCCACTGAAATAAGTCGCCACCAGTTTCTTCAGCGGCGAGTACTGGAGAATGTGATAAGCCCGCTCGAACGCGCTTTTCCAGGCCAGGGGCAGGTCGAGGGTGAGGATCGGTTCGTCGATCTGCACCCACTCCACGCCCTGGGCCTTGAGGCGGTTGAGGATTTCACCGTAGACCGGCAGCAGGCGCTCCAGCAGCTCGAGCTTGTCGAAATTCCCACCCTTGGCCTTGCCCAGCCACAGATAAGTCAGCGGGCCGATGATCACCGGTTTGACCTGGTGCCCCAGGGCGTGGGCCTCGTCGACTTCGTCGAACAACTGCTCCCAGCTCAGGGTGAAGGTCTGATCCGCGGAAAACTCCGGGACCAGGTAGTGGTAGTTGGTGTCGAACCACTTGGTCAATTCCTGGGCGTATTGCGCCTGGCCGTGGTCGGTACCGCAACAGGCGGCCGTGGCGCCACGGGCCATGGCAAACAGCGTGTCGAGGGTCGGTTTACCCTGGGCACTCAAGGTGCTGTGGAAACGCGGCGGAACGGCGCCCAGGGCCAAGGTGTGACCGAGCACCTGGTCGTACCAGGCAAAGTCACCGACCGGCAGCAAGTCGATGCCGGCATCTTTCTGCAGTTGCCAGTGCCGGGCCCGCAGTTCGCGGCCCACCGCTTGCAGCGCGGCCGGGGCGAGGTCGCCCTTCCAGTAGGCTTCGAGGGCTTTTTTCAGTTCGCGGTCGGTGCCGATGCGTGGAAAACCGAGAGAGTGGGCCAGGGCCATGGTATGCGTCCTCCTATAAAAGATGGCGCCATTGTCGACAGCTCACCCTACATGAGACAAACTCAACCTTTTCGTGTTGATCACAAGTTTTCCTCATGGAGGCCACCGTGCTTGAAATCCGTCACCTCAAGACCCTGCACGCCTTGCGCGAAGCCGACAGCCTGGTCGAAGCCGCCGAACGCCTGCACCTGACCCAGTCCGCCCTCTCCCACCAATTCAAGGAACTGGAGGAGCGCCTGGGGATGCCGTTGTTCGTGCGCAAGACCAAGCCGGTACGCTTCACCAGCGCCGGCCTGCGCCTGCTGCAACTGGCCGACGCCACCCTGCCCCTGTTGCGCGGTGCCGAACGGGACATCGCACGGCTGGCCGGCGGCACCGCCGGACGTTTGCACATGGCGATCGAATGCCACAGTTGCTTTCAGTGGCTGATGCCGACCATCGACCAGTTTCGCGACGCCTGGCCGGAAGTCGAACTGGACCTGGCTTCGGGCTTCGCCTTCGCCCCGCTGCCGGCCCTGGCCCGGGGTGATCTGGACCTGGTGGTGACCTCCGACCCGCTGGAACTGGCCGGCATCACCTACGTGCCGCTGTTCACCTACGAAGCGATGCTTGCCGTGGCCAACCAGCATCGCCTGGCGGGCAAGCCCTACGTCGTGCCGGAAGACCTGATCAGCGAAACCTTGATCACCTATCCGGTGGAACGAGACCGGCTGGACATCTTCACCCGCTTCCTGGAGCCGGCCGACATCGAACCGGCCCAGGTGCGCACCTCCGAACTGACGGTGATGATGATGCAACTGGTGGCCAGCGGCCGAGGTGTGTGCGGCATGCCGCACTGGGCACTGCATGAATACAGCTCGCGGGGCTACGTGAAAGCCAAGCGGCTGGGGGAGAAAGGCTTGTTTGCCACGCTGTATGCGGCGGTGCGTACCGACATGCTCGATGCGCCGTACATGCGCGATTTTTTGCTGACGGCCAAGGACACTTCGTTTTCCACGTTGGATGGGGTGAGTGCTGTTCGGTGATACCGCGTCGCGCCTATCGCGAGCAAGCCCGCTCCCACAGGAGATCGCTGGTTGACACAGAACGTGTGCTCATCTCACAAGGGCGGTGGGATTAGAGCTCAAGCCACATATGGATTTTGTCGAGGTATTCGTCGCCCACCCGTATCGCCATTGGTTCGAGGCCGTACAGCACGAAACCGCAGCGCTGGTAGAGCTTGACGGCCGGGGCGTTGCCGGCGGTGACGGTCAATTGCACCAGGCGCAAAAAGCTGTAGCGACGGGCTTCGTCGAGGGCGGCCTGTACCAGTTGGTAGCCCAGGCCTCGATGACAATGGGCTTGGACGACGTACATGCCAAACAACGTCGCTTTGTGCCGGGCCTTTTCCCGGGGCTCCAGGGACAGCCCGACAATCCCCACCAACTGATCCTCGACAAACGCCCCCAGCACCACATCCAGCCGATTGGTCAGGCGCGCTTCCCACCAATTGATGGGCAGCGCCGCCCGCTCGTTGACGCTGGAGGTGAAGGCCTGCGGATGAAGCGCGTAGGCCTGGAGCATCAGCTCGCGATACGCCTGGGCATCGCCCGCCCGCAGCCGTCGAATGCTCACGCCGAACGCCGTTGCTCAAACATCAGGCGCAACGCCAGCGCCCCCAGCACAAAGCCCATGAAATAACGCTGGGCCGCCAGCCAGGTCGGGTTGTGGACGAACCACGAGGCAATGCCGGCGGCGAACAGGGCAATCAGCAGGTTGACGCTAAAACTGACGCTGATCTGGGTCAGCCCCAGGATGATGCTCTGGGTGAACAGCGAACCGTGTTCCGGGCTGATGAATTGCGGGAACACCGAGAGGTAAAACACCGCGATCTTCGGATTCAGCGCGCTGGTGAGAAAGCCCATGGTGATCAACTTGCGCGTCGAGTCCGCCGGCAGCTGCTGGGCCTCGAAAGGCGAACGCGCCCCGGGCTTCACGGCCTGCCAGGCCAGCCAGAGCAGGTACAGCGCACCGGCCCATTTCAACACTTCATAGGCCACCGGCACTGCCAGGAACACTGCGGTGAGCCCCACCGCCGCGGCGAACATGTGCACGAAAAACCCGGCCACCACCCCCAGCAAGGACGTGACACCGGCCTTGCGGCCCTGGCAGATCGAACGGGAAATCAGATAGATCATGTTCGGGCCGGGCGTGAGCACCATCAACAACGCCGCGGCGGCGAAAACCAACAGGTCCGGCAATGGAATCATGAGCATCAATCCTTGAGTCAGCAGGTCACGAGGTGTGTGGCTCGATAAAACGGCAGGATCACCTCACCTGTCAACGGTGCCAACACAAGATCGCTGTCGCCGGCCGGGTCGATCCAGCGCACTTCCTCAATTTCAGCGGCGGGCGAAACCGGGGCGTCGATGGTCAGCAAAAACACTTCAGCCTGCACGGTAAAACCCGGCTCGTTGGCGGCCGGAGCGCTGAACGAGCCCAGGTAACGGGCTTGTGCCGGATCGATCGTCAGGCCAAGTTCCTCTTCCAGCTCCCGGGCCAGGGCCTGGACCGGCTGTTCATGGGCCTCGATCTTGCCCCCCGGCTGCATGAAGGCCAGGGTGCCGCGTTTGCGCACCAGCAGGGTTCGACCGTCAGGCCCGATCAACAGGGCCGCGGCAATGCGGATGAGGGAAGTGGTCATGGGAGATCAAAGCCTTGGGCGGGGAAATGCCGGGGGAGATTACAGGCCAGGGGGAAACGAGCAAAGCCCAGAATCCACACATCCCCATGTGGGAGCGGGCTGCTCGCGAAGGCGCTGTGTCAGGCAACATTGATTGCGACTGATACTCCGCCTTCGCGAGCAAGCCCGCTCTCACAGTTGAACTGCGGTCAGCCCAAAATCGGCTTCGGCACCGAGGGGTCCGCTTCCTCCTCAGGGATTTTGACGAACACGCTGTACCGGGCCCCTTCCATCGATTCGAAGGCGATGAGCTTTTCCACCAGCGGAGCGCTCAGGACCTTGCCAGCGTTCAGCAGCAACATACCGTTGTCGGCGTTGAGGTTGCGCGCCAGGATCATCCCAGGCCCCAACTCCCGGGTGCTCATGACCTTCACCGTCGGATCGGACAAGGTCACGTCGTCCAGGTATTCGCCACAAGCCTTGATGAAGTCCTCGATCATGTCCGGGTCGTACAGCTTGCCGGCGTATTTGCGGATGTAGACCAGCGCTTCGTCGCTGTTCATCTGCCGCTCGAGAATCAACCCGCGCTGCAGTTCAATGAAGTCCACCGCCAGTTTCAACAGCCGCGAACCGAACGGAATGGCCTCGCCCTTGAGGTGCTCGGGAAAGCCGCTACCGTCCCAGCGCTCCTGGTGATGGCGGATGATCCGTGCCGCATCCTTCATCGGGTCCAGGGTCATCAGCAGCGATTCGCTCTGCTTCGGATAGGCGCGGTACAGCTCAAGTTCAGTGTGGTGCAACATGTCGGCGGGCGTGACCATCATGTTGTCGGTCCAACTCAGCTTGCCAATGTTGTAGAGCGCCGCAGCCATGGTCAGGTCGCGGTCGGTGGACTCGTCCAGGAAGTGCAGCCGACTGTAGACGCGGATCAGCTCGATGATCTGCCGGTTGGTCTGCTTGGCCTTGGGCAGGCGCAGGTTGGCGATCAACGAAAACACTTCGGTGCTGGTTACATAGCTGCGCTTGAGCTCGTCATAGGCCAGGTCGAGCATGTCGGCGGTCTGCTGCAACTCGGAGGTGCGCGAGGCCACGCGTTTTTCCAGGGTGGCGTTGAGGGTCTTGAGTTGCTGGTTCTGTTCGCTGTTCAGCGCTTCGAGGCGCTGGCGCTCGCTTTCGGAATGTTGGTGGGCCAGGGCCTGACGCAGGGCCTGTATCAGTTCCTCATCGTTCCAGGGCTTGCTGAGGTAGCGATAAAGCTGCCCCTCATTGATGGCCTTGGTCATCATATCCACGTCGGCGTAACCGGTGAGCAGGATGCGCAAGGTCGACGGGTAAAGCTTGCGAATCTGCGCCAGCAGCGTCGCGCCGTCCATGTTCGGCATGCGCGCATCGGTCATCACCAGGTCGACCGGCCGCTCCTTGAGGATTTCCAGGGCCTTGGCCCCGCTGTCGGCCAACAGAATTTCATACGGTTGGCTGCGCAATAACCGCCGCAGGCTATTGAGAATCGACTCTTCGTCATCGACCAGCAGCACCGTCGGCTTCGTAACCGGAACGTCCGGCGATTGATCTTCCATTAGAACCCCCTCCTATTCACGACAACTGTTCTACCCTACCCCCGAAATACAGGCTAGTAGATTGCGTAAATTTAGGCAGGAATTGCCATTACAGGCCGAGCGCATCCCGATGAGCCGACTATGCTGTACCTCATGAAGGGCCAAGTACAGGCCAGAATACTCATGCCACAGAAAGGGATATCAGATGCTCCCACGGTTCTATAGTCAGCATCAAAGCGGTGCACGGCCATGAGCCTGCCGATGGAGAAAGGCAATCGGCGGATCCTGATTGTTGACGACACCCCGACAATTCATGAGGACTTTCGAAAAATCCTCAGCCCCCAGGTGACCACCGAAGACAGCCTGAGCAGCGCCGAAGAAGCCCTGTTCGGCGCGCCGGTGGTGGTTTCCAACCAGAGTTTCGTACTCGATTCGGCGTTCCAGGGCATGGAAGCCTTGAATAAAGTCGAATCAGCGCTGGCCCAGGGGCAGCCCTTCGCCATGGCCTTCATCGACATGCGCATGCCACCAGGCTGGGACGGCCTGGAGACCATCGAACGGCTGTGGCGAGTCGACCCCAAGCTGCAAGTGGCCCTGTGCACCGCATACTCGGACTATTCCTGGGAGGACATCTCCGAGCGCCTCGACTTGGGCGATCGCCTGTTGATCCTGAAAAAACCCTTCGATGCCATCGAGATCCGCCAGATGGCCAGCGCCTTGACCGTCAAATGGCAAATGACCGAAGACGCAGCGCTGAAAATGGACATGCTCGAACGGGCAGTCGAGGAACGTACCCGGGAGCTCGCCGACGCCAACATCATCGTGCAGAACAGCCCGACCATCCTCTATCGCCTGCGCGGCGAACCGCCGTTCCCGTTGATGTACATCTCCCACAACATCACCAAGTTCGGCCATTCAGCGGCGCAACTGATCAATTCGCCGGATTGGGCGCAAATCCTGATTCACCCCGACGACCAAAGCAAAGTCGACGACGCCATGGTGCGCGTCCTGGGTCGCGATACGGCGGGCGCCTCCATCGAGTTCCGCATGCGCACTGGCGACGACACATTCCGCTGGGTGGAGAATCGCTACATTCCGGTGCGCAACGAGCAGGGCCTGCTGTTGGAGGTGGAGGGCATCATTCTCGACATCACCGAGCGCAAGCTGGCCGAAGAGAAGATCGCCCTGCTGGCCCGCACCGACGGCCTGACCGGGCTGGCCAACCGCGCCACCGTAATCGAGCGCCTGCACCAAGCCTTCGCCGCCGCTCGTCGGGGAGCGGCGCCGTTTGCGATGTTCTATCTGGACCTGGACCACTTCAAGCGGATCAACGACACCTTGGGCCACCCCATCGGCGATCTGTTGTTGCAGGAGGTCGCCGCGCGCATCAAGGCCTGTACCCGGGAAAACGACGTGGTGGCGCGCCTGGGTGGCGACGAGTTCGCCATCCTGCAACTGGATGTCCATGAAGCGACCCATTGTGCCGCGCTGGCGGCCAAGATCCGCGATACCCTGGTGGCGCCCTACTCCCTGGACGGCAACGACGTGCGGATCTCGGTGAGCATCGGCATCGCCCTGTACACCCCGCAGAGCCTGAGTGCCGACAGCTTGATGGCGCAATCCGACATGGCGCTCTACCGCTCCAAGGAAAAGGGCCGCAACCAGTACCATTTCCACAATGAAGAAATTAACCAGGAGGTCACGGACCGCGTCGCCCTGGCCAATGACCTGCGCCAGGCCATCGAAAACAAGGAACTGCAACTGCACTACCTGCCGGAAGTCGACCTCGGCACCGGCAAGATCCTCGGCATGGGCGTGCAGGTACGCTGGAACCATCCGCAGCGTGGCTGGTTGGAACCGGCGGCCTTCATGCCGGCCGCCGAGAAAACCGGGATTATCATTGGCCTCGGTCATTGGGTGCTGGACCAGGCCTGCCAACAGATGCGCCAGTGGCGCGACCAAGGCATGGCGCCCCCGGTGATCGCCATCGACCTGTCCCTGACCCAGCTCAAGACCGGCCCGGAACTGATCTACGACGTGCTGCGCACCACGGCGCGTTGGGAACTGGCGCCCTGGGACCTGCGTTTCGACGTCACCGAAGCCACCCTGGCCCAGACCAAATGGACCCACAACGACGTGCTGCCGCGCCTCTGCGAACTGGGCGTGCAGATCGCCATCGATGATTTCGGCACCGAATATTCTTCGTTCGACTACCTCAAGACCTATCGGGTCAACCACCTCAAGCTCGCCCAGCGGTTTCTCGACAGCGCCAACGACGATCCAGAGAACGCCGTGACGTTGCGGGCGATCATCAACTTTGCCAAGGATGTGGGCATCGGCATCATTGCTGAAGGCGTCGAGACCCAGGAGCAGCGCACCACGCTGATGTCCAGCGGCGGGGCGATGCAAGCCCAGGGGCATTACTTCAGTACCGTGGTCGATAGCGGCCAGGCCGCCGAACTGCTCAAGGCCGGCACCATTGTTCCGGTAACGGACCACTGGACCCGACCTGCCAACCAGCTATCGGAGAGCAACCCATGAACCCCATGTCGGTGCCAGCCAACCGGCGAATCCTGGTGGTGGACGACACACCGGCGATCCACCAGGACTTTCGCAAGATCCTCAGCCCTTCCGCCGGTAACGATGACTCACTGGACGACACCGAGAGCCTGCTGTTCGGTACACCGCAAGTCAACCGGCTGCAATTTCAGATCGACTCGGCCTATCAGGGCGAAGAAGCCCTGGAACTGGTCAAGCGCGCCCAGGCCGAAGGCCAGCCCTATGCGCTGGTGTTCGCCGACATGCGCATGCCCCCGGGCTGGGACGGCCTGCAAACCATCGAGCAACTGTGGAAAGCCGACCCGCGCCTGCAAATCGCCCTGTGCACGGCGTTCTCGGATTATTCCTGGGAAACCATGGCCGAACGGATCGAGTTCGATGATCAGTTGCTGATCCTCAAGAAACCGTTCGACACCCTGGAAATCCGCCAGATGGCCAGTGCCATGACCTGGAAATGGCAGCTGGCCCAGGACGCGGCGAGAAAAATGCGCAGCCTGGAGCGCACGATTGAAGAGCGGGTCCAGGAACTGCTCAAGGTGTCTCACCTGCTGCAATACGACGTGCTCACTGAGCTGCCCAACAGCATGTTGCTGGGCGATCGCCTGACCCAGGCCATGGCCCAGTGTCGCCGGCATGACCGGCAACTGGCGGTGATGTTCATCGGCCTGGACCGCTTCAAGCGCGTCAATAACGCGCTGGGCCATCCGGTGGGCGATGAAATGCTCAAGCGGGTGGCCCGGTCGCTGGCATCCGTGGTGCGTGAGTCCGATTCGGTGTTTCGCTACGGTTCCGACGAGTTCGTGGTGCTGGTGGGGGACGTCGCCGACCCGCAACAGACCAAAGGCGTGGCGGAAAAACTGCTGGCGGCCATCAACACCCCTCAACCCATCGACGGCCATGACCTGACTGTCACCGCAAGCCTGGGCGTCAGCGTGTATCCGGCCGACGGTTTCGATGCGGTGGCGCTGATCAAGAAAGCCGAGACGGCGATGCGCAATGTCAAGGAAACCGGCCCCAACGATTACCGGTTTTTCACCGAAGACATGAACCGCCGGGCCCGACAGCAACAGACCATCGAGTCCGGCCTGCGCCTGGCGCTGCAACGCAAAGAGTTCGTACTGCATTACCAGCCCAAGCTCGACCTGACCAGTGGCAAAGTCGTCGGCGTCGAAGCCCTGGTGCGTTGGAACCGCCCGGAGCATGGCCTGGTTTTCCCGTCAGACTTCATCCCGGTGGCCGAGGACAGCGGGCTGATCGTGCCGCTGAGCCAATGGGTGCTCCAGGAAGCCTGCCAACAGGCCTGCCGCTGGCAAGCCCAGGGGATGCGGCCGCTGTACCTGTCGGTGAACATCTCGGCCATCGACTTTCGCCAGCGCGGCTTCGTCGAAGGCATCGCCCGTACGCTCAAGGAAACCGGATTCGACCCGACACAGTTAGAACTGGAGATCACCGAAAGCGTGCTGATGCAGAACATCGATACCACCGTCGCCACCCTCAAGGCCATCAAGCACCTGGGGATACGGCTGGCCATTGACGATTTCGGCACCGGCTACTCAAGCCTGAGCTACCTGCAAAAATTTCCCGTGGACGTGTTGAAGATCGACCAGTCGTTCGTGGGCGACCTGAGTATCGACAGCAACGACGCCAAACTGGTCAGCACCATCATCAGCCTGGGCAAGAGCTTGAACCTGCACATCATCGCCGAAGGCGTGGAAACCCTTGAGCAGTTGGAGTTTCTCAAGCTCCACGAGTGCGAGGAGGCCCAAGGTTATTACTTCAGCAAGGCGGTGGAACCACAGGCCTTCGCCGACTGGATGACCGAATGGGAAAAACGCCAGAACCCGTTTTCGTGAACAGCTGAGACTCATAAACCAAAAGTTTCAAGGAAAACATCCCATGGCATCACATGGACTGATTCTGGCTTTCGGCCTGCTCGTGGGATTAAGCATGGCCGCCCATGCTGAGCCGCTGGACGAACCCCTCAAACCACTCCCTCCCGCCCCGGCACTGGACCCCAAGCGCGTCCAGTTGGGCCAGCGGCTGTTCCATGACCCGCGCCTGTCGGTCAACAACACCCTGTCCTGCGCCAGTTGTCACCGCCTGGACAAGGGCGGTGCCGACGACAAGCCGTTATCCCTGGGCTTTGACGGCAAACCGGTGGAGGTCAATACGCCTACCGTGTTCAACGCCAGCCTGAACTTCCATCAGTTCTGGGATGGCCGCGTCGACACCTTGGAGGAACAGGTAAACCTCGTGGTAACCAGCCCCGTGGAAATGGGCAGCACCTGGGAATCGGTGGTCAAGCGCATCGCCGATGACCCGGGCTATGCCAAAGACTTTAAAGAGGCGTACCCCGACGGCGTCACCCAACGCAACATCCAGGCGTCCCTGGCCGACTTTGAACGCACCCTGCTGACCCCCAACTCGCGCTTCGACCAGTATCTGCTGGGCGATACCGACATCCTGACGCCCCGGGAAAAGTTCGGTTACCAGCGTTTCAAGGAATACGGCTGCATCGCTTGTCACCAGGGCGTAAATATCGGCGGCAACATGTTCCAGAAATTCGGTGTGATGGGCGACTACTTCAACGACCGGGGCAACCCTACCCGGGCCGACGAAGGGCGCTTCAACATCACGGGCGATGAAGCCGACCGCCAGGTTTTCAAGGTACCCAGCTTGCGTAACGTGGCGGTCACCGCCCCCTATTTCCATGATGGATCCGCGCCGACCCTCGAGCGCGCGGTGGAGGTCATGTTCAAGTACCAGTTGGGACGCGAGCCGGTGAAGAACGATATGCAATTGATCGTCGAATTCCTCAAGACCCTGACCGGTGAACGGGAGGGCAAGCCCTTATGACACTCCTTCGTCGCATCGGTCTGGCGCTCATCGGCCTGTTGCTGGCTTCCGTCCTGCTGTTCATGTACATCAATTCAGGTGCCCAACAGGCCGCCTCCTACATAGAATCCCGGGACCTGATCCGCCTGCTCAAGCAGCAGGATGCCATCTGGGACAACGAAGTGCTCAAGGCGCGGATTGCCCTGAGCCACAATTACGACCCCCTGGTCTCGCCGCTGCACGAGATGGCGCGCCTCTGGCAGCGCCTTGACGCCATTGAATCGGAGCCGGGTCGCCACAAGCCGTCACTCTGGGAGGCCCAACGCGACGAATACCTCAAGGCCGTCAAGGAAAAAACCCGTCTGGTGGAACAGTTCAAATCCCACAACTCGGTGTTGCGCAACTCCCTGCACTTCCTGCCCACCGCCGAGGACGACATCCAAGGCCAGTTCGCCCGACTGCCCGACACGTACAGACTGGAGTTGCAGAACGTTGCCATCGATACCTACGACCTGTTGCTCAGCAGCATGGAGTTCGCCCAGGTCAGCACCAGCGATACAGCCGCCGAGGTCCTGCTGGGTTTGAACCAGCTGGATGTCAACAAGGAGCGCCTGCCGGAGGGGCTGCGCAACTCCGTCGAAACCGTGCGCAAACACATTGGGGTGATCCTGCGCGAACAGCCCCAAGTCAATGAGTTGCTACAGGGAATCGAAGCGATCCCCGTGGCCGATCGCCTGGATACCATCACCAACCTGCTTGAGAAAGACCAGGAAAAAGCCGCCGCCAAGTACCAGCGCAACCACGTTTACCTGCTGGTGTTCGCCACATTCCTGGTGCTGATCCTGATCTGGCTGGCGATTCGCTTGGTGCGCAGCTTCGCTGAGATCAAGCGGGTCAACAACGCCCTGCAAACCGCCAACGACGAGTTGGAACAACGGGTCGAAGAGCGTACCCGCCAGCTCAAGGATACCCAGAGCGAGTTGATGGACACCGCCCGCCAGGCCGGCATGGCGGAAATCGCCACCAACGTCCTGCACAACGTAGGTAATGTGCTCAACAGCGTGAACATTTCCGCCGACCTGATCAGTCGTAAACTGCGCAGCAGCAAGGCCCAAGGGTTGGGCAAGGCGATGCAACTGATCAACGAGCATCCCCACGACCTGGGGCACTTCCTCACCGAAGACGAAAAAGGCAAGCTGCTGCCTGGCTACCTCAACCAACTGGTCGAAGCCATCGCGGTCGAACAGCAAGGCCTTACCGACGAACTGGCCCAGTTGAGCAAGAGCGTGGACCACATCAAGGACATCGTTTCCACCCAGCAATCCTATGCCGGCGCCAGCAGCCTGCTGGAGCCCCTGGTGGTCAGCGAGTTGCTCGAAGACGCCTTGCGCATGAACTCCGGCGCACTCACCCGCCATCATGTTACGGTGATCAAGGAATACGGCGACGTGCCGCGGATCATGGGCGACAAACACCGCTTGCTGTTGATTCTGATCAACCTGATCAGCAACGCCAAATACGCCATGGGGGGGATTTCCAACCATGCACGGAACATGACCCTGAAGGCCGAAGTCGTCGATGGCGAGACTCTGCAA
This sequence comes from Pseudomonas viciae, assembly GCF_004786035.1. NCBI lineage: Bacteria > Pseudomonadati > Pseudomonadota > Gammaproteobacteria > Pseudomonadales > Pseudomonadaceae > Pseudomonas > Pseudomonas viciae. The sequence continues at coordinate 5,419,971 of NZ_CP035088.1, forward strand.
ATCAGCGTCAAGGACGAAGGCGAAGGCATTCCGGAGGAAAACATGACACGCATCTTCGCCCACGGTTTTACGACCCGTAAGGAAGGCCACGGTTTTGGCCTGCACAGCTGCGCATTGGCGGCCATTGAAATGAACGGCCACCTCACCGCCCACAGTGAGGGGCCAGGCAAGGGGGCGACGTTCCAATTGCAAGTGCCCCTGAAACTCGCAGAAGGTGAACCATGAATAGCATGAGTAACCGCCGCATCCTGCTGATCGACGACACGCCCGCCATTCATGATGATTTTCGCAAGATCCTCACCCCGCAGGATGAGAGCAACGCCGACTTGCAGGACATGGAAAGCGCGCTGTTCGGCGAAGCGCCGAAACCTGTCACCACGGTGTTCGAACTCGACTCGGCCTATGGCGGTCAGGAAGGCTTGAACAAATTGCTGGAGGCGACAGCCAAAGAGCGTCCTTATGCCCTGGCCTTCGTCGACATGCGCATGCCCGAAGGCTGGGATGGCGCCAAGACCATCGAAGAACTCTGGAAGCGCGACCCGCTGTTGCAGGTGGTGGTCTGCACGGCGTATTCGGATTATTCCTGGGATGAACTGCTGGACCGCCTGAACGGCCATGATCGGTTACTTATCCTGAAAAAACCCTTCGACAACATCGAAGTCCAGCAGATGGCCAACACCCTGACCACCAAATGGGAAATGACCTCCCGTGCGCAACTGAAAATGAACAAGCTCGAGGACCTGGTGGAACAGCGGACCCTGGCGTTCAAACAGGCCAGCGAGCTGCTGCAAATGGAAATCGACGAACGCAAGATGCTGGAAAGCCAGTTGGTGCAGTCGGAAAAACTCGCCTCCCTGGGTCAGTTGGCGGCCGGGGTGGCCCACGAAATCAACAACCCGATCGGTTTCATTTCCTCCAACCTGGGCGCCCTGGACGGCTACTTTGGCAAACTCCAGGAAATGCTCACGGCCTATGGCAGCGCCGAGGGGGCCATCGCCTCGCCGGAACTGGTGGTGAACTTGAGGAAGTTGCGCGAACAGGTGGAGCTGGACTTCCTCGTCGAGGACATCCCCTTGCTGATCAAGGAATCCAAGGATGGCATCGGCCGAGTCGGGCAGATCGTCAAGGACCTGAAGGACTTCTCTCGTGTGGATTCCAACCAGGAATGGCAGATGGCCAATTTGCAGCAGGGCATGGATTCGACGTTGAACATCGTCGCCAATGAAATCAAGTACAAGGCCGACGTGGTCAAGCAATACACCCCGCTGCCGGAAGTCGAATGCCTGCCCTCGCAGATCAACCAGGTGATCATGAACCTGATCGTCAACGCCGCCCAGGCCATCGGCCCCGAACGCGGCACCATCACCCTGCGCAACGGCGTAGTCGGTGACCGCGTGTGGATCGAAGTGGCCGACAACGGCTCGGGCATCCCACCGGAAACCCTGCAAAAAATCTTCGACCCGTTCTTCACCACCAAACCCGTCGGCCAGGGCACGGGACTTGGGCTGTCACTGTCCTATGGCATCGTGAAAAAGCACCACGGCGAGATAACGGTACACAGCGAAGTCGGCGTCGGCACGACGTTCCGCATTGAACTGCCGATGCGGCAGCTGAAACAGGCGGTCTGAACGCAAACCGTGCTTGATAATTCACTGGATTCGATCGTTCCCACTGTGTGGGAACGATCGAACTGGCCTTTGTGGCGAGGGAACTTGCTCCCTCGCCACGGATTGCATTCCAAGCTAATGTCTCGCTAATTGCTCAAACCCAAGGAAACCGCATGAGCCTGTCTCTGTTGAGCCGTTACGCCTTTTTTGCTGGCTGTGTGATCTTCACCCTCGCCAGCCTGCCGTTTCTGCAACACGACTGGCTCTGGCCATTCACACTGGTGACCGGGCTGTTGAGTCTGCTGGGGCTGTTCGACCTGCTGCAAAGCCGCCACGCCGTGCGGCGCAACTATCCGATCCTGGGCAATATCCGCTACCTGGTCGAAGGCATCCGTCCGGAGATCCGCCAGTACCTGCTCGAATCCGACAGCGACGCCCTGCCCTTCTCCCGCGCCCAACGCTCACTGGTGTATTCCCGGGCCAAGAACGAAAGCGCCGACAAACCGTTCGGCACCTTGATCGACGTCTACCAGACCGGCTTCGAATTCATTGGCCACTCCATGCGCCCGGCACCGCTGAGCGACCCCAGCGGTTTTCGCGTGACGGTCGGCGGTCCGCAATGCACCCAGCCATACTCGGCCTCTGTGCTCAACATCTCCGCGATGAGCTTCGGTTCCCTGAGCGCCAACGCCATCCGGGCGTTGAACCAGGGCGCCAAACTCGGCAACTTCGCCCACGACACCGGTGAAGGCAGTATCAGCCCCTACCACCGCGAACACGGCGGCGACCTGACTTGGGAGCTGGGCAGCGGCTATTTCGGTTGTCGCACCAGCGACGGGCGCTTCGACCCGGAGCGCTTCGCCGCCCAGGCGCAGAACCCGCAGGTGCGAATGATTGAAATCAAGATGAGCCAGGGCGCCAAACCCGGCCATGGCGGAATTCTGCCCAAGCACAAAGTCACCCGGGAAATCGCCGAAACCCGCGGCATCCTCATGGGCGAGGATTGTGTTTCGCCGTCATGCCACAGCGCGTTTTCCACACCGATCGAATTGATGCAGTTCGTCCAGCAACTGCGTGAACTGTCCGGTGGCAAACCGGTGGGCTTCAAGTTCTGCCTGGGTCACCCGTGGGAATTCATGGGCATCGCCAAGGCCATGCTGGAAACCGGGATCCTGCCCGACTTCATCGTGGTGGACGGTAAGGAAGGCGGCACGGGCGCGGCGCCAGTGGAATTCACCGACCACATCGGCGCGCCACTGCGCGAGGGCCTGCTGTTTGTGCACAACACCCTGGTGGGCCTGAACCTGCGGGACAAGATCAAGCTCGGCGCCAGCGGCAAGATCGTCAGCGCCTTCGACATCGCCAGCGTCCTGGCCATCGGCGCCGACTGGGCCAACGCCGCGCGCGGCTTCATGTTCGCCATCGGCTGCATCCAGTCTCAAAGCTGCCACACCAACAAATGCCCCACCGGCGTCGCCACCCAGGACACCCTGCGCCAGCGCGCCCTGGTCGTCCCGGACAAGGCCCAACGGGTCTACAACTTCCACCGCAACACCCTCAAGGCCCTGGCCGAAATGCTCGCCGCCGCAGGCCTCGAGCATCCATCGCAATTGCAACCCAAGCATTTGGTGCGGCGTATGTCCGCGACTGAAATCAAGTTGTTTTCCCAGTTGCATGTGTTCTTGAAGCCGGGGGAATTGCTGACCGGTGAGGTCAATGGGGCGTTTTATTCGCGGATGTGGCAGATGGCGCGGGCGGACAGTTTTGAACCGCGGGAGGTGACGGCGGCGTAGCGGCGGTACTTAATCCTGGGTTCTGTCGGTAGCCGGTCTACTGTAAGAACTAACAGGTGCCCCGCCCGTGGGTTCACCGGCCGCCCCAACAAAAAGCCCCGATCATCCGACCGGGGCTCTGTTTTACATCGCGGTTAACTTACGACGCCGAACGCACCGCTCCCTGCACGTCACCGGTCGGTTGCAACTTGAAGGTATAAAACAGCACCGTCAGCAGCACCAGGAACGCCGGGCCCACGTACAAGGCCACGCGGGTGTCCGGGAAGTACGCCATCAGGCCCACCACCAGCACCAGGAACGCCAGCGCCAGGTACGAACTGACCGGGTACAGCCACATGCGGTATTTCAGGGCCGCACGCTCTGAAGCGCTCAGGCTTTTACGGAATCTGAGCTGGGCCAGCAGGATCATCACCCAAGTCCAGATCGCGCCGAAGGTGGCGATGGAGGTCACCCAGACGAAGACTTTCTCTGGCACCAGGTAGTTGAGCAGCACGCCCAGAAGCAATGCCGCGATGGACAGCAGTAGCGCGCGGCGCGGCACGCCGTTGGCCGAGGTGGTGGCAAAACCGGCCGGGGCCTGGCCGTTCTGCGCCAGGCTGTAGAGCATCCGCCCGGTGCTGAAGATGCCGCCGTTGCAGGACGACAGCGCCGCGGTGATCACCACGAAGTTGATGATCCCGGCGGCGGTCTTGATGCCCAGGCGCTCGAAGGTCATCACGAAAGGGCTGCCCTGGGTGCCAATCTCGTTCCACGGGTAGATCGAGAGGATCACGAACAGCGCGCCAACGTAGAACAGCAGGATCCGCCAGAACACCGAGCCGATGGCGTTGGGGATGGTTTTCTGCGGGTTCTTCGCTTCACCGGCGGTCAAGCCGATCATCTCCACGCCCAGGTAAGCGAACATCACCATTTGCAGGGACATCAACACGCCCTGCATGCCATTGGGCATGAAGCCGCCGTGGGTCCAGAGATTGGAAATGCCCAGGGCCACGCCGTCGTTGCCAAACCCGAAGGCGATGATGCCGACGCCGCCGATGACCATGGCGATGATGGTCACGATCTTGATCAGGGCGAACCAGAACTCGAACTCACCGAAGGCCTTGACCGCGATCAGGTTGATCGAGCCCATGCTGATCAGTGCGGCCAGGGCCCAGATCCAGCGGGGCACGTCGGGGAACCAGATGCCCATGTACACCGCCACCGCGGTGATCTCCGCCACGCAAGTCACCAGCCACAGGAACCAGTAGTTCCAACCGGTCAGGAAACCGGCCAGCGGCCCGAGATAGTCCTGGGCATAACGGCTGAACGAACCGGCCACCGGGTTGTGCACGGCCATCTCACCGAGGGCGCGCATGATCACCAGGATCGCCAGGCCACCAAGAATGTAGGAGAGCATGATCGCCGGACCGGCCATTTCGATGGCCTTGGCCGAACCGAGGAACAGCCCGACACCGATACAGGCGCCAAGCGCCATCAGGCGGATATGCCGCTCACCGAGCTCACGTTTGAGCGGACCACCCTGAGCGGTCTCGCCATGGGGCAGATGATTGCCGACAGGCATAGGGATACAACCTCGTCTTGTTATTGGATTAACCACCGAGTCTCCAAAGCCGCAGGTTGGTAAACCTGCCACCTTGCCGAAACCAGTCTGCTTCGTGGACAGACCGCCCTGTAGAACAACGCCCTCAGGGTCAGCGGGTCGTGCAGTATAAAAAGCCAGGGATAGAGAGTTTCACTGTAAAACCAGGGAAATTCAGGGATAAGCCGCAGTAAAAACTGGGTTTATGGAGATGCATTGCCTGGGATTGCAGATATTTCAGCGATGTAAACGCAGGCGAGTATTGCACAGAGAGGGTGCAGCGTCATGCCGTGGCACAGCGACGGCGTTCGGCATCCGATGGCTCTAGCACAAGGCTCTTTGGCACAGTTGAGCCTGCGGCGAGGGAGCCCATTAGACAATGACGTCAACGAGCCCTTGTGAATTGGCTGCCAACAATTTCCCCTCCCCCCACGCCAACCACCGTCTAAGCTTCAACCAAGTCCGATCAATCTGCGTGAATGGATCAGTCGACTATGGGCGCTTTGTGGCAAACCGATTCGAATACTCCTATGGCCCCGACTGAACGTATGGAAGAAGCACCTTTACCCCCAAAAAAACGCCGCGCACGACATGGCTGGCGGGCGTTTTGGTTGTTGCTGTTGATTATCGTCGTAGTGGTCGGCCTGGCTGTGGCCAAGGAAATGCGCACGTCGCGATTTCAGGCCCGAGAGATCAGCAAGTACGCCGCGTCCTTGAGTTATTCGGTACAGCCGGGGGCCAGCGATGCCATCGTCTATCCGGGTACGGGCCCGTTCGACCGGCGGTTGGGCTATAGCTCAATGGGGGAATTCCTGCCGCGCTTGCTCAAGCGCGATTATGTGATCCAGGCCCAGGCGCGCTTTTCGCCGGCCTTGATGGACTACGTCGAAAGAGGCCTGTTCGTGCCCTACGCGGAGAAGATCCAGGTCGGGCTGACCATTACCGATTGCCGCGCCGCACCGGTGTATCAGTTCAAGTACCCGCAGCAACTGTATGCGAGTTTCGAAGCGATCCCGCCGGTGGTGGTGCAAAGCCTGTTGTTTATCGAAAACCGCTTTCTGCTCGACCCCAAGCAACCGTTGGCCAACCCGGCGGTGGACTGGCCGCGCTTCGGCATGGCGGCGTGGTCGCAAGTGGCCAAGCTGTTGAGTTTGCCAGGGCAGTCCGCCGGCGGCAGTACGCTGGCGACACAACTGGAAAAGTACCGCCACTCCCCCGAAGGCCTCACCGTGTCGGGCGCGGAGAAGATCCGCCAGATGATTTCCGCCAGCGTGCGCGCCTACCAGGCGGGCCCGCAAACCCTCGAAGCACGGCAGCGGATCGTGCGCGACTACCTCAACAGCGTGCCGCTCTCCGCCGTGCCCGGGCATGGTGAAGTGCACGGTATGGCTGAGGGCCTGCGGGTCTGGTACGGCGCCGATTTCAAGCGAGCCAATGAGCGCCTGTTCAGCACCGCGACGGATCCCCAGAGCCTGGCGGAAAAAGGCCTGGCCCTGCGGGAAATGCTGTCGTTGATGATCGCCCAGCGCCGGCCGTCCCATTACCTGTCCAAGGGCCGCGAGGAACTGGCGCGCCTGACCGACAGCCACGTCCGGCTGTTAGCGCAAAACGGCGTGATTGACGGCGCGCTGGCCGAGGCGGCCCTGGCGAGCAAGGTCAGCTATCGCGACTGGGTCCAGGACCCGACCGTGCAGCCCAACGAAACCAACAAAGGCATCAGCGCCGCCCGCAGTCGCCTTGCCACACTGCTCAACCGTCCTTTATACGACCTCGATCGCCTGGACCTCTCCGCCACCAGCACCTTGCAAAGCGACTTGCAGGCGCAGGCCACCGAGTACCTCAAGCGCCTGGCCGACCCGGCGTTCGCCGCCGAGATCGGCCTGATGGGTGAACGCCTGCTGACCCCCACCAGCACCACCCAGGTGCGCTACAGCTTCACCCTGCTGGAACTGACCCCCGACGGCTCGCGGGTACGCGTGCAAACCGACAGCACCGACCAGCCTTTCGATATCAACGAAGGCAGCAAACTGGAATTGGGCTCCACCGCCAAGTTGCGGGTCCTCACCACGTACCTGCAGATCATCGCCGAACTGCATGAACGTTATGCCCAGGAGACCCCGGCGGCGTTGAAAAAAGTCGAGGTCGCCGAGCCGGACCACCTCTCGCGCTGGGCCGTCGACTACCTGATCCAGAACAGCGACCGCAGCCTGCCGAAAATGCTTGAAGCGGCGCTGGATCGCACCTATTCGGCCAGCCCGGGCGAGGCGTTTTTTACCGGCGGCGGGCTGCATACCTTCCACAACTTCCGCAACGAGGACAACGGGCGCATCCCCACCTTGCGCGACTCCCTGCGTGAATCGATCAACCTGCCGTTCATCCGCCTGATGCGCGACCTGGTGCGCCACGCCACCTACGCCGGGCCGAACAACAGCTCCGAACTGCTCAAGGACGACAAAGACCCGCGCCGTCAGGAATACCTGGCCCAGTTCGCTGACCGCGAGGGCACTTCGTTTCTGCTGAAGTTCTGGAAGAAGTACCAGAAGAAAGACACTGGCCAGCGCCTTGAAACCTTTCTCGACGGCATGCGCCCCACTGCGATCCGCCTGGCCGCCGTGCACCGCTACTTCTTTCCCGGCGACAGCCAGGAGAGCTTCAACCTCTTCGTGCGCTCACACCTCAAGTCGGCCAAGAGCGCCGAAAAACTGACCGACGAACGCCTGGAACGGCTCTACCAAAGCTACGGCCCCGGCGCCTATGACCTGCCGGACCAGGGTTTCATCGCCAAGGTCCACCCGCTGGACCTGTGGTTGATGGGCTACCTGCTGAACAACCCCGACGCCAAATTCAGCCAGATCGTCAAGGCCAGTGAGTTCGAGCGCCAAGAGGTCTACAGCTGGCTGTTCAAGAGCCGGCACAAGAGCGCCCGGGACAGTCGCATCCGCACCATGCTGGAAATCGAAGCGTTCCTGGACATCCACCAGCGCTGGCAGAAAGTCGGCTACCCGTTCGACCATCTGGTGCCTTCGCTGGCCACCGCCATCGGCAGCTCCGGCGACCGCCCTGCCGCCCTGGCGGAACTGGTAGGCACCATCCTCAACGACGGTATCCGCCAACCGGCGCTGCGCGTCGACAGCCTGGACTTTGCCGTCGATACGCCATACGAGACACGGCTGGTGAGCAACCCGGATAACGGCAAGCGGGTGATGCCGGTGGAAGTGGCCCGGGCCCTGCGCGGCGCGCTGTCCCAGGTGGTGGATGCCGGCACCGCGAAACGCGTTGCCGGCAGTTTCAAACTGGCCGACGGGACCCCGCTGGCCATGGGTGGCAAGACCGGCACCGGCGACAACCGTATCGAAGCCGTCGGTTCCGGGGGACGGGTGATCAGCTCCAAATCGATCAACCGCACCGCCACCTTTGTGTTCTACATCGGCGACAGCCACTTCGGCACTCTCACCGCCTTTGTCCCGGGGGCTTCGGCGCAGAACTTCAAGTTCACCTCAGCCCTGCCGGTGCAAGTGCTCAAGGGCATGGCGCCGTTTCTCTCGCCTTACCTGCAACCGGGTAGCCATACCCAGTGCAAGCCGTTGGTGGCACGGCAATGAGTCACGGCGTGGCGCGCTGAGTTACAGGCTGACCCGAGGGACCGCATCGTAAATGACGGTGAATTGGCCGGTGTACAAGCCCGGCTGGCGCTCGACCGGCATGGCAATCGGACGAATGACCATCTCGGCCTGAGTGCCCGGCGTGGACGTGGCATCATCCACTACTTCTCGAGGCGAGCCATTCAGGTACACGCCGTTAAAACTAACAATCAGGGGAATGTCAATCCGGCCATTGTCCAGATAAACCTCGCCCTCCTGTATGTAGGCATGGATCGAGCCGTCGGTATTTTTCACGTCAAAGGTCTGGCGTACGAAACTCAAGCTGTTTTTCACGGGATCGTAATACATGTATTCATCCCTACCGAACTCCGGATCGCGAGGCTGCACATGGAACTGCTTGTTTGGGATATTCGCAGTGATGTGAATGGATGCCCGTGCGTCATCAGCTGCGGATACCCACGAGGAACTCAAGGTAGCGGTGCCCAACACAGTGGTGCAGATAAGTTTTTTAAGCATGGTTAACTCCTGTTTACAGCGATTAAAAAACAATAAGTGTGCTGGCCTGAATCCCGCGCCCACCCCGGAACCCAAATGTGGGAGCGAGTCTGCTCGCGATGACGGCGGCACATTCAACATGGGTGCAAGCTGACCCACCGCTTTCGCGAGCAAGCTCGCGCCCACAGGGGATCACCTAAACCTCTGAATCCCAGATCACCGTGACATTGCCGCTGTAGTGCTTGGCATCCCCGGCCAGCATTTCTTCCACCTGATTGCGGCCGACTTCGAAATGCAGGGTGCCCGGCCTGCGGTCGATGTAGTGCCCCGGCTGGAACAGCTCGGTGCCGCTGCCGTCGAGGTAGAGCCGGCGGCGGTTGACCGGCTGGCCGGCTGCGTCGGTCAGGCCGTTGGGCAGGGTCACGCTGACATTGACCGGCACCAGGTTGCCGGCGCTGGGAGCCCAGAGCATGCAGGTGTTATCACTGGCATCGGCGAATTGGCATTGCAGGTTCATCTTGAAACGCGATGAGGCCCATATATGGAAGGTCTGGTCACGAAACAGCCGCGTTGGTTTTTGCCCCTGGTTCAGCCAGGTTTGCCAGCCGCCTTGGGGTTCGAGCACTACTTTATTGCCGCCAGGAGGCACTTCGACCTTGAGGGTATGTTCGACATCAAGTTTGAAATTGAGCGCGATTATTGAATCATTCGGAATCATCACATCGCCCATATCGAAGTCCTGCCCCGGGCCAACGCTATACGTCAGTGAGCCCGTGTATTGGCCGGCCGACATGTTCAAGGGGTTGGGGGTACGCAGCTCATAGGCAAAATCCAGGTAACGGTAAGTCATGCTGGGGATCAAGTAACGAGCTCTTTTGGCACATACACCTTCTACCGGGGTCGTCCAGAAAAAACCGTACCAATTAACGTTATAAGGTGCATTACCGCCGAATCGACATGGCGAGGGTGCACTGACCCAGCTAGAGCCCCATAACATGTTATGAGCCTTTAAAGCGTCAACACCTCCACCGACCAAGTCGGCTGCGTTAACAGGAAGTCGGTATTCCGAACCTATGCCGGACAAACGTATTTCAACGACTTCAGTTTCACCCGTACTTGCATGGGTTACTTGTAGCGAGCGCCAACCGGCAGGCACTTTGAACATCGCACCTTGCCGAGCGTCCCCATGATTCGCCTCGATAGGAAGGGTCGAACTGAAAGTGATAGGCAAGCGAATGCTGAACATCGTCTTACATTGATTTGGAAATGACGCGCAGTAACCCGTGGTCGGGGTGGTATTGCGAAATTTATTCTCTTGAGGCTTAGCTGGGTCCGGCCTGAAGACTGCAGTGATCTCCCGGGTCAGCGCATTGGCCGTCGAAACCCCTGTCAACAACAAGGCAAAAACCGTGACTGCGCGGCACAACGAAACACCACGCTCGAAGATGTTTGAATGACTCATTTTCACTCCAATAAAACTGCGGCGGGCAAGCCCTATATCTGTGGGAGCAAGGCTTGCCCGCGATGGCGGCGGTACATTCAATATCGATGCAAGCTGACCCACCGCCATCGCGAGCAAGCTTTGCTCCCACAGAGGTCAGTAGGAATCACCTAGATTTCCGAATCCCAGATCACCGTGACATTGCCGCTGTAGTGCTTGGCCTCCCCGGCCAGCATTTCTTCCACCTGATTGCGGGCGACTTCGAAATGCAGGGTGCCTGGCCGGCGGTCGATGTAGTGCCCGGGCTGGAACAGTTCGGTGCCGCTGCCGTCGAGGTAGAGCCGGCGGCGGTTGACCGGTTGGCCGGCGGCGTCGGTCAGGCCGTTGGGCAGGGTGACGCTGATATTCACGGGCACCAGCAGGCCGGAACTGGGTGCCCAGAGCAGGCAGGTGTTATCGCTGGCATCGGCGAATTGGCACTGCAGGTTCATCTTGAAACGTGACGAGGCAGAAATATGGAAGGTCTGGTCACGGAACAGGCGCGTTGGTTTTTGCCCCTGGTTCAGCCAGGCTTGCCAGCCGCCCTGGGGTTCGAGGACTACTCGGTTGCCGCCGGGGGGGACTTCGACCTTGAGGGTGTGCTGGACTTCGAGATTGAAATTGAGGGTGATCGCCGAGTCGTCCGGGATCATGACGTCGCCCAGGTCCACGTCCTGCCCTGGCCCGACGCTATAGGTCAGCGATCCGGTGTATTGCCCGGATGACATCTTCAATGGGTTAGGTGTGCGTAGCTCGTAAGCAAAGTCCAGATAGATGTATCTCATGCTTCCGTGAGGGATCAGGTAATTAGCCCTTTTCGCACATACGCCCTCCGTCGGCGTTTTCCAGAAAAAGGAGTAGGTCCTATCGGTATAGCCTCCGACTCCACCGTATCGACATGGCGAGGGCGCATACACCCAATCAAGACCGGTCCATAACATCTGGTGGGCTCTTAGGCTACTCACATCTCCACCGACCAATTGGACCACATCACTATCGGGGAAAAATTGTTGCGATCCCACGCCGGCCCAGCGCACTTCAACAACCTCTGTTTCGCCCGTACCCGCATGAGTAACTTGTACCGGGCGCCAATTGGCAGGCACTTTAAACATCGCACCTTGCCGAGGGTCTTCATGACCCGCCTGGATAGCGCCGATCGCATTGGCAGAGACACGCAATAGAATGCTGAACATTCCCGTCGCTCTGCACTCCGACGGCCTAGCTGCGCAATATCCACTCACCGGCGTAGTGTTAGTGAACTTGTTCTCTGTGGGTTTCGCAGGATCAGGACGAAAAAGCGCACTGATATCCTGCGTCAATGCATTGGCCGTCGGCATGCCTGTAAACAACAGAACAAAAACCGTGACTGCGCGGCGCAACGAAACACCGCACTCAAAGATGTTTGAACGACTCATATCCCCCTCCCCCAAACTACGGCGCAATCGCATCAAACACCATATGCACGGTCCCGTAGTAATCCCCAGGCGCATACTCCTCAGCCGTCTTGACGGCGATGATTTCCAACCCCACGCGCCGACCGGGCCGGGCCTCGGCAGCCGAGACCACCTGGGCCGAATCCAACGTCAGCTCAACGTTGTTGAACAGCACCCGCAGGTCGATACGCTCACGGCCGTTGGACAGGTAGGCCTCCTGGTCCAGTCGGGCACCAATGGCCCCGTTGATGTTCTTCACTTCGTAATTGGTCCGCAGCGGAATGAGCCCGGCGGTCAGGGAACTGAACAACATCGGCTGTTCGCGCTCGACCAGTTGCGGATCGACCGGCAATACGTGGAAGTCAATCGTCGGGATGGTGACGAAGAGTTCGAAGGTCTCCCGCTCCTCCGCCCCCCAGGCTGCCATGCTCGGCAGCGCCAGGGTGGTGAACAGCAGGGTGTGGATCAGTGTCTTGAACATGGTGATTACCTGTGGCGTCAACGACGGTTCGGCGAAGGCACGCCGTCAGCCTTTGATCTCGACGGTTTTTTTCTCGGTGCCTTCGATCAGGTCGAAGCGGTATTCACGCCCCGGCTCCTTATCGAACGCGAAGGTACGACCGGCCATGACGTGGTGCTTGGTGGTGGGCCGGCAATCGTTGTCTGTTTTCGCCAGGCAATCCTTGAACTCGTCGATCACCACCACACTGTTGCCGTTGTTGCGCAGCAAGTAGCGACTGGCGCTGTTATCGATGACGGTCTCGAAACGAGTGTCCTTGGGCCGGACGAAAAACACCGTGCCGAAACCGGCGAGCACCTTCACCCCGGCGGCAACGCGTTCCTTCTTGTATTCCTCGCGCTCCTCGGCGCTGACCGCAAACTCGTCCTCGGCCTCCGGCACCACCGGCACGAAGCGCACCCGGAAGTAGCGCTCTTTGCTGCGGTCACCCATGAATAGCAAACGGGTACCCTGCATGGCGTTGGCCGGCACGATCAGCCGGGCCGGGCTGGCCATCAGACCGTTCCTGGCGAGGACGCCGTCCTGATCCTCCAACGGCACCTCCTGATAGCTGCCGTCCTCGCCGTAGAGAATCTCCAGGATGGAGACCTTGACGAACGCCGTGGACGTCCCGCCGTTGAAGATCCGTTTCATGTAGGTGCTTTTGTCGCCCTCGAGGTAGTCGTAGACCACCCCGACATTAATCTGCGGCCCGGCCTGGGCCATCATGGAAAGCAGCGACACACCACACAGAGCCAATAAGCGCTTCATTACCAAACCTCTCCAATTGAAGGCGGCCGATGGCGACCGCTTCACGCAATACTGTTGTTAAAACGCGTTCAACCTGCCGTTTCGAGCGGGTTGCCGGTGCCGGCCAGGGTGTCCGGCGTACAGCGCAGATCGCCGATCAGCAACACATCGCCGTCGTTGCTGGCGTTGTCCGGGTCGAGGCGGAACTGGCAGAGCAAGTCGTTGCCATAGCGCACCTCCAACGTCGGCGAGCCGGCGTTCATCTCCATGGAGAAGAACCCGTCCACTTCGCTGACCCCGCGACTGGCGTGATTGATCACGTGATGGCCCTTGAGCGGCTGCCCCTGCCCGTCCAACAGGCGACCGAGCACGGTCACGGTTCGCATCACGCTGACCTTGCGGTAGTCCACGCCGCCCTTGTTCAAGTGATAGCGGGTGCGCGAGGGGGCGATGGTGGCCGCTGGCGGGTGGATGCCGTCGAAGTCGAAGGTGAGCATGCTGTTTTGATAAGCGGTGATGGGCACGAAATTGCGGCCCGGACGCAACGTGGTGGTGCCACCGGTCAAGTCGTCGGCGAGCAGGACGATATCGTCCAGATCGGTTTCCACATCGACGATCATCCCCGAGCCGCCACTCTGCGACAGACCGGTGAAGGCGACCTTCTGGCTGCCCACCGCGACCGTGCTGCTCAGGTTCAAGCCACCGGTGAGGTTGTCGTTGTAGGAAGAACGCTGGATGAAGCCGTCGCCATACAGCGAATCGGTTTCGAAACTGGCCAGGCCCGACAGGCCCACGCCGTAGGTATCGACCAGGGCCGTGGCGGACACGCTTTGCAGCACATGGTCTTCAAGCGTGCGGCGATAGGTTACCGACCCGTTGTGGTCTCGGTCGCCGTCGCGCGAGGTGCGGGTGCCAATGCTGCCCGACCAATATTCGCCCGGCCCACCCAGGGCCACGTTGACGCTCAGGTCCAGGCCGCGATTGCGGCGGTCGGCGGTACTCGAGGTGGCCGGGCGGTCGAACACCGACAGCCGCCAATTGGCATCGCTACCACCCAACTTGCCGCGCTGGGACCAACCCAAGTCCAGGCCGGCGCCCTGGACATTGCCTTCGCTGTAGAACAGCCGCCCGTTGACCGATGTTTTGTTGCTCAACCGATGGTTGACCGACAGCGAGGAATTGCTGGTCTGTCCGACGAACACGTTGCGCTGACGAATGCGCGTGCCATCGGGCAAGGTTTCGTAGGTGTTGCGGGTGTCCAGCCAACTGCGGTTGTGGCTGGCCACCACGCTACCCAGGCCGTAGCTGTACAGCCCTTGCAGATCCATGCCGGTGCCGTACTGCTCGGTCTGGTAGACGTTGGCAAACAGGCTGGTGTTGCTGGCCAGCGTCCAGTCCAGCGAGGTGCCGTACTGCAACTTGTCTTGCACCTGGCGGGTGGATAACCCCAGCACCACCCGAGGATGCAGCAAGTAGTTCAGGCCCACACCGGCGGTGGTGAAGCCTGTGGGCTGGTCATCCCAGTTGCTCAGCAACTTGGTCTCGCGCCCGGCGAACACGTTGTAGCGCCAGCGATCATCGGCGCTGCTCCAGTTGTTGGGCTTGTAGACCAGCTCCTGGGTGGTAGCGGTGGTCTGGCCGTCTTCGATCAGCCGCACTTCCACTTCATAGATGCCGCCGGGCAACGGCCGGGTGTCGAGGCTCTGCAACCCGGCGCTGACTGCCTGGGTGTTGATCAACAGGCCGTTGCGGTAGATCTCCACCGCGGCCTGACGGCTGGCGGTGACATAGATCGGATACACGCTGGGCTTGGGATTGTTGATGACCAGGCTGTCGGAACTGCCGTACATGACCCCGATCGCCGTGTCCGGGGTGGCGCCGAACGAGCGGATCTGACGAGTCAGGCCATTGGAGCCCGGCATGAAATAGCCCAGGCGGAAAAAGCTGTCTTCCATCTCGCGCTGGGTGAACAGCTCGTGGACGGCGTGATAGAGCTTGTCGTCCGGACCGCCCTGGCGCGACAGCTGCAGGTCGAAGGACTGGGTCCAGTTGCCCAGGCTGGAACTGGCATTGAGGCCATAGCGCCCGCCAGTGTCTTGCTCCTGGCCACCGTTGAGATTGAGTTGGTTATTGAAGATCAGGCCGAGGCTGCCCTCTTGTGGCAGGTCGTGGAAACGCTTTTCTGCGGTGCCGCGCTCGACCTTTTCGGTGAGGATCGACACCAGGGAATGTTCAAGGCTGTAATGCACCGCCAGCAACCCCAGGGTGCATTGAGACTCACAGGCGCCGAGGGGGCGTCCCTGTTTGAGCAGGTGCTCCCATTGATCACGGTCGGCTGCCGAAATCGGGCTGTCCTGGGTATCGGTGAATTCAAGCAGGGTCATGCGATCGTCCCGGGTCAACACCACCATGGCTTCGCCGAGGTACTGTTGATCGAGTTCTATACGAACCGCCAGAGGCACGTCGAAAAAGTGGGCTTCAAACTCGTCCGGCAGCCCCTTGGCCTGGGATAGCAGGCTTCTGGGCGTCGTACCGGGGGCAGTCGGCGCAGCCAATGCACTCGCGCACAAACACAGCGCAAGGGCACCCGCGATGGGTGTCATCGGAAACATCAACGGATTCTCACAATCAGCGAACGATCAGGGCGTTTCAGATGCGGGCCGCCCGGCAGGGGAGCGCCGGACGGCCTGCGGCAATGCCCGTGGAATGAGGTGAAACTCACCGGGCATCGAACTGCATCACGGGCGAGGTACGGCGTCGAAGATCACGGTCATGTCGGCGGTGTACAGGCCGTTCTGGGTATCCAGAGGCTTGGCCGCGACGATGGTCATGTCAGCCTGGGTACCTGGAGTGGACGTTGCGTCATCCACCACTTCTTGAGAGAGGGCGGTCAGGGTGACGCCGTTGAACTTGGTGGTCAGGGCGATGGCATCACTGCCGTTGTACAGCGATGCCGGGCCACCTTCGATGTAGGCATGGACCGAACCTTCGGTGTTCTTCACGTCGAAGGTCTGGCGCAGGGAAGACAAGGTGCCGCTGACCGTGTTGTAGCTCATGACTTCATCCTTACCGAAGTTCGGGTCACGTGGCTGCACATGGAACTGCAGGGTCGGAATGTTCGCAGTGATGTGGATCGCGGAGCGTGCATCATCGAGTGCGAATACCTGCGAAGCGCTCAGGGCAGCGGCGGTCAGGGAAGCAGCGGTTACGAATTGTTTGAGCATGTTGTTAACACCTGTTCTTAAGCATAAAGAGAAGGGTTGAAGTTGCAGCCCAACAACCGCTTGGCCTGTCCCTTCAACGCCGGGGCATGATCGGCTCTCTTTAATAAAAAATAAGCAGGCACTTTCCCACAAGCGCGTAGTACATCCGGTATATGAAATAGAGAAAAAGACACTAAGTTTGATAAAAAAGAAGTTTGGATGTCAGAAACAACCCACATAACCAGGCTACACGGGACTTAATCATTACAATTGTATGCAACCCCTATCCCTGCCGGCCCCGGACATAGAGCATTCGTGTAAGGTTTTTTTGCAAAACCCAAGTAAGTCCCGGTAAATAAAAATACATCTTAGTTCCAGAACATATCAAAGATACATCTTTGGATAAAGATATATCTCAATTCTATCTTATGCAGAATGGAGAACAGGCATATGACAGTTACTTATTCCCTTCCCAAACACGATGGCTTCGAAGGTCGCCCGGCAGTCCGTGAGCGTGGCAGCCGTGGACCGAGGATCTTCGCCTCCGGTGACCTGAAATTGCTGTCGCTGGCGCTGATTGCCGAACAGCCTTGCCATGGTTATGACCTGATCCGCCGGATCGAGCAGATGTTCGACGGCGCCTACAGCCCCAGCCCCGGCGTGATCTATCCGGCCCTGACCTTCCTGGAAATGAGCTCAATGGTCACCTGCGGGGTCGACGACGGAAAAAAATGCTACAGCGTGACCGACGCCGGACGTCTATCCCTTGAAGAGCAGGCCGTGGCGCTGGAGGAGGTGCGGATGCGCATTGAAACCAGCAAGCGCACGTTGCGCGGACAGGATCGCCCCCCGGAAATCCACGAAGCGGTGTATAACCTGCGACATGCGCTGCAAAAGCACCACGGCCGCTGGAGCCCGGAAGAAACCCAGCGGGTGCGCGACCTGCTCAACGACACCGCCAAAGCCATCATCGACGGCCCCGACCGTCCACCTGTTTCGGAGTCAAGCAATGACTGAAGTCGATCCAAACACCATTCACCGCGTCAACCACGAGATCAAACGCCGCCGCCTGGAAGTCTTGCGCGTGCAAGACCTGACCCCACGCATGCGCCGCATCACCGTCGGAGGGCCGGAACTGGCCGGGTTCGTCAGCCTGGGCACGGATGATCACGTGAAGCTGTTTTTCCCGCAGAATGCCGAGGAACGCGCCGCCCTGGACACCATCGACCCGAGCGCCGGCAAGGCCCAGGGCCCGATGCCGGAAATGCGCGACTACACCCCGCGCCGTTATGACCTGGACACCCTGGAGCTGGACATCGATTTCGTGCTCCACGGCGACGGCCCTGCCGCGACCTGGGCGACCCAGGCGACGCCCGGGCAATACCTCAACATCGGCGGGCCACGGGGTTCGATGATCGTGCCGGACATCTTCGACAGCTACCTGCTGATCGGCGACGAAACCGCCCTCCCCGCCATCGCCCGCCGCCTCGAAGGCCTGGCGCCCAACCGCCGGGCGCTGGTGGTGGTGGAAGTGGAAAACGGCGCCGAGCAGCAGATTCTCCAGAGCCCGGCACACGTGCAGGTGATCTGGGTGCTGCGCGAAGGTCGCCAGGACAACCTGCTGACCACCGTGCAACAGCTGGAAATGCCCAGTGGCAAGCTGTACGCCTGGGTCGCCACCGAGAGCAAGGTATCGCGGCAGATTCGCAAGGTGTTGCTCGAGGAGAAGGGGGTGGATCAGGAGTTCTTGAAGGCGGTGGGGTATTGGAAGGCGGAGGGGAGTGAGGAGGAATGAGGTGCGGCGTGCTGGCCTGCTAAAGTACCCTGCACCACTGACCGTGCACACTTGTGTGGGAGCAAGCTTTGCTCCCACAGGGCTATCGTTGCTCTTGAATGCTTGATCAAAACTCCACCAGGTACCCCGCCCCATGCTTTTCCTGCTCGCCTACATCGCCAGCGTCGTGCTGATCAACTATGCATTCTCCGCCGCGCCGCACCTGGACATCATCTGGTCGGCCTGGGGCGGCTTGGTGTTTATCCTGCGGGACATGGTGCAGACCCGCTTCGGCCATGGCGCCATCGTGGCGATGCTGGCGGCGCTGGTGTTGTCTTATGTCACCTCGGACCCGACCATCGCCCTGGCCAGCGCCACGGCGTTCGCGGTCTCCGAGTGCATCGACTGGCTGGTGTTCACCATCACCAAGCGTCCGCTGCATGATCGGCTGTGGATCAGTTCGGCCCTGAGCATTCCCCTGGACACCTTTATCTTTTTCGGCCTGATCGACGCGCTGACGCCGCCCGTGGTGATCACCGCCCTGGCCTCGAAATTCGCCGGGGTCACGGTGGTCTGGCTGATCATGGCCTGGCGTTTACGCAAGCAAACCGTCGCCGGCTGAAGCCAAACCCCGTGGTTCATGTAAAATGCCGCGCTTTCTCCCTATGGGAAGCTCGCCCGGCGCGCAACCCGCGATGATCCGCTCCTGTTTGAGGACCTTCAGATGACCCGTATCGGAACTCCATTGTCGCCCACCGCGACCCGCGTTTTGTTGTGTGGCAGCGGTGAGCTGGGCAAGGAAGTGGTAATCGAACTGCAGCGCCTGGGCGTTGAAGTGATTGCCGTGGATCGCTACGCCAACGCGCCGGCCATGCAAGTGGCCCACCGCAGCCATGTGATCAACATGCTCGACGGCGCCGCCCTGCGTGCGGTGATCGAGGCCGAGAAGCCGCATTTCATCGTGCCGGAAATCGAAGCCATCGCCACCGCCACCCTGGTGGAACTGGAAGCCGAAGGCTTCACCGTGATCCCTACCGCCCGTGCCGCGCAGTTGACCATGAACCGTGAAGGCATCCGGCGCCTGGCCGCCGAAGAGCTGGGGCTGCCGACTTCGCCGTACTTCTTCGCCGACACCGTCGAAGACTACCGCAAGGCCGTCGAAACCCTAGGTTTCCCCTGCGTGGTCAAACCGGTGATGAGTTCCTCGGGCAAAGGCCAGAGCCTGCTGCGCAGTGCCGATGACGTGCAGAAAGCCTGGGACTACGCCCAAGAAGGCGGCCGTGCCGGCAAGGGCCGGGTGATCATCGAAGGCTTCATCGATTTCGACTATGAAATCACCCTGCTCACCGTGCGTCATGTCGGCGGCACCACCTTCTGCGCGCCGGTCGGCCACCGTCAGGAAAAGGGCGACTATCAGGAGTCCTGGCAGCCGCAAGCCATGAGCTCGGTGGCCCTGGCCGAATCCGAGCGCGTGGCCAAGGCAGTGACCGAGGCCCTGGGTGGTCGCGGCCTGTTTGGCGTCGAGCTGTTCATCAAAGGTGATCAGGTGTGGTTCAGCGAAGTTTCGCCGCGCCCCCACGACACCGGGCTGGTGACGCTGATTTCCCAGGACCTGTCGCAGTTCGCCCTGCACGCCCGCGCCATCCTCGGCCTGCCGATCCCGCTGATCCGTCAGTTCGGCCCATCGGCCTCGGCGGTGATCCTGGTGGAAGGTCAGTCGACCCAGACCGCCTTCGCCAACCTCGGCGCCGCCCTGAGCGAACCGGACACCGCCCTGCGCCTGTTCGGCAAGCCGGAAGTCAACGGCCAGCGCCGCCTGGGCGTGGCCCTGGCCCGCGACGAATCCATCGAAGCCGCCCGCGCCAAGGCGACCCGGGCGTCCCAGGCGGTGAAGATCGAGTTGTAAGCAGTATCGCTTGCCTCATGGTGATCTGTGGGAGCAAGGCTTGCCCGCGATGAACGATAACGCGGTCCACCTGAAGACCAGGGCGCCAGCATCGCGAGCAAGCTTTGCTCCCACAGTTAACTTGGGGTGACATCGGGCTAAAGAAAAAGGCGACACCCGCAAAGGTGTCGCCTTTTTCATGAGCGCCGGTTTTGCTTAATCCGGCAGCTTGTACGCGATCACATAGTCACCCTGCTTGGTGCCCAGGGAACCATGACCACCGGCAACGACCAGCACGTATTGCTTGCCGTCCTTGCCGGTGTAGGTCATCGGCGTGGTCTGGGCGCCGGCTGGCAGGCGGCCTTCCCACAGTTGCTTGCCGTTTTTCACGTCATAGGCACGCAGGTACTGGTCGAGGGTGCCGCTCAGGAACGCCAGGCCGCTGGCGGTGGTGAACGGGCCACCCAGGCTCGGTACGCCCATGCTCAGCGGGATCGGTACCGGCGAGCTGTCACGCACGGTGCCGTTCTTGTGCTTCCACAGGGTTTTATTGTTGGTCAGGTCCACCGCCGCGACATAACCCCACGCAGGCGCCTGGCAAGGCAAGCCCATGGGCGAGAGCAGCGCTTCGAGGATCACGCCATAGGGCGCGCCCTTGTTCGGCTGTACGCCTTCGGTCTCGCTCTTGCGACCCGGACCACCGGCCACTTCTGCCGCCGGTACGAGCTTGGACTTGAACGCCATGTAGCTCGGGTTGACGAAGGCGATCTGGCGCACTGGGTCAACCGAAATGCCGCCCCAGTCAAACACGCCGAAGTTACCTGGATAGACGATCGAGCCTTGCAGCGATGGCGGCGTGAACATGCCGTCATAGCGCAGCGACTTGAAATCGATCCGGCACAGCATCTGGTCGAACGGGGTCACGCCCCACATGTCCCGTTCCTGAAGGACCGGCGGCACGAAGTTCAGGTCAGACATCGGCTGAGTCGGCGAAGTGTGATCGCCTTCCACCGCGCCTTGCGGCACCGGGATTTCCTTGATCGGCACGATCGGCTGGCCGTTGCTACGGTCGAGCACGTAGATGCTGCCTTGCTTGGTGGAAGCCAACACAGCCGGTTTCACACCGTCGGCGGTCTTCAGGTCCATCAGGGTCGGTTGACCGCCGACGTCCATGTCCCACAGGTCGTGGTGGGTGAACTGGAAGTACCAGCGCACCTTGCCGGTGGCGATGTCCAGGGCGGTCAGGCCAGCGGCGTATTTTTCCGATTCCGGCGTGCGGTTACCACCGAACTGGTCGGGGGTCTGGTTGCCCATCGGCAGGTAGAGCATGCCGAGTTTTTCATCGACGCTGAACATCGACCACATGTTCGGTGAGTTGCGGGTGTAGGTCTGGCCTTCGGCAATCGGCGTGGTGTCATCCGGTTTGCCGCTGTCCCAGTTCCACACCAGTTTGCCGGTGTGTACGTCGTAGGCGCGGATCACACCGCTTGGCTCGTCGGTGGAGACGTTATCGGTGACGTGGCCGCCAATCACTACCAGGTTTTGGGTGACTGCCGGTGGCGATGTCGAGTAGTAACCGCCCGCCGTGAAGCCACCGATGTTGGCGGTCAGGTCGACCTGGCCTTTGTCGCCGAAGTCTTCGCACATCTTGCCGGTGTCGGCGTTGAGGGCGATCAGACGGGTATCGGCGGTCGGCAGGAAGATCCGCCGTGGGCACGAGGTGCTGGCCGGCGTGGTGCTGGCAGTGCCGGTGGGGCTCTGTTCGGCCGAGGCGTAGGCGGCGTCATCGTGATAGGTCACGCCACGGCAGGTCATGTGGGCCCACCCCTTGAAGTTTTCGGCTTTTTGCGTGGAAAGCTTCGGATCGAAACGCCAGATTTCCTTGCCGGTTTCCGGCTCCAGGGCAATCACCTGACTGTGGGGCGTGCACACGTAGAGCATGCCGTTGACCTTCAGCGGGGTATTTTCCGCGGTGGTCTCACCCGGATCGTTCGGCCCTGGCAGGTCGCCGGTGCGATAGGTCCAGGCCGGCACTAGTTTGCTGACGTTCTCGGGGGTGATCTGCGCCAGCGGCGAGTAACGATCGCCATGGGCGCTGCGGCCATAGGAATTCCAGTCGCCGTCCGGCATCGCCGGTGCAGTGTTGGTCATCCCTGGCACGCTGTCGCGGTCCAGTTGGCCCTTGATCTCGCCCGGGTTGGTGAACTGGCTGGCGAGGGCGGCGACACCGGCGATGACCACGGCGGCACCCAATGCGCGGGTTCCCGTGGCCGGGGCATCGGCGCTCAACAGCGGGCGGCGGAACCACGGCAGCAACATGACGATGCCCAGGGCAAACAGCATCGCCAGGCGCGGCACCAGTTGCCACCAATCCAGGCCCACTTCCCACAACGCCCACACGGTGCTGGCGAACAGCACCAGCGCGTACAGGCCCAGGGCCGCACGACGGGCCATGATCAGCAGCACGCCGGTCAGCGCCAGGCCGATACCGGCCAGCAGGTAATACCACGAGCCGCCAAGCGTGCTCAGCTTGACTCCCCCGGCCAACAGGGCCAGGCCCATCAATAGAAGCAGAATGCCGAGCAGGCTCGGTAGCAGACGGCTTCGACTCAAAGCACCCTCAGTGCTCATAGTGTGATTCTCCGTGAGGTTTTAAGGAGTCCCGCGCAAGTAGTCACTGTAGATGACGATCTTGCGGGGGCATGGTTCAGTAAAAAAGGTAATTGGGTGGACGCGGACCATTGTGGGAGCGGGCTTGCTCGCGAAAGCGGTGTGTCAGGCGACTTCTACGCCGGAGGTGAAATCGTCTTCGCGAGCAAGCCCACTCCCACAGAAAGTCGTTCGTCATGCGCCCAAAGACAGCGCTGTCTTTCAGAGTCTGAACCTTGAGCATAGAGAAGGCTTTCTTTGATCTTTGACTGGAAATGAGCTGAACGCAGAAGCTTCGCCACAACAGAAGAAGCGTTTCAGCAGGCGGCGCAAGGATAATGTTCTGTTCTCAATAGAGAAAGCGCTTTTGTTGACATGGATCATTTCGGTTTTGGTAACAGTGTGCCGGGCACGATCCAGGCCTTGAGACGAGATGATGAAGGCTATGCTTCCACCACAGGGGCACCTCGGCTAAGGTGCGCGGCTTTACACCCTTTTCGCGCAAAGGCCTGCCATGAACGAACCGAACAACAACCCGCTGCACGGCGTGACGCTGGAGCAGATCCTCAACGCCCTGGTGCAGCACTACGAATGGTCGGGGCTGGCCGAGCGCATCGATATCCGTTGCTTCAAGAGCGACCCGAGCATCAAGTCGAGCCTGACCTTCCTGCGCAAGACGCCGTGGGCGCGGGAGAAAGTCGAGCGCCTGTACATCAAGTTGATGCGCACCAAGCGGCCAGTCTGAGCCGTGGCCATGGATCTGCGTCTTCGTCCCGCGCAGCTCGTGGCGGTGGCGGCGTTGCTCGGCTGGACCGGTTTGAGCGTCCAGCTGTACCTGATTCTGTTGGGCCGGTGGGAACTGGGGGCAAGCCTGCTGGGCGGGCTGGTGAACTTCTTCAGTTTTTTCACGGTGGTGACCAACACCCTGGTGGCGGTGGTGCTGACCTGGGAACTGACCCCTCGCAAATCTGCGGCGCGGCGCTGGTTCCTGCTGCCCGGCGTGCGCAGTGGCATCGCCGTGAGCATCGCCCTGGTCAGCCTGGCCTATAACCTGCTGCTGCGGCACCTGTGGCAACCCGAAGGCTGGCAGTTCGTGGCCGACGAGTTACTGCACGACGTGGTGCCGTTGATGTACCTCGCCTATTGGTGGCTCTCTGTGCCAAAAGGGACCTTGCGTCTGGGCCACATCGGGCTTTGGGTGATCTACCCCTTGGTGTATTTCGCCTGGCTCCTGCTGCGCGGGGAATTACTGGCGGCCTACCCCTACCCTTTTATTGATGTGGCGACCCTGGGTTATCCACAGGTGTTCATCAATGCCGGGGGGATATTGGCCGGGTTTGTCGGGATTGCGTTGGCGGTGGTGGGAGTGGATCGGTGGTTGGGGCTGAAATAGAAGCCTGTGGAAGCTGAGAGCCAACCTGTGGGAGCAAAGCTTGCTCGCGATGCAGGCACCCTGGTCTTTCAGATGGACCGCGTTATCGTTCATCGCGGGCAAGCCTTGCTCCCACAGGTTTGGCTCCCACAGGGATTTGTATCCACAGTCACCGCCTCACCGGCAACATCCACACCAGCCCACTGCTCTTGGCCCGTTCATGACACAACGCCAAGACACTGCGCCGTTCCTCGTTGTCCATCCGACTCCAACGGGTGATTTCCGCCACGGTGCGCTGGCAGCCGGTGCAGATGTCGTCATCGTCCAGCGCGCAGATGTTCACGCAGGGCGAAGGCACCGGGCGTTCGGGGGCATTCATTGTTCTTGCTCAGCGAGGTCGCGGGCATAGCGCTGCGCGTTGTGGAGGTAGTGGGCCGCGCTGGCTTCGAGCATTTTCTTCTGGGCCTCGGTCAATTCCCGCACCACCTTGCCGGGCGAGCCCATCACCAGCGAGCCATCGGGGATCTCTTTGTTTTCGCCGATCAGCGCATTGGCGCCGATAATGCAGTTCTTGCCGATCTTCGCGCCGTTGAGGATCACCGCGTTGATGCCGATGAGGCTGTAGTCGCCCACCGTGCAGCCGTGGAGCATGGCGTTATGGCCGATGGTCACGCCAGTGCCGATGGTCAGCGGGTAGCCCATGTCGGTGTGCATCACCGTGCCGTCCTGCACATTGCTGTTCTTGCCGATCAGGATCAGCTCGTTGTCGCCGCGCAGTACCGCGTTGAACCAGACGTTGGCGCCCTCTTCGAGGCGGACCTTGCCCACCAGCGTGGCGTTGGGCGCGACCCAGCTTTGTGGGTGGGTTTCGACATGGGCATCGCCCAGGCGGTATTTCATGGGAATCCTCGGGGCTTCAGGTATTGATGAAACTCTTGGGCGGTGTGTGCAGGTCGATGCCAGCGTCGTACAACAGGTTCACCAGCTCGACCACCATGATCGCCGTCAGGCCCCAGATCTTGTATTCGCCAAAGCGATAGCTGGGCACGTACCAACTGCAACCCTGGTAATCGATGCGGTGCGTGTGTTCGCGAGGATCCTTGCGGAAAAACTCCAGCGGCACGCTGAACACCGCGGCGATCTCGGCATCGTTGGCCTGGTACTCGACATAATCCGGGATCACCCCGACATAAGGCGTGACCTTGATGCCATGCAACGAAATCAGTGGGCTGAGGGGGCCGATCACTTCCACCAGGCCGGGGGGCAGGCCGATTTCTTCCTCGGCTTCGCGCAGGGCGGTGAAGATCAGGTCCGGGTCTTCCGGGTCGCGACGCCCGCCGGGGAACGCCACTTCGCCGCCATGGGTCGAGAGACCGCTGGCGCGCAGGGTAAGGACCAGTTCCGGTTCATCACTGCGGGTAATCGGCACCAGCACCGCCGCTTCAGGAAAACGTCGGTCGGTCTCCAGGGTTCGCGGGGTATGGTTGCTTACTCGATGCAGTAGCTCGTCCAGCATGAGACTTCTCGATTTATTCGCTACCTTGCATCATGCACCAATCAAGCAAGGGGCCCAACCCCCGCACCGCGTCGTGTCGCGAAACGACAACTTGCCGACCCCGCCCTCGCACGCCAAGATAGGCGCAGCATTCAGGAATCCAAGCATGAAATTCTGCAGCCAGTGCGGTAACCCGGTGACCCAGCGCATACCCGAAGGCGACTCGCGCCTGCGCTTTGTCTGCGACACCTGCCACACCATCCATTACCAGAACCCCAACATCGTCGCCGGTTGCGTGCCGACCTGGGGCAGCAAAGTCTTGTTGTGCCGCCGCGCCATCGAGCCACGGCGTGGTTACTGGACCCTGCCGGCGGGCTTCATGGAGAACGGCGAAACGGTCGAACAGGCCGCCGTGCGCGAAACCGCCGAAGAAGC
This sequence comes from Pseudomonas viciae, assembly GCF_004786035.1. Taxonomy (NCBI): domain Bacteria; kingdom Pseudomonadati; phylum Pseudomonadota; class Gammaproteobacteria; order Pseudomonadales; family Pseudomonadaceae; genus Pseudomonas; species Pseudomonas viciae. The sequence goes on from NZ_CP035088.1 coordinate 5,446,022, forward strand.
CTGCGCCCGCGTGCGAAATTTAAGCATCTATACGCTGATCGACGTACCGCACATCAGCCAAGTGCATGTATTCTTCCGCGCCGAACTGGTGGACGAGGATTTCTCCGCCGGGCCCGAGAGCCTGGAAGTGAAACTGTTCGAAGAAGCGGAGATTCCCTGGGATGAACTGGCGTTCCGCACGGTGGGCCGGACCCTGGAATATTTTTACGCGGACCGACGAACCGAGGATTACCCGGTGCGATCCGAATCGATCCCGCCACTGGCTCAGCCTGCCAATACATAAAAAATCAATATAGCCGCGACACCTCTAGGGATATCGTTTCAATGCGCTGGTTGCTTGTCCTGTTCTGCTTGTCGTTCACCGCTGTGTCCCAGGCCTCTGCACTGGGAACCTACAACGGCAAAACCATCGAAAAAGTGCTGGTGCTCAAGTCCGCCCATCAATTGCAATTGATCAACGACGGCAAGCCGCTCAAGACCTATCGCATCTCCCTGGGCAAGGGCGCCAAGAAGGGCCCCAAGCTGATCGAAGGCGACAAGCGCACTCCCGAGGGTTTCTACTGGATCGACTGGCGCAAGACCAGCGACCGTTTCTACCTGTCGATGCACATCTCCTACCCCAACATCAGCGACTCCGCCCGCGCCCGACGCGAAGGCGTGGAGCCGGGGGGCATGATCATGATCCACGGCACCCCGGATTCGGAAGAAAACCCCGAGCAACTGTTCCATACGCTGGACTGGACCGATGGCTGCATTGCCATGCGCAATGTCGACATGCGCGAGGTTTGGAACCTGGTGCCGGATGGGACGATGATCGAGATCCGTCCGTAGCCTCACGCTTCTGTGGCGAGGGGGATTGATCGTTCCCACGCTCTGCGTGGGAATGCATCCCGTGACGCTCTGCGTCACCTTCCAGAAGCGGAACGCGGAGCGTCCCTGGCGACATTCCCACGCAGGAGCGTGGGAACGATCGATGTGTTTTTTCAGCCTTAAAAATCACATGATTGTGATTTGTTCCATGAGAGCTTGCTCCCGCTGGGCTGCGCAGCAGCCCCCAAAGCAGTCATGCCTGACATACCGAGTTGTCAGGACTTGGGGCTATGTCCCTCCCACTTCTTGTTACAAGTCCCCGAAAGCGCAACGCAACCGTCCCCCCCACCTTGATCTACCCTCAGAACTGATGCGGTGGGTCGAGGCTCTGCCCAGTAGGTCGCCCCCGCAGAATTCAAAGTGAGACGTGTCACGTCGAAGCATAGGTAGTCATGACGTATGTGATTCGACAGGGCTTCACCGTTCCAGATGAGACATCAAATCATGACAACTCATAACGGTTTTACCCGGGCGACAGCTGTCGTCGCGGTAGCGTGCGCGTGTGTGTGGCAGTCGGGCTCCAAAGCGTGGGGGGCCGATGAAAAACAGGAGCAGTGGTATACCGCCTGGCTTCAGGTCACGGCGGATCCAAGCGTGGATATCCACAAAACCACGCCCTCGTTGCGCTGGCGTACCGACATGGACACGCTCTACCGGGGGGATACGACGGGTCAGGGCCTCAGTGCCTTCACGAAGGGGCTGTTGCCCAAAGCCGTGGACTTCCCCGAGATCGAATGGAGGTACGACTGGTACAGCCACGGAGGCGGGATCGCTAAGTCTGTGTTTAGCAGCACAACGCGCAAAAAGAGCGTCGCCGAGCACTACGCCAGCGAGTGGTTGTACGAGTTCAAAGCCCCCCATGGAATCGACCAGGTGCAATCGGGGGGGCACTTTCCCGGCGAGGAGGAAATCAGCTTCCCGGGCGGGGTCAAGGGGCACTTCATCAAGCAGGCCTGCAAGCCAATCGATTTTGTCGATTGCGTGCAGAACCCAAACTACCGTGAACCCACCGGCCGCGAGACGATGCAGGACGTCGCCGCGATGTCCATCGACTGGCGCCGGCTGACGCCTCCAGTGGGACTGGCATGGGTAACGACCAAACAATCCCTCTGGGCAGTCGGCTCTACGACGGTCAACCCCGTGCAGGGCGCGGATGCGCTTACCCATGGGTTACGGGGCTGGAATTCTTTGCCACCGAACTTGAGATACGCGTTGGATCAGGAGAGCCACCTGGCTCATTCGATCGTTATGGCATTTCGAGACTATAGCGAAGCCAAGTTCTGGGCAACCGAGAGAGCCTCAAACGGCGGTTGGGTCTATGAAGTCAGGTCCAACGTCGTAGCGGTGGATTTGTCGGTACCTAATGCTGGTCCGCGTGAAGGCGGCTTCGCGTTCATCGGCGGTATCAAGGGAGGCCTGCTGTTGAACGCCCGTCGTTTCGCGAAAGGCGTGAGTGAACCGGTCGAGTGCATCGGCATAGAAAAGGAAGCTTGCAGGCTCGAGAACATCCACCAATAGAGTAGGTCGGGTTTTCAGCATTAATCACGCCCAATAAAAAACCCGCTGAATCAATCAGCGGGTTTTTCATTCAAGCGCCAGAAGGATCAAAAATCCTCCAACCGCCACACCTCATACGCCGGTGTCTCGTAGGGATGGCTCTGCTTCAACGCCGCCACCACCGAACGGATCAACTCATCGGCAACGACAAGCTCCACCTTCCACTCCTCGACCTGCTCGACCTGCCCCGCTTCGCCAATGAACGGCTGGCTGCCGTCCAAGGGGCGAAACTGGCCCTGGCCCAGCACTTGCCAGGCGCAGTGGTCATAGTCGCCGATCCGCCCGCCACCGGCGGAGAATACGGCGCTTTTGACCACCTCCAGGTGGCTGGCCGGGACGAAGAAGCAGAGCTTGTACACCGCCTCAGTTCACCCAGACGCGGGCGTTGCGGAACATGCGCATCCATGGCGCGTCTTCGTTCCAGTCGTCCGAACGCCACGAGTTCTGCACTGCGCGGAAAACCCGCTCAGGGTGCGGCATCATGATCGTGACGCGGCCGTCGCGGCTGGTCAGGCCGGTGATTCCGCGCGGCGAGCCGTTCGGGTTGGCCGGGTAGGTTTCGGTGACCTTGCCGTGGTTGTCGACGAAACGCAGCGACACGCAACCGGACAGGTCGGCTTCGAGCAGGGCTTCTTCGCTTTCGAATTCGGCATGGCCTTCGCCGTGGGCGATGGCGATCGGCATGCGCGAACCGGCCATGCCCTGCAGGAAGATCGAGTTCGACTCCTGGACCTGGACCATCGCCACGCGGGCTTCGAACTGCTCGGAACGGTTACGCACGAAGTGCGGCCAGAACTCGCTGCCCGGGATCAGCTCGTGCAAGTTGGACATCATCTGGCAACCATTGCACACGCCGAGGGTGAAGCTGTCGGTCCGTTCGAAGAAACCCTGGAACGCATCACGGGCGCGGCTGTTGAACAGTGCCGACTTGGCCCAGCCTTCACCGGCACCCAGTACGTCACCGTAGGAGAAACCGCCACAGGCGACCATGCCCTTGAAGTCGTTCAGGTCGACACGGCCAGCCAGGATGTCGCTCATGTGCACGTCGATCGCGCTGAAACCGGCGCGGTCGAATGCCGCCGCCATTTCCACCTGACCGTTGACGCCCTGCTCACGCAGCACCGCCACCTGTGGGCGAATACCTTTCTTGATGTAAGGCGCGGCCACGTCGTGGTTGACGTCGTAGCTGAGCTTGGCGCTCAGGCCCGGGTTGTCTTCTTCCAGCAGCGCGTCGAATTCCTGCTCGGCGCAGTCGGCGTTGTCGCGCAGGCGCTGGATCTGGTAGCTGGTTTCCGCCCACTGGCGCTGCAACAGGCTGCGCTGGCCTTCGAAGACGGTGTCGCCGTTGAAGGTGATGTTGATGTGGGCGTTGTTGATCGGCTGACCGATCACCGAGACGCAGTCGGCCAGGCCAGCCGCGCTGAACTGGGCGAGGATGTCCGGGGTGGCGTCCTGGCGAACCTGGATCACCGCGCCCAGTTCTTCGTTGAACAGGATGGCCGGGATTTCAGCGGTGGACTCGGCAACGCTGTCGAGGGTCAAGCTCAGGCCGCAATGGCCGGCGAAAGCCATTTCCACCACGGTGGTCAGCAAACCACCATCGGAACGGTCATGGTAGGCCAGCAAGTGACCGTCGGCGTTGAGGCCCTGGATGACGGCGAAGAACGCCTTCAGGTCTTCGGCATCATCGACGTCCGGCGCTTGCGAGCCGAGCTTGCCGTGCACCTGGGCCAGGATCGAGGCGCCCATGCGGTTCTGGCCACGGCCCAGGTCGATCAGGATCAGGTCGGTGGTGCCTTTGTCCATGCGCAGTTGCGGGGTCAGGGTCTGGCGGATGTCGGTGACTGGAGCAAAACCGGTCACGATCAGCGACAGTGGCGAGGTCACGCTCTTGTCCACGCCTTCATCGTTCCAGCGCGTGGCCATGGACATGGAGTCCTTGCCCACCGGAATGGTGATACCCAGCTCCGGGCACAGCTCCATGCCGACGGCCTTGACGGTGTCATACAGACGGGCGTCTTCACCCGGGTGGCCAGCGGCGGACATCCAGTTGGCCGACAGCTTGATGTCGGAGATCTTGCCGATGCGCGAGGCCGCGATGTTGGTCAGGGTCTCGCCAATCGCCATGCGGCCCGACGCCGGAGCGTCCAGCAGTGCCAGCGGCGTACGCTCGCCCATGGCCATCGCTTCGCCGGTGTAGACGTCGAAGCTGGTGGCGGTCACGGCAACGTCGGCCACCGGCACCTGCCACGGGCCGACCATCTGGTCACGGGCCACGAGGCCGGTGATGGTGCGGTCGCCAATGGTGATCAGGAAACTTTTGCTCGCCACGGCCGGGTGGTGCAGTACACGTTCGATGGAATCAGCAACGTCGAGCGTCGACGGGTCGAAATCATCGCCCAGCTCGGCTTCGCGAACGGCCGAACGGTGCATGCGCGGGGCCTTGCCCAGCAACACTTCCAGCGGCATGTCCACCGGGCTGTTGCCGAAATGACTGTCGGTGACGGTCAGTTGCGGCTCGGCGGTGGCTTCACCGACCACGGCGAACGGGCAGCGCTCGCGCTCGCAAATGGCCTGGAAGCGTTCGAAGTCGGCCGGGCCGACCGCCAGGACGTAACGCTCCTGGGATTCGTTGCTCCAGATTTCGTGCGGGGCCATGCCCGGCTCGTCGTTCGGAATGTTGCGCAGTTCGAAGCGGCCACCACGGCCACCGTCGTTGACCAGTTCCGGGAAGGCGTTGGACAGGCCACCCGCGCCGACGTCGTGGATAAAGCTGATGGGGTTGTGTTCACCCAGCTGCCAGCAACGGTCGATGACTTCCTGGCAACGACGTTCCATTTCCGGGTTTTCCCGCTGGACCGAGGCGAAGTCCAGGTCCGCCGAGCTGGTGCCGGTGGCCATGGAGGAAGCCGCGCCGCCGCCCAGGCCAATCAGCATGGCCGGGCCACCGAGGACGATCAGCTTGGAGCCGACCAGGATTTCGCCTTTCTGCACGTGGTCGGCGCGGATGTTGCCCATGCCGCCGGCGAGCATGATCGGTTTGTGGTAACCGCGAACTTCTTCACCACGCGGAGTGGTAATGGACTGTTCGAAGGTACGGAAGTAACCGGTCAGGGCCGGACGGCCGAATTCGTTGTTGAACGCCGCGCCCCCAAGAGGACCTTCGATCATGATGTCCAGGGCGTTGACGATGCGCTCAGGCTTGCCGTATGGCTTTTCCCACGGCTGTTCGAAGCCCGGGATCTGCAGGTTCGACACGGTGAAGCCGGTCAGGCCAGCCTTGGGCTTGGCACCGCGACCGGTGGCGCCTTCGTCGCGGATCTCGCCACCGGAGCCGGTAGACGCACCCGGGAACGGCGCAATCGCGGTCGGGTGGTTGTGGGTCTCGACCTTCATCAGGATGTGCACCGGCTCCTGGACCGCACCGTACTGGCGGGTCTCAGGGTTCGGGTAGAAGCGACCGGCGACGTTGCCGACGATCACCGCGGCGTTGTCCTTATAGGCCGACAGCACACCTTCGTTGTGCATCTGGTAGGTGTTCTTGATCATGCCGAACAGGCTTTTTTCCTGGCTCTGGCCGTCAATGTCCCAACTGGCGTTGAAGATCTTGTGGCGGCAGTGCTCGGAGTTGGCCTGGGCGAACATCATCAGTTCGATGTCGTGGGGGTTGCGCTTCAAGCCCTGGAAGGCGTTGACCAGGTAATCGATCTCGTCTTCGGCCAGGGCCAGGCCCAGCTCGGCGTTGGCTTTTTCCAGCGCGGCGCGGCCGCCGCCCAACACGTCGATGGCGGTCAGTGGCTTGGGTTCGGCGTGGCTGAACAGGCCGGCGGCCTGTTCCAGGTTGCCCAGTACGACCTGGGTCATGCGGTCATGCAGGCCGTCGGCGATCAGTTGGGCCTCGGCCTCGCTGAACTCACCGGCGACATAAAAGGCAATACCGCGCTCCAGGCGCTGGATTTTCGCCAGGCCGCAGTTGCGGGCAATGTCACTGGCCTTGCTCGACCACGGCGAAATGGTGCCAAAACGCGGCAACACCAGGAACAGGCGACCGGCCGGCTCCTGGACGGGAACACTGGGACCGTACTTCAGAAGGCGCGCAAGCACCTGCTGTTCGTCGCCGGTCAAACCGCCGGTGACTTCGGCGAAGTGAGCGAATTCAGCATACAAGCCACTGACAGCCGGTACCTTCTGGCTCAGTTGCTCAAGGAGTTTGCTGTGGCGAAAGGCAGAAAGGGCAGGAGCGCCGCGCAGGATCAACATCTTCGGGACAGCCTCGGGAAGGGGGTGTGCTTTGAGGCCGTGCATTCTAGCCTAAACCGCCGGCAACGGCACCCGAAACGGCACGTGCGGTGCAGGCCGAATGTCGGTCTGTGCGCCAATGACCCTGTCGGGGGCCTAATGCCGTGACCATGGCGAGTTATTTTTCAGCGGTGCAAAGCTCGTCCCACGCCAGCCCGCCTGCGTTACGGACATGTTTTGCAACGGCTAGCAGACTGGCCTTTTGCTGTCGAGATATGGCGGCAGGGGCCGTTTGCGTATACTGCGCAGATGTTTTCCCCAACGGCTTTGCGTCCGCGGTACGCCAAATGGCTGATCGCTACCGGACTCTTCCTGGTGCTCAGTGGTTGTGTTGAGAAACCCAACACACTGGAGCGCGTAAAGGAGGATGGCGTGCTGCGGGTGGTTACCCGAAACAGCCCTGCCACCTACTTTGAGGATCGCAACGGTGAAACCGGCTTCGAATACGAGCTGGTGAAGCGCTTCGCCGAGGATTTGGGGGTGGAACTGAAGATCGAGACCGCCGACAACCTCGATGACCTGTTCAACCAGGTCGGCAAACCCAACGGCCCGGTGTTGGCGGCTGCCGGCCTGGTCAGCAGCGAGCCACGCAAGAAACAGGTGCGGTTTTCCCACGCCTACCTGGAAGTCACCCCGCAAATCATCTATCGCAACGGCCAGTCCCGCCCCACCGACGCGGCCGCCCTGGCCGGCAAGAAGATCATGGTGCTCAAGGGCAGCACCCATGCCGAACAACTGGCGCAGTTGAAACAGCAATATCCAGGCATTGAATACGAAGAGTCCGACGCCGTTGAGGTGGTCGACCTGTTGCGCATGGTCGATGAGGGCCAGATCGATCTGACCCTGGTCGATTCCAACGAAGTGGCGATGAACCAGGTGTACTTCCCCAACGTACGCGTGGCCTTCGACCTGGGCGACGCCCGCAGCCAGAGCTGGGCGGTGGCGCCCGGCGAAGACAACAGCCTGCTCAACGAGATCAACAGCTACCTCGACAAGGTCCAGAAGAACGGCACGCTGCAACGCCTGAAAGACCGCTATTACGGGCACGTCGATGTCCTCGGCTACATGGGCGCCACCACCTTCGCCCAGCACTTGCAGCAACGGCTGCCCAAATACGAGCAACACTTCAAGGCCTACGCCAAGAAAGAGAAAGTCGATTGGCGCCTGTTGGCCGCGATCGGCTATCAGGAATCGCTGTGGCAACCGACGGTGACGTCCAAGACCGGCGTGCGTGGCCTGATGATGCTGACCCAGAACACCGCCCAGGCCATGGGCGTGTCCAACCGCCTGGATCCGAAGCAGAGCATCATGGGCGGCGCCAAGTACCTGGCCTACATGAAGGACCAATTGGACGAGAGCATCCAGGAGCCGGACCGTACCTGGTTCGCCCTCGCCGCCTATAACGTGGGCAGCGGTCACTTGGACGACGCCCGCAAACTGGCGGCCAAGGAAGGGCTGAACCCGAACAAGTGGCTGGATGTGAAGAAGATCCTGCCGCGCCTGTCCCAGAAACAGTGGTACAGCAAGACCCGCTACGGCTACGCCCGGGGCGGCGAGCCGGTGCATTTCGTGGCGAACATCCGTCGCTACTACGACATCCTGACCTGGGTCACGCAGCCGCAACTCGAAGGCAACCAGGTGGCCGAGGGCAACCTGCACGTGCCGGGTGTCGACAAGAGCAAGCCGAACCAGGAAACCCCACCGCTCTGATTGCCATACACCACCCTTAATGTGGGAGCGGGCTTGCTCGCGAATGCGATTTGTCAGTTAACGATTATGTCGACTGATACACCGCTTTCGCGAGCAAGCCCGCTCCCACAGGGGATAGTGTTGGATCAAGGCTTAGCGGCAGCCAGGATCAGCGCTTTCATTTCCGACACCGCCGACTTGAACCCGACAAACAACGCATGGGCCACCAGCGCATGGCCGATGTTCAGTTCATTGATGCCCTTGATCGCCGCGACGGCTTCGACGTTGTGGTAGTGCAGGCCATGGCCGGCGTTGACGATCAGGCCCTGGGCCAGGCCGAAGGCCACGCCATCGGCCACCCGTTGCAGCTCATCGGCCACGGCCGTTGGCGTTTCGGCATCGGCATAACGGCCGGTGTGCAATTCGATGGCCGGGGCGCCGACACGCTTGGAGGCTGCGATCTGCCGCTCGTCGGCATCGATGAACAGCGACACCTCGGCACCGATCTTCGACAGCCGCTCCACCGCCGCCCTGATCCGCGCTTCCTGCCCCGCCACGTCCAGGCCGCCTTCGGTGGTCAGCTCCTGACGCGTTTCCGGCACCAGGCAAATGTGTGCCGGGCGGATGCGCTCGGCGAACGCCATCATTTCTTCGGTCACGCCCATTTCGAAGTTCATGCGGGTTTGCAGCACGTCCTTGAGCAGCAGCACGTCGCGCTCCTGGATGTGGCGACGGTCTTCACGCAAGTGCACGGTGATGCCGTCGGCGCCCGCCTCTTCGGCGTCCAGTGCGGCCTTGACCGGATCCGGGTAGCGCGTACCGCGGGCCTGGCGCAGGGTGGCGACATGGTCGATGTTCACGCCGAGAAGAATGCGATTGCTGGTGCTCACGAAAAGGCTCCTGAATGGACAAATAGTCGGCCCACAGCATACGGGTTGATCAGGGCTTGCGAAACAGCTCGCGACTGACCAGCGGCCGACCACCCAGATGAACCGCCAGGGCCTGGCGCATCAGACGCTTGGCCGCAGACAACGCGCCCGGCGCACTCCAGTCCGCCTCGGCCATGGCCAAAAGCTCGGCACCGTTGAACAGCCCGGGTTGCAACAGGTAGACCTGCTCCAGGCCGGCATCCACCTGCAAGCGGTACAGACCGTCTGCTGCGATAGGCTCGCCGTGCAAGTCGGTGTTCAGGGCGAACCCGTAGCCGAGGTCGTCCAGCAACCGCCATTCGAACGAGCGCAGCAGCGGCTCCAGCGCACGGCCTTCGGCCAGGGCCTGCAGCGTGGCGGCGTAATGGTCGAAGACGGCGGGATGGGGATCTTCGGCGGGCAGCAGGCGGATCAGCAATTCATTAAGGTACAAACCGCTGAACAGCGCCTCGCCATTGAGCCACGCCGCGACGCCGTTGCTTTCCATGCGCCCGACGTTCTTCAACTCGCCCCGACCGCGGAATTCGACTTCCAGCGGCACAAACGGCCGCGCCAGCGTCCCGGCCTTGCCCCGCGCGCCCCGCAACACCGCCCGCAGCCGACCTTGCGGCGTGAGGAAATCCACCAGGGCGCTGCTTTCGCGGTAGGCGCGTGAGTGCAGGACGTAGGCGGGTTGGGCGATGGGTTGGGTCTGGGACATGGAAACGAAGTCTCACGGGCCGAGCACAATTTATAAACAACATAAAACCAATGTGGGAGCGGGCTTGCTCGCGAAGGCGGTGTGTCAGTCAACATAATCGTTAACTGACACACCGCCTTCGCGAGCAAGCCCGCTCCCACAAGGTCGGTGGTGTGCCGCTGGACGAGTTACAGGTCGCCGTAACCCAGCGACCGCAACGCCCGCTCATCATCGGACCAACCGCCCTTCACCTTGACCCACAGGTTGAGCATGATCTTGGAGTCGAACAGCAGCTCCATGTCCTTGCGCGCTTCGGTGCCGATGCGCTTGATGCGCTCGCCCTTGTCGCCAATGATGATTTTCTTCTGGCCGTCACGTTCGACGAGGATCAACGCATGAATGTGCAGAGTCTTGCCCTGTTGCTTGAACTCTTCGATCTCGACCGTGATCTGGTAGGGCAGCTCGGCGCCCATCTGGCGCATGATTTTTTCGCGCACCAGTTCTGCGGCGAGGAAACGGCTGCTGCGGTCGGTGATCTGATCTTCCGGGAAGAAGTGATCGTTTTCCGGCAGGTGCTCGGCAATCACCCGCTCCAGCGCCTCGAGGTTATGCCCGTGCTGGGCAGAGATCGGAATGATCTGGGCGTTCGGCAGCTGTTCCTGCAACCAGGACAGGTGCGGCATCAGCTCAGCCTTGTCTTCGATGCGGTCGGTCTTGTTCAGTGCCACGATCAGCGGACCGGTCACGTACTGGACGCGTTCGAGGACCATCTGGTCTTCGTCGGTCCACTTGGTGCGATCGACCACGAAGATCACCACGTCGACGTCTTTCAACGCCGCCGAAGCGGTCTTGTTCATGTAGCGGTTCAAGGCCTTTTCGCCGCCCTTGTGCATGCCCGGGGTGTCAACGTAGATCGCCTGCACGGCGCCTTCGGTCTTGATGCCCAGCATGTTGTGGCGAGTGGTCTGGGGCTTGCGCGAGGTGATCGCCAGCTTCTGGCCCAGGATGTGGTTCAGCAGCGTGGACTTGCCCACGTTCGGCCGGCCGACGATGGCGACATAGCCGCAGCGGGTGACGGTTGTATCAGTCATTGCCATTCTCCACGCCCAGGGCAATCAGTGCTGCGGCGGCCGCTACCTGTTCGGCAATACGACGACTCACACCCTGACCTCGGCTTTTTTCATTCAGTAGGACAACTTCGCATTCGACGAAGAACGTTCGGCAATGCGGCTCGCCCTGGATATCCACCACTTCGTAGCGCGGCAGTTCGCAACTGCGCGATTGCAGGAATTCCTGCAGTCGGGTCTTTGGGTCCTTGTTGGTGTCCACCAGCGTCAGGCTGTCGATCTCGGAGGTCAGCCAGGCCAGCACGCGCTCGCGCGCCATCTCCATGCCCGAGTCCAGATAGATCGCGCCAATCAACGCCTCCAGGGCGTCGGCCAGAATCGACTCGCGACGGAAACCGCCGCTCTTCAATTCACCGGACCCCAGGCGCAGGTATTCGCCCAGGTCAAAACCACGGGCCAGCACGGCCAGGGTCTCACCTTTTACCAATCGTGCGCGCAAACGCGACAGCTGGCCTTCGCGGGCCAACGGGAAACGCTCGAACAGCGCCTCGCCAGCCACGAAGTTGAGGATGGCATCACCGAGGAACTCCAGGCGTTCGTTGTTGCGCCCGGCAAAACTGCGGTGAGTGAGGGCCAGGACCATCAGTTCCTGGTCCTTGAAGGTGTAGCCGAGCTGACGCTCGAGACGACTTAGAGAAGCGCTCACGGTTTACCCACGCTGAGTTCGTGGCTGGATTCCACCGCCACGGCGGCAAGGCACCGTTGGCTTGGGACAATTAACGCTGTGTTCAAAAATAACGTCCTGAGTATCGTTGGCTTCATGCCTTCGGGCAGCCTTGTACGGGCTCCAGAAATGCATTCGGCGCTGTGTTCAACAGCGCCGTGTGTGATTACTTGATCAGGCCAACCCGCGAAAAATTCGGCAGGTGACTGAGTTTGGGTTCCGGCCAGCTCATCCAGACCGCGAAGGCCTTGCCGACGATATTCCGGTCGGGGACCATGCCCAGCATGTCCTTGGGAATGTTTGGATCATCCCAGTAACGGCTGTCGTTGGAGTTGTCACGGTTGTCGCCCATCATGAAATAGTGCCCGGCCGGCACGGTCCACGAGCGGTCCGGCGCGGCGCGGTAGCGGCTCATTTCCTTGCGGATCAGGTGTTCGGCCTCACCGAGTTTTTCCTGGTAGAGCTCAGCGCTGCCCAGGGTACCCGGCTCGGAGCCGATCAGTTGTTCGGCCACCAGTGCACCATTGACGAACAGGCGCTTGTCGGCGGTGTAGCGGATCGAGTCGCCCGGCAGGCCAACGACACGCTTGATGTAGTTGACGTTCGGGTCGCTCGGGAAGCGAAACACCATCACATCGCCGCGTTGCGGGTCACCGACCTCGATGACTTTCTTGTCGATCACCGGCAGGCGGATCCCGTAGGAAAACTTGTTCACCAGGATAAAGTCGCCTACATCCAGGGTCGGCTTCATCGAGCCGGACGGGATCTGGAACGGCTCCACCAGGAACGAGCGCAGCACCAGCACGATGAACAACACCGGGAAAAACGACTTGCCGTATTCGACCAGCAGCGGTTCCTTGTTGAGTTTTTCGACCACCACCCCATCAGGCTGGCTGACGCTGCCCTGATAAGAGGCAATGGCCGCCCGGCGCCGAGGCGCCAGGAACAACAGATCAAGCAACGCCAACAGGCCGCAGACGAACACGGCGATAACCAGCAACAGCGGGAAATTTAGCGACATAGGACCTAACTATCCAACCTGAGCACCGCAAGGAAGGCTTCCTGTGGAATTTCCACATTACCGACCTGCTTCATGCGTTTTTTACCGGCCTTCTGCTTTTCCAACAGCTTGCGCTTACGGCTGACGTCGCCGCCGTAGCATTTGGCCAATACGTTCTTTCTGAGCGCCTTGACGGTTGTACGCGCCACAATCTGCCCGCCAATGGCGGCCTGGATTGCCACGTCGAACATCTGCCGCGGAATCAGTTCCTTCATCTTCTCGGTCAATGCACGACCTTTGTAGTGCGCGTTGTCACGGTGCACGATCAATGCCAGGGCATCGACCTTCTCACCGTTGATCAGCACATCCAGCTTCACCAGATTAGCCGATTGGTAACGATCGAAATGATAGTCCAGCGAAGCATAGCCGCGACTGGTGGATTTCAGGCGATCGAAGAAATCCAGTACCACTTCGTTCATCGGCAGGTCGTAGGTCACCTGGACCTGCGTGCCGAGGAACAGCATGTCGTGCTGTACACCACGCTTCTCGATACACAAGGTAATGACGTTGCCCAGGTGTTCCTGAGGCACGAGGATGTTGGCCCGCACGATAGGCTCGCGCATATCCTCGATGGCCGACAGGTCCGGCAGCTTGGACGGGTTGTCGACGTAGATGGTTTCGCCGTTCTTGAGCAGCAGCTCGAAGATTACGGTAGGCGCCGTGGTGATCAGGTCCAGGTCGTACTCGCGCTCCAGGCGCTCCTGGATGATTTCCATGTGCAGCATGCCCAGGAACCCGCAACGGAAACCGAAGCCCAGGGCGTCGGAGCTTTCCGGGGTGTATTGCAGGGACGAGTCGTTCAGCGTCAGCTTTTGCAGGGCCTCGCGGAAGTCTTCAAAGTCGTCGGAGCTGACCGGGAACAGGCCGGCGTAGACTTGCGGTTGGATCCGTTTGAAACCTGGCAGCACATCGACGTCGGGGGTGGAGCTCAAGGTCAGGGTGTCACCAACCGGCGCCCCGTGGATGTCCTTGATGCCGGCGATGATGAAGCCCACTTCACCGGCCTTCAGGTCGACGGTGGCAGTGTGTTTCGGGTTGAATACACCGACGCTGTCCACCAGGTGGATCTTGCCGGTGGACTTGACCAGGATCTTGTCGCCCTTCTTCACGCGGCCATGGCGCACGCGAACCAGGGAGACCACGCCCAGGTAGTTGTCGAACCAGGAGTCGATGATCAACGCTTGCAGCGGATCTTCGATGTTGCCGGTCGGCGCGGGAATGGTGGCCACCAGGCGTTCGAGCACTTCGTCCACGCCCAGGCCGGTCTTGGCGCTGCAGGTGACCGCGTCGGTGGCGTCGATGCCGATGATTTTCTCGATTTCTTCCTTCACGCGGTCCGGATCGGCCTGGGGCAGGTCGATCTTGTTCAGCACCGGCATGACTTCCAGGCCCTGCTCGATGGCCGTGTAGCAGTTGGCAACCGACTGGGCTTCGACGCCCTGGCCGGCATCGACCACCAGCAAGGCACCTTCACAGGCCGCCAGCGACCGGCTGACTTCATAGGTAAAGTCGACGTGGCCCGGGGTATCGATGAAGTTCAGCTGATAGGTGACGCCGTCGCGGGCCTTGTAGTAGAGGGTAACGCTGTGGGCCTTGATGGTGATCCCGCGCTCACGCTCGAGGTCCATGGAGTCCAGGACCTGGGCTTCCATTTCGCGCTCTGCCAGGCCACCGCACATCTGGATGAAGCGATCAGCCAGCGTCGACTTGCCATGGTCAATGTGGGCGATGATGGAGAAATTGCGGATATGACTCAAATCACTCACGGATCAACACTCAAAAAGGCTGCAGGCATGGCCCGCCGAAAAATAGCCGGGAATTGTACCTGATACACCGCGCAAGTGGGAGCAAAGCTTGCTCGCGAAACAGCCACCTTAGTTTCTGAAAGACCGCATCGCCTGTGTCGCGAGCAAGCTTTGCTCCCACATAGCCTTGCTCCCACAGCCCCCTGCTACAGGTGCGCGATCAACCCGCCCGACGCAGCAACCAGAGCCCGGCCAGTGCGCAGACAGCAGCCGGTACCAGCACCGCGAACAGCGGCGAGAAACCGAACACCAGGCTCGACGGCCCCAGCAAATCCTGGGCAATACGGAAAGTGAAGCCCACCAACACACCGGTAAATACCCGTTGACCGAGGGTCACCGAACGCAGCGGGCCGAAGATGAAGGAGATCGCCATCAGCACCAGGGCGGCGGTGACCAGCGGTTGCAACACCTTGACCCAAAAAGCCAGCCAGTAGCGGCCATTGTTCAGGCCCTGGTCCGCCAGGTAGTGGATATATCCCCACAAACCCGTAATCGACAGGGACTCCGGCGCCATCACCACGGTGCTGAGCAATTGCGGGCTGATCGACACGTCCCAACGCTCCTGCGGGGCGGCGACCACTTCGGTGCGCTTGTCATGGAACAAGGTGGTGGTGACATCGTTCAGTTGCCAGTGATCCTCGGCAAATTTGGCGCGCTTGGCGAAGCTCGACGACAGCATGTGCCGCTGCTCGTCGAAGCGATAACGGGTCACGCCATAGAGGATGCCATTGGGCTGGACCGAGTTGATGTGGATGAACTCATCGCCCTGGCGGTGCCACAGGCCATGCTTGGCGCTTTGCGCGTCGCCGCCGCCCTGGGCCAGGGAACGGTTGGCCTGGGCGGTATTTTCGGTGGCCGGGGCGATGTATTCGCCGATCAACACACCCACCAGCATCAACACCAGCATCGGCTTCATCACCGCCCAGACGATCCGACCAATGGACACACCCGCGGCGCGCATGATGGTCAGCTCGCTGTTGCTGGCCAGGCTGCCCAGGCCGATCAGGCAACCGATCAGTGCGGCCATCGGCAACATGTCGTACAGACGCCGCGGCGCAGTGAGCAGTACGTAGCTCGCCACGTCCGTCAGGGTGTAGGTGTCGCTGACGTCGCTCATTTCATCGATGAAGGCAAACAGGGTCGCCAGGCCAAGGATGATCCCCAGCACCGCAAGGATCGCCATGAACACGCTGCTGCCGATGTAGCGATCGAGCTTAACCACGGGCCACCTCCAGCACGCTGCGGCGACTGGCCAGTTTCAAGCGTAGTGGCTCCCAGTAGAGCAAGCCCAGGCCGATGGCCAGGAAGATCGAGTGCACCCACCACAAGCCCAGGGTCGGCGGAATCTTGCCTTTCTCCAGCGCACTGCGAGCAGAAATAAGGATGGTCAGGTAAGCCATATACAGAAGAATCGCCGGCAGCAGCTTGAGGAAACGACCCTGGCGCGGGTTGACTCGCGACAGCGGGACCGCCATGAGGGTCACGATGAACACCAGCAGCGGCAGCGACAGGCGCCATTGCAGCTCGGTGCGCGCACGGATGTCATCGCTGCCCAGCAGGCTGGCGGTGGGCATCGCGTCACGGTCGGTGACTTCGTCGCTGACCTCAGGCTTGGGCAGCAGCACGCCATAGGTGTCGTACTTGATCGCCCGGTAGTCGGCCTGGCCCGGTTTGCCGTCGTAGCGGTAGCCGTTTTCCAGGATCAGGTAGCGGTTGCCGTCCGGGTTGATTTCCTGGCGGCCCTTCTCAGCCACCAGCACGGAAATGCCGCGATCCTTTTTAGTATCGGAAGACAGGTTCTTTTGCGTGATAAAGACGCCGCCCAGGTTGATCCGGTCGTCCGAGAGCTGTTCGGTGTAGGTGACCCGGCTACCGTCGCGCAGGGCCTGGAAACGACCCGGCACCAGGGTGTCGAATTCGGTCATGGCGTCCTGCTGGTTGATCAGCAGTTGGAACTGGTTGGCGCCCTGGGGCGACAGGCTCAGGCTCAGCCAGGCCACGACCAGCGCCACCAATGTGGCCGGGAACAGCGTGATGCGAAACAGGCGCTGCTGGCTCATGCCGGTGGCCGACAGCACGGTCATTTCGCTGTCCAGGTACAAGCGGCCGTAGGCCAGCAAAATGCCAAGGAACAGCCCCAGCGGCAGGATCAGTTGCAGGAAGCCCGGCAGGCGGAACCCCATGATCAGGAACAGGGAGCCCGGGTCCAGGGCGCCGGAGGCCGCCTGGGCGAGGTATTTGATGAAGCGTCCGCTCATGATGATGACCAGCAGCACGGCGCTCACGGCACTCAAGGTCAGCAGGACTTCGCGGGATAGATAACGAAAGACGATCAAACCAGACACTCCAGGGTTGTCAGGCTAAGGCGGCCAAACAAGCAAACGTATCGAGCCGGCCCGCCAACGCGAACCGCCGAAAAAAGAGCCGCATTATCCTGTGATTGGAGGCGCCTGTCACTGCGCACGCTTTAAACCGCTGCTTAAAGCCGCAAAGTTAGCGTTGCCAGTGGGGTTGTCAGGCTCGGGCGCCGGGGTTCAAACTGCGGCCTTTGTCGCCGGCAAACACCGGCGCTTCTTTTATATAGAAGAAGCTCGCGCAGCGCGCCATCGTCTCGGCGCCTGGCATCTTGATCATTGACTCAGGGATCCGGACATGGAACTGGTTGTAAAAAGCGTCAGCCCAGAAACGTTGAAAACCGCCACGCTGGTGGTCGCCGTCGGTGAAAATCGCAAACTCGGCGTGGTCGCCACCCAGCTCGATACCCTCAGCGGCGGCGCCCTCAGCGCCGTGCTCAAGCGCGGCGACCTGGCCGGCAAAGTCGGCCAGAGCCTGTTGCTGCACAACCTGCCCAACCTCAAGGCCGAGCGCGTGCTGCTGGTGGGCGTGGGCAAGGACGCCGAACTGGGCGACCGTGCGTTCCGTAAAATCATCGCCGGCGTGCTGGGCACCCTCAAGGGCTTGGGTGGCGCTGATGCCGCCCTGGCGCTGGACGAGGTGGTGGTCAAGGGCCGCGACAGCTACGGCAAGAACCGATTGCTGGCCGAGACCCTGGTGGACGGCGAATACCAGTTCGACCAGTTCAAGAGCCAGAAAGCCGAACCCCGTGCCCTGAAAAAAATCACCCTGCTGACCATCAAGGCCGCCCAGGCCGAAGTCCAGCGCGCCGTGACCCACGCCACCGCGATTGCCAATGGCATGGCTTTCACTCGCGACCTGGGCAACCTGCCGCCGAACATCTGCCACCCAACGTTCCTCGGCGAACAGGCCAAGGCACTGGGCAAGGAGTTCAAGGGCCTGAAGGTCGAAGTCTTTGACGAGAAAAAAATCAAGGACCTGGGCATGGGTTCGT
Organism: Pseudomonas viciae; assembly: GCF_004786035.1. NCBI lineage: Bacteria > Pseudomonadati > Pseudomonadota > Gammaproteobacteria > Pseudomonadales > Pseudomonadaceae > Pseudomonas > Pseudomonas viciae. The sequence continues at coordinate 5,464,050 of NZ_CP035088.1, forward strand.
TCTACTCCGTCGGCCAGGGCAGCGCCCAGCCGCCGCGCCTGATCGTCATGCAATACAACGGCGGCAAGAAATCCGAGAAGCCTTACGCGCTGGTCGGCAAGGGCATCACCTTCGACACCGGTGGCATCAGCCTCAAGCCCGGTGCCGGCATGGATGAAATGAAGTACGACATGGGCGGCGCCGCCAGCGTGTTCGGCACCCTGCGGGCCGTGCTCGAACTGCAGCTGCCGATCAACCTGGTGTGCATCCTGGCCTGCGCCGAGAACATGCCAAGTGGCACGGCCTCGCGCCCGGGCGACATCGTCACCACCATGAGCGGCCAGACCGTGGAAATCCTCAACACCGACGCCGAAGGCCGCCTGGTGCTGTGTGACGCCCTCACCTACTCCGAGCGCTTCAAGCCGCAAGCAGTGATCGACATCGCGACCCTGACTGGTGCCTGCATCGTCGCCCTGGGCTCCCACACCTCGGGCCTGCTGGGCAACAACGACGAACTGATCGGACAATTGCTCAGCGCCGGCCAACAGGCCGACGACCGCGCCTGGCAACTGCCGCTGTTCGATGAGTACCAGGAACAACTGGACAGCCCGTTCGCCGACATCGCCAACATCGGTGGCCCGAAAGCCGGGACCATCACCGCAGCGTGCTTCCTGTCGCGCTTCACCAAGAACCTGAACTGGGCGCACCTGGACATCGCCGGCACGGCCTGGACCAGCGGCGGCAAGGACAAGGGCGCCACCGGCCGTCCGGTCCCCCTGCTGACCCAATACCTGCTGGACCGCGCCAAGGCCTGACACCGATGACCGTCGTTGGCGTCACCCTCAGGTGGCGCCATCGGCGGCTCAGGAACTGCAATGACCAAAGTCGATTTCTACATCCTGCCCAGCGCCGATCCGTCGGCGCGGCTGGATTTCGCCTGCAAGCTCACCGAAAAGGCTTGGCGCATGGGCCACCGCATCTACCTGCATTGCAGCGATGCCGCCCAGCGCGAGGATTTGGACGCACGCTTGTGGGCCTTCAAGGGCGAAAGCTTCGTACCCCACGGCCCGGCGGAAAGCGAACCCGAGGGGTTGATCGTGCTCGGACTGGGGGATGACTGCGGTCAGCACCAGGACCTGCTGGTCAACCTTGATCTGAAAGTACCGGCCTTTGCCCAGCGTTTCGCCCGTGTGGCGGAAGTGGTGGTGGAAGACCCGGCCATCCGTCAAGCCGCGCGGGAGAGTTTCCGTTTCTACCGTGAACAGGGCTATCCTCTGCAAGACCACCGTTTACAGCGACTCTGAGCCTACGATGGACACTCCAAAAACGCCGCAAAAACCCGCGCACTTGCTGGACGACCTCGAGTCGATCCGCCAACTGCTCGGCGACGACAACCTGCAACCACCGCTGCTGACCGATACAGTGGAGCACGAGCCCGTCCACGACGAACAGATTCCCCTGCTGTTCGAGCCGGTCAACGGCCAACCCCAACCCAAACCTGCCGCCAAGGCCGAGCCCAAAGGGCCCGACGCCCTGCTGCACCTGGACAGCGAACTGCGCGCCGCCGCGCAATTGATCATGCAAGACGTCATCGACGACTTCGCCCCGCATATCGAGACCGAGATCAAGCGCCGACTGGATGCGCGGATGGAGCGGTTGTTGAGTCAGTACGAGTAACCCGTTCTACCCACCGAATAACCCTGTGGGAGCGGGCTTGCTCCCACATTGCTTAACTGTGTTCACAAACTATCCGTCGGGCTGCTCGCTTACAGCTTGCCGCTTGTGGCTTGCATCTCCCCCGCCCGCTATACTTCCCGGCTTTTCCTGAATAAATGCCAATAGGGTCCCGCCGCGCATGGATAAGACCTACCAGCCGCACGCCATTGAAACTTCCTGGTACAACACCTGGGAGTCCGAGAATTATTTCGCTCCGCAAGGCGCGGGCGATTCCTACACCATCATGATCCCGCCGCCGAACGTCACCGGCAGCCTGCACATGGGCCACGGCTTCAACAACGCGATCATGGATGCCCTGATCCGTTTCCGCCGCATGCAAGGCCGTAACACCCTGTGGCAGCCGGGCACCGACCACGCGGGTATCGCCACGCAGATGCTGGTGGAGCGTCGCCTCGAAGCCCAGGGCCAGAATCGCCATGACCTGGGTCGCGAGAAATTCCTCGAGAAAGTCTGGGAATGGAAAGACGAGTCCGGTGGCAACATCAGCCGGCAGATCCGTCGCCTCGGCTCGTCCGTGGATTGGAGCCGCGAGCGCTTCACCATGGACGATGGCCTCTCGGAAGCGGTGAAAGAAGCCTTCGTGCGCCTGCATGAAGACGGCCTGATCTATCGCGGCAAGCGCCTGGTCAACTGGGACACCAAGCTGCACACGGCGATTTCCGACCTCGAAGTGGAAAACCATGACGAGAAAGGTTTCCTGTGGAACCTGAAATACCCGCTGGCCGACGGCGCGAAAACTGCCGAGGGCAAGGATTACCTGATCGTCGCCACCACGCGCCCGGAAACCATGCTCGGTGACGCCGCCGTGGCAGTGAACCCGAATGACGAGCGCTACCAGGCCCTGATTGGCAAGTTCGTCGAACTGCCGTTGGTCGGCCGGCGCATCCCGATCATCGGCGACGACTACTGCGACCCTGAATTCGGCACCGGCTGCGTGAAAATCACCCCGGCCCACGATTTCAACGACTACGAAGTCGGCAAGCGCCACAACCTGCCGCTGCTGAACATCTTCGACAAGAACGCCAATGTTCTGCCCGCCGCCCAGGTGTTCAACCTCGACGGCACCCTGAACGAAAGCGTCGACGGCCAGATCCCGGCCGAATACGCCGGTCTCGACCGCTTCGAAGCGCGCAAACAGATCGTTGCGGCGTTCGACGCCGCCGGCCTGCTGGTCAGCGTCGACGACCACGGCCTGAAAGTCCCGAAAGGCGACCGCTCTGGCACCATCATCGAGCCGTGGCTGACCGACCAGTGGTACGTGTCCACCAAGCCGCTGGCCGAGCCGGCAATTGCCGCCGTGGAAGACGGTCGCATCCAGTTCGTGCCCAAGCAATACGAAAACATGTATTTCTCGTGGATGCGTGACATCCAGGATTGGTGCATCAGCCGTCAGCTGTGGTGGGGCCATCGAATCCCAGCCTGGTACGACGAATCGGGCAAGGTCTACGTCGGCCGCGATGAGGCCGAAGTCCGTGCCAAGCACAACCTCGGCCCGGACGTAGCGCTGCAACAGGACAACGACGTACTCGACACTTGGTTCAGCTCGGGCCTGTGGACCTTCTCCACCCTGGGCTGGCCGCAACAGACCGAGTTCCTGAAGAAATTCCACTCCACCGACGTACTGGTCACCGGTTTCGACATCATTTTCTTCTGGGTCGCCCGGATGATCATGATGACCATGCACTTGATGAAAAACGAGGACGGCACGCCACAGGTACCGTTCAAGACCGTTTACGTCCATGGTCTGGTGCGCGATGGCCAGGGCCAGAAAATGTCCAAGTCCAAGGGCAACGTCCTCGACCCGCTGGACATCATCGACGGTATCGACCTGGAAACCCTGGTACAGAAACGCACCTCCGGCCTGATGCAGCCAAAACTGGCGAAAAAGATCGAGAAGGCCACCCGCGAAGAGTTCGCCGAGGGCATCGCCAGCTACGGCACCGACGCCCTGCGCTTCACCTTCTGCTCGCTGGCGTCCACCGGTCGCGACATCAAGTTCGACATGGGCCGCGTCGAAGGCTATCGCAACTTCTGCAACAAGATCTGGAACGCCGCGCGCTACGTGCTGGACAAAGGCGAAGACTGCGGCCAGAACGGCGAAGCCTATGAACTGACCCTGGCCGATCGCTGGATCATTTCGCAGCTGCAACGCACCGAGGCCGAAGTGACGCGCCAGCTCGATCAGTTCCGTTTCGACCTGGCGGCACAGGCCTTGTACGAGTTCATCTGGAACCAGTATTGCGACTGGTACCTGGAACTGTCCAAGCCTGTACTGTGGGATGAAAACGCACCGGTCGAACGCCAGCGCGGCACCCGCCGTACCCTGGTGCGCGTATTGGAAGTGGCCCTGCGCCTGGCGCATCCGTTCATGCCGTTCATCACCGAGGAAATCTGGCAGCGCATCGCACCGCTGGCCGGCGCCCAAGGCAAGACGATCATGCTGCAACCTTGGCCGGTGGCCAACGAAACCCGCATCGATCCGGCGGCCGAAGACGACATCGAATGGCTCAAGACCTTCATGCTGGGCCTGCGTAACATCCGCGCCGAAATGAACATCGGCCCGGGCAAACCCCTGACCCTGTTCCTGAAGAACGCCAGCGCCGAAGACCTGCGCCGCCTCAACGAAAATGAGGCGCTGCTCAAGAAACTGGCGAAGCTCGAATCGGTGACCGTCCTGGCGGCCGGCGAAGAAGCGCCGTTGTCCGCTACCGCCCTGGTCGGCGAGATGGAAGTGCTGGTGCCGATGGCCGGCCTGATCGACAAGGCCGCCGAATTGGCGCGCCTGGACAAGGAAATCCTGCGCCTCAAAGGCGAAGTGCAGCGGGTCGGTGGCAAGCTGTCCAACGCCGGCTTCGTCGACAAGGCCCCGGCCGAAGTCATCGAGAAGGAACGGGCCAAACTGGCCGAGGCCGAACAGGCCTTGGGCAAGCTGGCCGAGCAGCACGCGCGGATTGCCAGCCTGTAACGGTGGCTCGCAATGAAGAAGGAGGTCCTGATGGACCTCCTTTTTTATGCCTGGCACTTTTTCCCAAACAATGAAGACCCCTTGTGGGAGCGGGCTTGCTCGCTCCCACATTTAAACCGCGCAGTCATCAAGACAGGGCTGGATGTGGGACAATACCCGCCACTTTTTGAACCCTCCCCGAATCGACCCGCCCATGACCGCCCCCCGCACACCCAAACCTGCACGCCAAAAGCCCAAACCCGCCACCGAGGCCAAAGCCGTGGCACCGCGGGAGAAGGCCAGCCTGCACCCGCGCAACCGCCACCAGGGCCGTTACGACTTCCCGGCGTTGATCAAGTCCACGCCTGAATTGGCCAAGTTCGTGATCATCAATCCGTACGGCAAGGAAAGCATCGACTTCGCCAGCCCCGAAGCCGTGCGAGTATTCAACCGGGCGCTGCTCAAATCCTTCTATGGCATCGCCCATTGGGACATTCCGGCCGATTACCTGTGCCCTCCGGTGCCAGGCCGTGCGGACTACGTGCACTTCCTCGCCGACTTGCTCGCCAGCCACAACGACGGTGAAATCCCGCGCGGGGCGGCGGTCAAGGTGCTGGACATCGGCACCGGCGCCAACTGCGTCTATCCGCTGATCGGCCATAGCGACTACCGCTGGCACTTCCTGGGCTCGGAGATCGACCCGACGGCCATCGCCTCGGCCAAGGCCATTGTCCAGTCCAACGGCTTGAACAAGGTCATCCAGTTGCGTCAGCAAGCCAATCGCAAGCACATCCTGCTGGGCTTGCTGGAGGACGCCGAGCGGTTCGACCTGACGATGTGCAACCCGCCGTTCCACGCGTCGCTGGAGGAAGCCACCAAGGGCAGCCAGCGCAAATGGCGGGCGCTGGGCAAGGCCGATCCGAAACGCAAGCTGCCGGTGCTGAACTTTGGCGGTCAGGCCGCCGAACTGTGGTGCGAGGGCGGGGAAGCCCGGTTCGTGACGCAACTGATCAGCGAAAGCGCACAGCTTGCCCGGCAAGTGCTGTGGTTCAGCACGCTGGTGTCGAAGGCGTCGAACCTGCCGGCGATTCAGGCCGCGCTGAAAAAGGCCGGCGCACTGCACAGCCAGGTGGTGGAAATGTCCCAGGGGCAAAAGCAGAGCCGCTTCGTGGCCTGGACCTTCCAGACTGAGGAGCAACAGCAAGCTTGGCGCCAGTCGCGGTGGGCCCGCAAGAACTGAGTGGGAGCTCGGCTTGCCCGCGATGAAGGTGACTCGGTTTCAGAAAGATCGCATCGCCTGTGTCGCGGGCAAGCCTTGCTCCCACAAACTCCCCTCGCCACAGGCCCCTTTATCCAAGACAACAAAAAACCGTGCCCGGATCACTCCGCGGCACGGTTTTTTTATTGCAGCAGTCTTACTTGTTGACCGCGTCGGTCAGGCCTTTGGCCACAACCAGCTTGATCACTTTCTTGGCAGCGATTTCGATGGCAGCGCCAGTCGAAGGGTTACGGCCAGTACGGGCAGGACGCTCGGTGACTTTCAGCTTGCCGATACCTGGCAGAGTGATTTCGCCGCCATTTTCCAGCTGATCGGCAACGATTTGGCCCAGTTGGTCCAGAGCGTTACGCGCGGTGGTTTTCGGCGCGTCGATTGCTTCAGCGATGTCAGCGATCAGTTGGTCTTTAGTAAGAGCCATGTAGTGTTCCTTCCCTATCAAATTCATATGGATTGCAGAGTGCAGTGTCAGCCATCGAGCCCGATCTCTCTTGATCAGGCACCCTCGGCAATCACCACGACGGATCGGGGTAATAGATGCCGAAAACCGGGTTTGGTTCGACCTGACAAATGCTGAATGCACGCTTAACGCAGTGACTTCGCGTAAGACCGGGCAAAACTAGCACAGAGCAGGGGAAATATCCGCTTCTAGCTACCCATTTGGTCAGGTTTCTTGCGCTAAAACGGTAAAAAATTGCATATGGGCTGTCGCAAGGGTCTGAAAGGGCCTTTGCAAGGTTCCAAAACCAGTGATTGCGGTACACTGGGCCTTTTTTGGGGAGCGCCCCCTCCTCTCTTTCATCAGCCGAGAAACCCATGCCGATCCGTCATTGCATCGTCCACCTGATCGACAAAAAACCCGACGGCACACCCGCAGTGCTCCATGCCCGCGACTCTGAACTGAGCGAGTCCACGGCCATCGAGAACATGCTCGCCGACCTTAACGAGAGCTACAACGCCAAACAAGGCAAGGCCTGGGGCTTCTTCCATGCCGAATCCGGGGCACATCCGTTCAGCGGCTGGCTGAAGGAATACCTGGAGGGTGGCAAGGATTTCACCGCCTTCAGTCGCGTGGCGGTGGAACACCTGCAAAAGCTGATGGAAGAGTCCAACCTGTCGGTGGGCGGCCACGTGCTGTTCGCGCATTATCAACAAGGCATGACCGACTACCTGGCCATCGCCCTGCTGCACCACAGCGAAGGCGTAGCGGTGACCGATGAACTGGACGTGACCCCGTCCCGGCACCTGGACCTGGGCCAGTTGCACCTGGCGGCGCGGATCAACGTGTCGGAATGGCAGAACAACAAGCAATCCAAACAGTACATTTCCTTCATCAAGGGCAAGAACGGCAAGAAAGTCTCGGAGTACTTCCGCGACTTCATCGGCTGCCAGGAAGGTGTCGACGGCCCCGGCGAGACCCGCACCCTGCTCAAGGCCTTCAGCGACTTTGTCGAAAGCGAGGACCTGCCGGAAGACGACGCTCGAGAAAAAACCAAGACCCTGGTGGATTACGCCAGCAGCCAGGCCAAGCTCGGCGAGCCGATGGGCCTGGAAGAGCTGTCCGAACTGATCGACGAAGATCGCCCGAAAGCCTTCTACGACCATATCCGCAACAAAGACTACGGGCTGTCGCCGGAAATCCCGGCGGATAAGCGCACCCTCAACCAGTTCCGCCGCTTCACCGGCCGCGCCGAAGGCCTGTCCATCAGCTTCGAAGCGCACCTGCTGGGCTCCAAGATCGAATATGACGAAGAAGCCGGTACGTTGATCATCAAGGGTCTGCCGACGTCGCTGACCGATCAGCTCAAGCGGCGTAATTGATGCTCGGTGGGGTACTGAAGAAGTTTCTGCTGGTTCTGCTGGTGGTGGTGACTTACCAGAACTGGGGCAAGATCGAGCGGGTGTTCAACCCGTCGCAGATGCTGCCTGAACAGATCCGGGCCGATGCCCGGGTCGTGCTGTATGTCACCGACTGGTGCGGTTACTGCAAGGCGACCCGACGATTCCTGGATGAGAAAGGCGTGCCGTTTCGCGAGTTCGATATCGAGAAGGATGCCCAGGCGCGCAAGGCCTACGAGGCGCTGGGCGGTCGGGGAATTCCGATCCTCGATGTGAATGGCACGTTGATTCGTGGGTATGAACCGGAGAACATTCTCAAGGCGTTGTCTGCTTTATAGTTCTGGTGCATTTTCAACGGGAGCAGCACGAGCGGTTCAATCAGCCCCGCAACAACGATCTTCAACCTGCAAGGTCTGATTCCTCCCAACGCGGCACACCTGGTTCTTTGCGAGCTGTCTACGACCACATCCGCAACAAGGACTACGGGTTGTTCCCGGACATCCCGGCGGATAAACGTACCCTCAACCAGTTCGGCAACGACCGACGGCATGTGGAGTTGAATCTGCGCAACCTCAAAACTACCCTGGGGCGTTAAGTACTTAGCCGCAAGAAATAAAAACTTAATAGCGAATCATCATAAAAAACTGTCGACCCTGACAGTACCCCCTCCTCAAGCTACTGCATAACTTAATATTAAGAGGAATTTCATCCCTCTTAATATTAAAACTCAGAGCAACCGGAGAAAAAAATGACTCTTACAGCCCCCGCTTTTACTAGCCCCGCACCAAATAGTAGAGGAAATAATCCTCCTTACGTCACTGGTAGGGGTCACCCATATAGTGCAGTAACCATTTGGGAAAGCAACACCAACGCCACTCTGGGAACCGCTATTTGCAATGTAAATGGAGATTTTGCTACCACGTTAGATCTCGCTCAAGCAAGCCACCAAAATCCTGGCGCGGTGTTAGTGATCGGTGGAATCTGCACGACTCCCACGGACTCGTCGGGTTATGCCACAGACTTAATGTTCTACCTTTGAACAATAAAAAATCTGGGGTTGCCCTTAGAAACAAGGGCAACTCCTCGTAATCTAACCAACATTCACGTTTTCGAAAAAAATTTGAAGCCTAGCCTTGGAAAGTGCACATGCACCACCCCGCCACGTTCGTCTTCGCGACGCAGAATCAATTCTTCGCTACCCGCAAACAACAACTCCCCAGCCACCGGATCGACGCCATAGTCCGTCGCGGCGATGGTCACCTGCTGCCCTGCCGTGAACCCGTTCGGTTCATCGAACGACTCCTCCGGCAGCGCTGCCGGTGTCGCGTTGCGGGCAACGTCCAAGGCTTCTTCGGCACTCATCTGACTCGACGCGCCATGGCCGAAACCCAGCACTCGCGTGAACCACGCCGAAACAGCCGGATACGCGTCCACCAGCGGCGAAGTTACCGGGGTGCCCTTGAGGAACCACAGCGGATGGGCCATGGCGAAGTCGGCAATCGACGGATCACCCAACAGGAAATCGCCCTCCTCGCGCTGCAACTGTTGCTCCAGGCGGGCCATGATCGTCGGCCACTGGTGCTTGGCCTGATCGGCGGGCAAGCGCGTGGTCGTGCCGCCACTGAACAGCCCGGCGCGGTCGCTGATGAACGCCTTGATGGCTTCAGGCGATAGCTTGGCGAAACGCACCGCCACCGACTCAGGCTGGAACACCAGGCTCACGGCATGCTGGAACACCACCGAGTCGGCCCAGGCAGCAAAGGATGCAGCCAGCATCTCCCGACCTTCGGGGAACAGGGCCGGCGAGGCTTTTTCCTGCTCCAACCGACGGGCGATCAGCGACGTATCGCAATAGATATCCGCGCCGATCTGCAATACCGGTGTCTTGCGATAGCCACCCGTCAGTGCCGTCAGGTCAGGCTTGGGCATCATCGGCGGGATACTCACCGAACGCCAGGACAGGCCCTTGAAGCCCAGCAACAGCCGGGCTTTTTCCGCGAAAGGAGACGTCGGGTAATGATGAAGAATCAACTCTGGCATGGGATTGGCCACTGCTGGGAGGAAGTCCCGCAGCTTAGCGCGCCATGGACGCAGCGCCCACCCTCCTGATAAAGACTTATCAGTGCGGCTGATGGAGCTGCGTGGCACTCGCCACCAGGCATTCCTTGGCGCTTTTCCTGAGCTTTTTGATCAGTCGCTCCTGGCGCAGGGCTTCGCCCTTGTCGCGACAGGCTTCGGTGTACACCAGCGCCACCGCCGGGCTCGAGAGAAAGAAGCGCGCGCCCTTGCCACTTTGATGCTTGGCGAAACGCCGCACCGGGTCATCACTGATGCCGCAATACAGCGAGCCGTTGGCGGCCCGCACCAAGTAGACGAACCAGGGCTTGCCCGGTTCGGTCGTGGCTTGCACAGGCAGATCGGAAGATGGATTGGTGGTCGTCACGACAGGTTCAACGGGCGCAAAGGAAACAAGCCGCGATCTTATCAGCGACTGGCCTGGAACGCCCGCAGCCCCTTGAGCGCCTGGGCCCTGACGGCGTTGCGCACCAGCGGCGTCCAGCCCAGCAGCAGCCCTTTGGTGCCCAACGCCTGACGGGACCAACGCCACAGGTCAAAGCTGTCATGGTGCTCGCAGATCTTGCCGTCGCGAAAAACGAACCGCGCCTGGATGTCATTGATCACGACGTTACCCGTCTGGCTGAACAGGTAGGTCGCCACCCAATGAGCTCCACCGGTACGCTCATCGCTGCGCACGTTATCGAAGGTCAGGGAGAAATCCTTGGCCCGGGTGGTGAGCATGCGCCACATGTCACCGGCATCACGTCCACGCAATTCACCAAACGCCGGGTCGCTGAACACCACATCGTCGGTGTAGCAAGCGCTCATCGCTTCGGCGTCCAGGCGCTGGAAGGCCTGGTAAAAGCGGGTGATCAAGGCGTTATGGGCATCACTCATGGACAGACTCCGAAATTCGCTTCAATAGGCCTGCACGATAATCTGCCACAGCAGGGAAGACTATCGTCATTCGCCATGAAAATGACATCAACGAAGATCGGTAACTTTTTCGCTGCTGACCCCCACGTACAACGCCCGACCTGCGCCGATGCCCGCGATGATCGCACCGAGGCCAATCAGACCGAAGATCCAGCCCAAGGCATTCCAGCCGCCGGTCACGTCGTGGACTACGCCCACCGCGAACGGCCCCAGCGACGCCAGCGTATAACCAAAGCCCTGGGCCATGCTGGAGAGGTTCGCGGCCACATGGGCGTCTCGCGAACGCAGCACGATCAGCGTCAGCGCCAAGCTGAACGTCGCGCCCTGCCCCAGGCCGAGCAGGATTGCCCAGCCCCACAAACCTTCGAGCGGCGCATAAAGACAACCGAACAGCCCGCCCAGCGCCATGAACATGGCGATCACGATGGCCAGGCGCTGGTCCTTGCCACGCGTCGCCAGCCAGGGTGCCGCCAGAGAACTGATCAACTGCACAATGACTGAGCCGGACAGCACCAACCCGGCCTGGGTCGGGCTCAGGCCCCGGCCAATGAGGATCGACGGCAGCCAGCCAAACACGATGTAGGCCAGGGACGATTGCAACCCCATGTACAACGTCACCTGCCAGGCAAGGGGATCGCGCAGCAAGCCGCGAACCCGATACGCCACCTGGTGGGCACCGTGTTTCTGGCCCACTTGCGGCAACCAGAACACTGCCGCCAGCAGCGCCGGAACTACCCAGAAACCCAGGCCCAGGGTCCAGCTGTGGCCCAGGTGCTCGCTCAATGGCACCGTTGCCCCGGCCGCCATCGCCGCGCCCAGACACAGCGCCATGGTATAGACACCGGTCATGGCACCGGCCTGTTTGGCGAAGTCGCGCTTGACGATGCCCGGCAGCAGCACGCCAATCACACCGATGCTCGCACCGGCCAGGATGCTGCCCGCGAACAGGCCGGCCTGGCCGAATGAGCTGCGCAAAATGATCCCGCCAGCCAGCGTCAGCAAGATCCCCAGCACCACGCGCTCAGCCCCGAAGCGCCGCGCCAACACCGGCGCCAGCGGCGCGAACAGCCCCAGACAAAGCACGGGCAGCGTAGTCAGCAAACCGGCTTGGGCAGCCGACAGGCCAAGGCTTTGTGAAACCTCGCCGAGCAACGGGGCCATGCTCGACAGCGCCGGACGCAGGTTCAGCGCCACCAGGATCAACCCCAGCAGCAACAGCCAAGGCCTGCACACCAAGGGCTGGCTCCGCTGGGCCTGCTCATCATCGGCCTCGGCGTCGATCAACAGTTGTTCAAGTTCGGCGGTGCGTTTGGGCGTCGTCGAGTGGGTACGGTCAAGCAGATCGCGGGACATGGAAAACTCGAGTTCAGGGCTCAGGATTTCAAGAGCTCAGGGTTCATTGATCAACTGGCGGCACAGGGCCTTGGCCCGTTGCGGATCCTGTTGCTCGACGGCTTCAAGGATTTCGACGTGTAGGTCGAACACATGTTGATGGCGCGGGGTGATGTTGAGGCTCTGGCGCAACTGTGCGCCGATGACGCTGGAAAAGTAGCGATAGAGCTCACTGAGCGCAGGGTTGTGCGCGGCATCCACCAGGAGGCGATGGAACACCAGGTCGCAGGCAATGTAGTGCTCCAGGTCGCCGTGGTAATGCTCACCGCTGTCCTGCAGCGCCTGGCGCAAGGCAATCAAGTCTTCAGCGGTGCGTCGCAGCGCGGCCAGGCCGATGGCCTCGACCTCCAGGATATGCCGGGTTTCCCGGGCCTGCTCCAACGAACAGCGCGACAACACCTTGAGGGTATCCAGCGGATCAACCACCGCCCGCACGTAGCTGCCGTCGCCCTGGCGGATCTCGATCAACCCGGAAAACGCCAGCACACGCATAGCTTCGCGCACGGTGTTGCGGCTGATACCCAGCTCCGCCACCAGCTCCGGTTCGGTAGGCAGGCGCTGGCCGACAGCCCACACGCCGTCGCTGATGCGCCGCCGCAATTGCTCCAAGGCCTGATCAACCAGGGAGCGCTTTATTAATGGAGAAATGTCTGACATCGGATTCGCCTTTTCATCCAATCATAGGATGAATTTCCTGACATGTTAGTCAGCTTCGCGTAGGACGGCAACCGCCTAGGGTCAATGGAGGGAAGAAGCAGAATTTTCGATTAGTCAAAATTACCCTTATAGGGTAATTTAAGGATAAGACACAGGGCTTTATGGACAAGAGCACACCTCATTACGATATGGCTGTGATCAAGGCGGACATCAAGCGGCTTGGAAGAAACGCTTTTACCACCACTGCAAAAAAAACCGCGTGGACGCTTGGCTTGAACGTTTCGGACATGTTGGAGGTTGTTTGTGAGCTTGAGCGCAAGCAGTTCTACAAATCCGTGACGACCTACGACGATCATCGGGTTTGGCATGACGTCTATCGCACCCACTCACACGGTCTGGAGATTTACATCAAAGTGACCTACCGCCCAAGCGGAGGCCCACCGGTAATTTCATTCAAGGAGAAAAACCCATGAAGACTCAACAGTGTTTCAGCTGTGGTGCTCCGCAGGGCATGCTGCATTTCGAAGGCCGCGCAGAAACCCTGTGCGTCAAGGGACTGGAGCGCCGGGTCGATGATTTGTCTGGCTGGGAATGCCTGATGTGCGGCGAGGTCGAGCTCGATACCAGTTGCTCGGATCGCTATACAGATGCGGGAGATGAGCTGGTCACCGCTGCCAGGAAGATGATCGGCGAAGAAATGAAACGCATCCGTCGCAAACTGCACTTGTCTCAAAAAGAAGCGGTGGCATTGTTATCAGGCGGCGGCCACAACGCGTTTTCCCGCTATGAGCGCGGCGAGGTACTACCACCAAAAGCATTGACGTTGCTGATGCGCCTGCTTGACCGTTACCCGCATTTGCTTGCAGATGCACAGGCGTTAGCTGAAGAAACGGACTTGAGAAAATTCAGGACAACGGTGCACAAAGAGCACGAAACCCTCACGAATCATTGAACCTGCTGCAAAAAATAAACCCGGACAAGTCCGGGTTTATTTCACTGCCTAAGGGATCAATGCAGGATCTGGCTCAGGAACAGCTTGGTGCGGTCGTTCTGCGGGTTGTCGAAGAAGTCGTTCGGCGCCGCCTGCTCGACGATTTCGCCCTTGTCCATGAAGATCACGCGGTTGGCCACGGTACGGGCAAAGCCCATTTCGTGGGTTACGCAGAGCATGGTCATGCCGTCTTCGGCCAGGCCGATCATGGTGTCCAGTACTTCCTTCACCATTTCCGGATCGAGGGCCGAAGTTGGCTCGTCGAACAGCATGATTTTCGGCTTCATGCACAGGGCTCGGGCGATGGCTACACGCTGTTGCTGACCGCCGGAGAGCTGGCCCGGGTACTTGTGCGCCTGCTCTGGAATGCGCACGCGCTCCAGGTAATGCATGGCGATTTCCTCGGCCTTGCGCTTGGGCATCTTGCGTACCCACATCGGCGCCAGGGTGCAGTTCTGCAGAATGGTCAGGTGCGGGAACAGGTTGAAGTGCTGGAACACCATGCCGACTTCACGGCGGATCGCTTCGATCTGCTTGAGGTCGTTGGTCAGTTCCACCCCGTCGACCACGATGCGGCCCTGCTGGTGCTCTTCCAGGCGGTTGAGGCAGCGGATGGTGGTGGACTTGCCGGAGCCCGATGGGCCGCACAGCACGATACGCTCGCCCTGCTTGACGTTCAGGTTGATGTCTTTCAACACGTGGAACTGGCCGTACCACTTGTTCACGCCCTGCATCTGAATAATGCCTTCAGGGCTCACAGGCTGTTTGATCGCTTCACTCATGAGTCAACTCCTAACGCTTGTGGCCAGTGTCCAGCTTGCGTTCCAAATGCATGGAATAGCGGGACATACCAAAACAGAAAATCCAGAACACCAGGGCGGCGAACACATAGCCTTCGGTGGCCATGCCCAGCCATTTCGGGTCGGCGGCAGCTTGTTTCACGCTGTTGAGCAGGTCGAACAAACCGATGATGATCACCAGGCTCGTGTCCTTGAACAACGCAATGAAGGTGTTGACGATACCGGGGATCACCATCTTCAAGGCTTGCGGCAGAATCACCAGGCCCATGCTGCGCCAGTAGCCCAGGCCCATCGCGGCGGCCGCTTCGTATTGACCCTTGGGAATGGCTTGCAGGCCGCCCCGTACCACTTCGGCAATGTAGGCCGACTGGAACAGGATCACCCCGATCAGCGCCCGCAGCAGCTTGTCGAAGTTCATGCCTTCGGGCAGGAACAGCGGCAGCATCACCGACGACATGAACAGCACCGTGATCAACGGCACGCCGCGCCAGAACTCGATGAAGGTCACGCAGACCACACGGATCGCCGGCATGTTCGAGCGGCGACCCAAGGCCAGGACGATGCCCAGCGGCAGAGCGCCGACGATACCGACGGTGGCGATCACCAGGGTCAGCATCAGGCCGCCCCATTGGCTGGTCGCCACGGCGTCCAGGCCGAACACGCCACCGTGCAGCAGGCACCAGGAGATGATCGGGTACAGCACCAGGAAGCTCAGGCCATAGATCGCCTTGCGCGGGAAGCGCGAGATGAACAGTGGCGCCACACCGATGACCGCCAGCCACACGGTCAGGTCTACACGCCAGCGCAGGTCCGCTGGGTAGTAGCCGTACATGAACTGACCGAAACGCTGCTGGATGAACACCCAGCAGGCGCCTTCCTTGGTGCAGTCGGCGCGGGTGGTGCCGACCCAGTTGGCATCGAGGATCGCCCATTGCAACAGCGGTGGGACGATCAGGTAGATCAGATAAAACGCGAACAGCGTCAGCAGCGTGTTGATCCAGCTGGAGAACATGTTGGCGCGCATCCACGCCACCACGCCGATGCTGCTGCCCGGCGGGGGCATGTCAGGTTTGAAAGTATGAGTCGTCATGCGCGTTTCCTCACCGCTCGATCAGCGCAATGCGCTTGTTGTACCAGTTCATCAGCAAGGAAATGCTGATACTGATCGCCAGGTACACACTCATGGTGATGGCAATCACCTCGATGGCCTGGCCGGTCTGGTTCAACACCGTACCGGCAAACAGCGAAACCATTTCCGGGTAACCGATACCGGCTGCCAGGGACGAGTTTTTCGCCAGGTTCAGGTATTGGCTGGTCAGCGGTGGAATGATCACGCGCAGGGCCTGCGGGATGATCACCTTGCGCAGGGTCGGACCGTTGCGCAGCCCCAGGGAACGGGCCGCTTCGGTCTGGCCGTGGCTGACCGACTTGATGCCCGAGCGCACGATCTCGGCGATGAACGCCGCGGTGTACACGGTCAAGGCCAGGGTCAAGGCCAGCAGTTCCGGGATCAGCACCCAGCCACCGACGAAGTTGAAGCCCTTGAGCTCCGGCATTTCCCAACTCACTGGCGCACCAAACAGCAGCGCGCACAGGGTCGGGATCACCAGCAACAGCGCCAGGCCGACCCAGAACTTGTGGAACGGCTCGCCGGTCGCCTCGAAACGCTTGTTCGCCCAGCGCGTCATCAGCACGATGGCGACGATGGCCAGCACGATGCTGATCACAAACGGCCAGAACCCGTCTGCGGTCAGGGCGGCCGGCATGTTCAAGCCCCGGCTGCTGACAAAGAAGGTGTCGCCCAGGTTATGGGCGGCACGCGGGCCAGGCATGCTGAGGAACACCGCGAAGTACCAGAACAGGATCTGCAGCAGCGGCGGGATGTTACGGAAGACCTCGACATAAACAGTCGCCAGCTTGGAAATGATCCAGTTCTGCGACAGTCGCGCCACGCCAATGATGAACCCGAGGATGGTCGCCAGGATCACGCCGATGAAGGTCACCAGCAGCGTGTTGAGCAACCCGATGACAAAGACGCGGGCATAGCTGTCCGCTTCGGTGTAGTCGATCAGGTGTTGGGCAATGCCGAACCCGGCACTGCGTTCCAGGAAGCCGAAGCCGGAGGTGATACCCCGATGCTCGAGGTTGGTCTGCGTGTTATCGAACAGAAACCAGCCCAGCGAAATAACCGCCACGACCGTGACGATCTGAAATACCCACGCACGCACTCGTGGATCGCTGAGGCTGAGCCTCTGCTTAGGTGCGCCGATTGAATTTTGCATGAAGTGCCCCGCAAAGAATGGAACAGAACATCACCCGGTGGTTGGCCCACCGGGTGATAGAACCATCAGCGCACTGGTGGTGCGTATTGAATGCCGCCAGCGTTCCACAGAGCGTTCAAGCCGCGATCGATTTCCAGCGGAGTGCCCTTGCCGAGGTTGCGCTCGAACATTTCGCCGTAGTTACCGACTTGCTTGACGATCTGCACGACCCAGTCTTTCGGCAGTTTCAGGTCTTTGCCGTATTCACCGTCGGCGCCCAACATACGAGCGACGTCAGGGTTCTTGGTGGCCTTGGCTTCGGCCTCGACGTTCTTCGAGGTCACACCGGCTTCTTCAGCGTTGAGCAGCGCGTAGCCGGTCCAACGCACGATGGCCAGCCACTCGTCGTCGCCATTACGCACGACCGGACCCAGAGGCTCCTTGGAAATGGTTTCCGGCAGAACCACGTAGTCCTTCGGCGAAGCCAGCTTGCTGCGCTGGGCGAACAGCTGGGACTTGTCGGAGGTCAGCACGTCGCAACGACCAGATTCCAGCGACTTGGCGCTTTCATCGGAGGTGTCGAAAGTGATCGGGGTGTACTTCAGGCCGTTGGCGCGGAAGTAGTCGGAAACGTTCAGCTCGGTGGTGGTACCGGCCTGGATGCAGATGGTTGCACCGTCCAGTTCCTTGGCGCTCTTGACGCCCAGCTTGTTGTTCGCCAGGAAGCCGATGCCGTCGTAGTAGGTAATGAAACCTGGAAACTTCAGGCCCATGCCAGCGTCACGGGAGCTGGTCATGGTGGAGTTGCGCGAGAGCATATCGATTTCGCCCGATTGCAGCGCAGTGAAGCGCTCCTTGGCGTTCAACTGGCTGAATTTGACCTTGGTCGCATCACCAAATACAGCAGCGGCCACGGCGCGGCAGAAGTCAGCGTCGATACCGACGATCTTGCCGGTCGAATCAGGCACCGAGAAACCCGGCAAGCCATCACTCACACCACATTGCACAAAGCCTTTCTTCTGTACGGCATCCAGGGTTGCACCCGCCTGAGCGAACCCGCTGACGCCGAGTACTGCCGCTGCAGTCACGACGGCCAGGGTGGATTTCAGTAACTTCATTCAAACCTCCAGTTTTGCTCTTGTTGTGTCGGAGCTCGAGCCCTGTCGCACCCTTTTGAGGCATTGCCGACCCTTGTTGGCTTTTTTTCGGGTCAACCGACGTTTGGACCTTCGCTATGAGTCTATTAATGAGAACGTCCACACACAGTGGTCATACCCACCTCTCACCAATCGGCCGAACGGGCTGTAGCCCTTCACGTTCGCGAAGCCCGAAGCGGCTACTGGCGAACATTCATCACCGGATTTCTGATATCCCATGCGGCGCGTCGAACTGATAGTGTTACCGCGCAGCATGAGAATCATCACTCAGCTATACCCATAGCAAAGCCCGTACCAGACCGCTGCGCTTGGCCCTTGTAAAACACGTCAAGACAAAAACTTTCAACTTTGCGACATCTAATTAACTGAGGCACCGGGCACGCACTGTAATCACGCACTGATTGGGCGCGCCCGCACAGATTTGGAGCACAACCATGACCGACCCCTTGATTCTCGAGCCCAGCGGCACTGCCGACGCGTGCGTTATCTGGCTCCACGGCCTGGGCGCCGATCGTTATGATTTCCTGCCGGTCGCCGAAATGTTGCAGCAAAAACTGCTCACCACGCGTTTCGTTCTGCCCCAGGCACCGACCCAGCCAGTAACGATCAACGGCGGCTATGAGATGCCCAGTTGGTACGACATCCGCGCCTTGAGCCCGGCGCGGGCCATTGACGAACAGCAACTGGAAGCCTCGGCGCAGCGGGTCAGTGATTTGATCGACATCCAGCGATCCAGCGGAATAGACGCCTCGCGGATTTTCCTGGCAGGTTTCTCCCAGGGCGGCGCGGTGGTCTATCACACGGCATTCGTGAAATGGCAGGGTCCGTTGGGCGGCGTGATCGCGCTGTCTACTTATGCACCGACTTTCAGCGATGAACTGCAATTGTCGGCCAGCCAGCAACGCATTCCGGTACTGGCGCTGCACGGGCAATACGACGAGGTCGTGCTCAACCCGATGGGCCGTACCGCAAAAGAGTATTTAAAGCAGCATGGTGTCACCGTGACATGGCAAGAATACCCAATGGGCCACGAAGTGTTACCCGAGGAGATTCGCGACATCGGTTCCTGGCTGACCGAGCAGCTGCACTAAAAAGGCTCATCGCCACCTTTGATGATCACACTACGCCGCGCCCGTTTCTTGCATTACACTGGCCGGCGTACATTCCTTAACCAATCGATGAGATGACCGTGCTCAAAGCACTCAAGAAGATGTTCGGTAAAAGCGAGGCCGAGCAACTCGCGCCTGGCGCAAGCGCCCCTGTCAACGGCCAGAGCCGTACCGATGCGCAACAACCGCGCCGTGCTGCCCCTGCTGCACAGGCAAAAAAAGAGCCGGTGACCCCACCCGCCGCCCAGCCTGCCACGGCCCCTGAACCAGAAAAGCCACGCAACGAAGCCCCCAAGCCGCGCCGCGAACGCGCACCGAAACCGCCGGTCGTCGCCTGGAAGCTCGAGGACTTCGTCGTAGAACCCCAGGAAGGCAAGACCCGCTTCCACGACTTCAAACTCGCCCCTGAGCTGATGCACGCCATCCAGGACCTGGGCTTCCCGTACTGCACGCCGATCCAGGCCCAGGTGCTGGGCTTCACCCTCGCCGGCAAAGACGCCATCGGCCGCGCCCAGACCGGTACTGGCAAGACCGCCGCGTTCCTGATTTCCATCATCACCCAGTTGCTGCAGACCCCGCCGCCTAAAGAGCGCTACATGGGCGAGCCGCGGGCACTGATCATCGCCCCGACCCGCGAACTGGTGGTACAGATCGCCAAGGACGCCGCCGACCTGACCAAGTACACCGGCCTGAACGTGATGACGTTCGTGGGCGGCATGGACTTCGATAAACAGCTCAAGCACCTCGAAGCGCGCCACTGCGACATCCTGGTCGCCACACCGGGCCGCCTGCTGGACTTCAACCAGCGTGGCGACGTGCACCTGGACATGGTCGAGGTGATGGTGCTGGACGAAGCCGACCGCATGCTCGACATGGGTTTCATCCCGCAGGTGCGCCAGATCATTCGCCAGACCCCACCGAAAAGCGAACGCCAGACCCTGCTGTTCTCCGCCACCTTCACCGAAGATGTGATGAACCTGGCCAAGCAATGGACCACCGACCCGTCCATCGTCGAGATCGAGGCGCTGAACGTCGCCAGCGAAAACGTCGAACAGCACATCTATGCAGTGGCCGGTGCCGACAAGTACAAGCTGCTCTACAACCTGGTCAACGACAACGGTTGGGAGCGGGTGATGGTCTTCGCCAACCGCAAGGACGAAGTACGGCGCATCGAAGAACGCCTGGTGCGCGATGGCGTCAACGCTGCGCAACTGTCGGGCGACGTACCACAGCATAAGCGCATCAAGACGCTGGAAGGCTTTCGCGAAGGCAAGATCCGCGTGCTGGTGGCCACTGATGTGGCCGGACGCGGTATCCACATCGACGGCATCAGCCACGTGATCAACTTCACGTTGCCGGAAGTGCCGGATGACTATGTGCACCGGATTGGCCGTACCGGGCGTGCAGGCGCTGCTGGCGTATCGATCAGCTTCGCCGGTGAGGATGACTCCTATCAGTTGCCATCGATCGAAGCGCTGCTAGGGAAGAAGATCAATTGCGAAACCCCACCGACTCATCTGCTTCGGCCGGTTGAGCGCAAGCGCCCTTAACCGTCGCCTGGAACCAGAAAGCGCAGCCGCAAACGCTGCGCTTTTTTTTCGCCCGGGATATTGCCCAACAGAACTAAAAGTCCATAATGGACAAATTAGTTTACACAAGCACCCCGGAGTCCCGATGTCCAGCACGCCCTACGTGATGACCCAAGCCCAGGCCCGAGAACTGCTCGGACAAGTCGACGTACCGCAGATCCTACGCAAGCTGTTCCGCGACCTCGCCGCCGGGCAGGCCGTCCAACCGGCCCAGCAACTGGTGGTTTTTCCCCAAGGCGCCGGGGACTTCATCAACTACCTGGGCGTGCTGGCTGAGGATCAGGTCTACGGGATCAAGACCTCACCCTACATCGTGCGCGAGCAAGGCCCGCTGGTCACCGCCTGGACCTTGCTGATGTCGATGCAGACCGGCCAGCCGCTGCTGCTGTGCGATGCCACCGAACTGACCACCGCCCGCACCGCCGCCACCACCGCCGTCGCCGTCGATGCCCTCGCCCCACGCGAGGCCAGGCGCCTGGCGGTCATCGGCAGCGGCGCGGTGGCGCGCGCCCACGTGCAGTACGTCAAGGGCCTGCGGGACTGGCAAGACATCAGCCTCTATTCGCCGAGCCTGAAGGGCAAAACGGCACAAGAGCACGCCTTGATCACCGGCCTGGACCCGCGCCTGCACATCGCCGACAGCCTTGAAACGGCGCTGCATGACGCCGATGTGGTGATGCTCTGCACCTCGTCCGCCAAATCGGTGCTCGACCCGCAGAGTTTGAGCAAACCAGCCCTGATCACCTCCATCAGCACCAACGCTCCGCGCGCCCACGAAGTACCGCCGCAAAGCCTCAACGACATGGACGTGTTCTGCGACTATCGTCAGACCACCCCGGGCTCGGCCGGTGAAATGCTGATTGCCGGCGAACAGCACGGCTGGGACGCCTCGAACATCGTCGGCGATTTGCCCGAACTGCTCAGCGACTACGTGGCACGCCCCGACTACCAACGCCACGTGTTCTTCCGCTCCATCGGCCTGGGGTTGGAAGACGTTGCGTTGGCGAATGCGCTTTACCGGTTGCACCACCACAACTGACACGACTCGATTCCCTGTGGGAGCGGGCTTGCTCGCTCCCACAAGTTCCTACGAACGCCCGGCACCCTGCTCCACAGGAGAGCGTCATGACCTCAGCAGATTTCATCATCATCGGCGGCGGCATTGCCGGTGCTTCCACCGGCTATTGGCTGGCCCCCCATGGCCGGGTCATTGTGCTCGAGCGCGAATCCCATCCGGCCTACCATTCCACCGGACGCTCGGCGGCGCTATACACCGCGGCCTATGGCACGCCTCAGGTGCGGGCGTTGACCCAGGCCAGTCGGGATTTTTTCGATGCCCCACCAGCCGGTTTTTGCGAACACCCGCTGCTCACCCCACGGGGCGAAATGACCGTGGACTTCACCGGCGACCCGGCCGAATTGAACAACCAGTACCTCAGCGCCAAGGCCACGGTGCCGCAGATGCAACTGCTCAGTGCCGAAGAAGCCTGCGTGCGATTGCCGATCCTGCGACGGGACAAGGTCCACGGTGCAATCTACGACCCCACAGCCTGCGACATCGACACCGACGCGCTGCACCAAGGCTACCTGCGCGGTATCCGTCGCAGCGGCGGCCAAGTGCACACCGACAGCGAAGTCCTCGGCCTGAACCGTGACGACCAAGGGCTGTGGCAGGTAAAAACCGCCGACCAGACCTTCAGTGCGCCGGTGCTGATCAACGCCGCCGGAGCCTGGGCCGACCAGGTTGCGCAGATGGCCGGTGCGCAAAGGCTGGGCCTGCAACCCAAGCGGCGCGCGGCCTTCATCTTCGCCGGCCCCGAGGGTGTAGATATCCACAATTGGCCGATGCTGGTAAGCCTCGACGAATCGTTCTACATGAAGCCAGACGCCGGCATGTTCCTCGGCTCACCGGCCAACGCCGACCCGGTGGAGCCTCATGATGTGCAGCCCGAAGAGCTGGACATCGCCATGGGCATCTACCAGATCGAAGAGGCCACCACCCTGACCATCCGCCGCCCGACCCGCACTTGGGCCGGGTTGCGCAGCTTCGTCCCCGACGGGGACCTGCTGTCCGGTTTCGATCCACAGGTCCCCGGGCTGTTCTGGGTCGCGGCCCAGGGCGGCTATGGCATCCAGACCTCCCCGGCCATGGGCCAGGCCAGCGCGGCGCTGGTACGTGGCGAACCGCTGCCCGAGGCCCTGGCCCGTTTCGGCCTGAGCAGCGCCATGCTCTCGCCGACACGCCTGGGTTGAATCCACCCAGGTGACGCATCGCCTCGATTGCGGCACACTCCCCGCGCCCCTGCTTCACGGGGCGCTGACGCTGCCTGGAGCCCTGTCATGAACGCCCCTCACACTGATCCGGCACTGGATAATTTCCACACCATCGCCGACGCCATCGCCACCCTGTTCTACCCCCACGCCGAGGTGGTGCTGCACGACCTTCGCTCGCAGAAAGTCGACTACATCGCCAACAACCTGTCCAAGCGTGAGATTGGCGATGACTCATCCCTGGAAGACATGCTCAGCGAAGACGTCAGCGAACGTAACATCGGGCCGTACGAAAAGCTGAATTGGGATGGGCAGAAGATTCGCAGCCTCAGCAGCGTCCTGCGCGACGCCGACGGTCATCCGCTGGCAGTACTGTGCATCAATCTGAATATTTCGCTGTTCGAGAATGCCAAGGCCGCGCTGGACCTGTTCCTCTCGCCGAGCAAGTTGATCCCGCAGCCGGACTCACTGTTTCGCGATGACTGGCAGGAGCGGATCAACACCTTTCTCCATGCCTGGATGCGCGAACGCCAGCTGAGCCTGAACCTGCTGACCCGCGACCACAAACGCGAACTGGTGCTGGCGCTGCACGCCGAGGGCGCGTTCAAGGGCAAGAGCGCGTCCAACTACGTGGCCAATGTGCTGAACATGGGGCGGGCGACGGTGTACAAGCATTTGAAGGAGTTGAAGGGCTGAGGGTTTTTGTTGCCTGGCCTGGCCTGGCCTGGCCTGGCCTGGCCTGGCCTGGCCTCATCGCGAGCACGCTCGCTCCCACAGTGGATCTCGTTGAACACAAAAACTGTGTCCGCCGCAAATCCGTTGTGGGAGCGAGCTTGCTCGCAATGGCGATTGATCAGTCGCCGTAGATATCCGACTTGAAATACTTGGCCTGGATCTTCTGATACTCCCCACTGGCCCGAATCCCATCGATGGCCTTGTTCAAGTCCGCCACCAACTCGGTATTGCCTTTACGCACCGCGATACCCGCGCCTTCACCAACGTATTTCGGATCCTTGAGTTCCGGCCCGACAAACGCGTAGCCCTTGCCCCGAGGCATCGACAGGAAGTCCTCCAGCGGGATGGTATCGGCGAAAATCGCGTCCAGGCGACCGGACGCCAGGTCCATGTAGATTTCTTCGTTGTTGCTGTAGCGCTTGACCGTCACGCCCTTGGGTTCGAAGACTTCAGTGGCGAAGCGGTCGGTGGTGGTAGCGCGCTGCACGCCCACGGTCTTGCCCTTGAGGCTGGCGTACTGGTCATCGACCACCGCGCCTTCCTTCATGACCAACCGTGATGAGGTGAAGTAATACTTGTGGGTGAAATCCACCGACTTCTTGCGCTCTTCGGTAATGGTCATGGACGACAGCGCCAGGTCAATTTTCTTCACCTTCAGCGATGGAATCAGCCCGTCGAATTCACCTTCGATCCACTCACACTTGACCTTCATCTGCGCGCACAAGGCATTGCCGATGTCGTAGTCAAAACCTTCGATTTTCCCTTCCGAGGTCTTGGAAGCAAACGGCGGGTAAGCCGCCTCGATGCCGATGCGCAAGGTTTTCTCGGCGGCGAACAGGCTGCTGGAGGCCAGCAGGCTCAAGGCCAGGCCGGTGATGAGGTGGCGTTTGTTCATGATCGATCTCTCGCGGGTTGTTGTTGGTTTGGCAGAGAAAGGTGGGCGTGACTATTTTGTACTTATAAATCCATACTGGACTTTAATGTACACATCGTCAATTGGGGAAAGCGGGAAAATGATGGAAGGCTGATGGCCCCTTCGCGAGCAAGCCCGCTCCCACAGAGGCCCTGCGTTGAGCACAAATATGTGTACGACACAGATTCCCTGTGGGAGCGGGCTTGCTCGCGAAGGCGGACTCACAGCCTCCAAATGACTGACAGGCTGCCTACTGCTTCCAGCGACCCGCCGCCGCATGATCACTGTCGCGCCCTTCCACCCAGCGCGGGCCGTCGGCGGTGTTTTCCTTCTTCCAGAACGGCGCGCGGGTCTTGAGGTAGTCCATGACAAAGGCGCAGGCGTCGAATGCCGCCTGGCGATGGGCACTGGCGGCCGCGACAAAGACGATCGGTTCGCCCGGTTCCAGGGCACCGATGCGGTGCAGCACCTCCAGCTTGAGCAGCGGCCAGCGCTGCTCGGCCTCGGTGGCGATCTTGCCCAGGGCCTTTTCGGTCATGCCCGGGTAGTGCTCCAGAAACATCCCGGATACCTCGAGACCGTCATTGAAGTCACGCACGTAGCCGACAAAACTCACCACCGCCCCCACACCGACATTGGCCGCGTGCATCGCGTTGACTTCGGCACCCGGGTCGAATGGCTCGGCCTGCACACGAATAGCCATGGTTCAGCCTCCGGTCACGGTGGGAAAGAACGCCACTTCGTCGCCATCCACCAGCGGCTCGTCGAGCTGGCACAGGTCTTCGTTGCGAGCGCACATCAGGTTTTGCTCGCTCAGCACCTCGGCACCGTCACGTTGAGCGAGCAGCGCGCGCACGTCGTCAACCGTGGCGAAATCACCTTCCACCTTTACCGAATCCACCCCAAGCGCTTCCCGGTAACGGGCAAAGAACTTCACCGTGATTTTCATTGTGCATCCGCCTGGAAATGGCCGCTCTTGCCGCCGAGCTTTTCCAACACCCGCACGCCTTCGATGGTCATGCCCCGATCCACGGCCTTGCACATGTCATAGATGGTCAGCGCGGCAACGCTGGCGGCGGTCAGTGCTTCCATCTCCACGCCGGTCTGCCCCGACAGCTTGCAACGGGCAACGATGCGCACCCGGTCCTCGCCTTCGGCATTGAGCTCGACCTTGACGCTGGTGAGCATCAACGGATGACAGAGCGGGATCAGATCACTGGTTTTTTTCGCGGCTTGAATGCCGGCAATGCGCGCAACAGCGAACACATCGCCCTTGGGATGGCCGCCGCTGACGATCATCTGCAGCGTGTCGGGCAACATGCGCACAAAGGCTTCGGCCGTGGCTTCACGGAACGTCACGGCCTTGTCGGTCACGTCGACCATGTTGGCGCGACCTTGGGAATCGAGATGAGTCAGCACAGGGTTACTCCTGATCGGGAGTGTCGATTGTAAACCTGTGGGTCAGATTCCGGCAGGGCTGATTGTCGCACCTGTGTGGGGGCCGGTAACTTCCCAAACAACAAATCCTCTTGTGGGAGCGGGCTTGTTCGCGAAGGCGGCGTATCAGCTACAAATATGCTGTCTGACACGCCGCCTTCGCGAGCAAGCCCGCTCCCACAGGTTTTTTTCGTACATCCATAAAAAACCGGGCGACCCTTTGGTCGCCCGGTCTGGGTGGGGTTACAGATGCGATTCGGCGTATTCGGCCAGAATCGAGCGCGGTACGCCCTGCAGGGTGATGTGGACCCCGTTGGGGAAATCCTTGAAGCGTTCGGTCAGGTAAGTCAGCCCGGAGCTGGTCGCGGACAGGTAAGGGGTGTCGATCTGCGCCAGGTTACCCAGGCACACCACTTTAGAACCGGCGCCGGCACGGGTGATGATGGTTTTCATCTGGTGCGGGGTGAGGTTCTGGCATTCGTCGATCAGGATCAGGCTCTGCTGGAAGCTGCGGCCTCGAATGTAGTTGAGGGATTTGAACTGCAACGGCACTTTGCTGAGGATGTAGTCGACGCTGCCATGGGTGCTTTCGTCATCCATGTGCAAGGCTTCGAGGTTGTCGGTGATGGCGCCCAGCCAAGGTTCCATTTTTTCCGCTTCGGTGCCGGGCAGGAAGCCGATTTCCTGGTCCAGGCCCTGCACGCTGCGGGTCGCGATAATGCGCCGGTAGCGCTTGCTGACCATGGTCTGCTCGATGGCGGCGGCCAGGGCCAGGATGGTCTTGCCGGAACCGGCGGCGCCGGACAGGTTGACCAGGTGGATATCCGGGTCGAGCAAGGCGAACAGGGCCAGGCTCTGGTAGATGTCACGCGGCTTGAGGCCCCAGGCTTCCTGATGCAGCAAGGGCTCCTGGTGCAGGTCGAGGATCAGCAGCTTGTCGACGTGGATTTCCTTGATCCAGCCGACGAATCCTTGTTCGTCGATGATGAACTCGTTGATGTGCACCGCTGGCAGGTTGTCGATCAGTTGCACCTGGTGCCAGGTGCGGCCATGGTCCTGGCGGGTTTCAACCTTGCTCACACGGTCCCAGAAGGAGCCGGTCATGTTGTGGTAGCCGTTGGGCAACAGCGAGACATCGTCGACCAGTTGGTCGGTGCTGTAGTCCTCCGCCGCGATCCCGCAAGCGCGGGCCTTGAGGCGCATGTTGATGTCTTTGGTCACCAGCACCACGGCCTGATCCTTGTTGCGCGCGTGCAGGTCGATCAACTGGTTGATGATGATGTTGTCGTTCAGGTGTTCCGGCAGCACCAGGTTGGGTTCGGTGCGTTTGCTCATCAGGATCGAGAGCAGGCCCTTGGGTCCACTTTTGCCACGCTGGATCGACACCCCGAGTTCAACGTCCTCGGGAGAGGCATCGCCCAGGGTTTTGTCGATCAGGCGGATCGCCTGCCGGCATTCGGCGGCGACGCTATGGTGCCCGCTCTTGAGCTTGTCCAGCTCCTCAAGCACGGTCATCGGGATGGCAACGTGGTGTTCTTCGAAGTTCAGCAGTGCGTTTGGATCGTGGATCAATACGTTGGTATCGAGTACATAGAGGATTGGCTGGTTGGAGGAAGGGCTACGTCCGTGGTCATCCATACTCGGTCACCTATGTGGGGGCCATTCGACGCAATACCGTGACAGTGCTGCGCCTCGAAGTAGCCACCGAATTCACCCGCGAGGATTCAGGTGAACTGCACACAATCTGGGTCTTGGAAGACGCCACCTGTGTTGCAGGTTTCGGCGGTCTGTCTTCTTGATACTCCAAAAACCATGACAGGAAAAAGTACTTTGACGTTTTTTTGAAGTTTATTTTTCAGAGTGACGAATAACCCTTGGCGTACCGCCGTCGCACCGTTAAAGTCGGAAGTCCGGTCATCATGAATGTATGCCGATTTTTCCTTCCTCCCCAGTGTTTACGGGCCTTTCGCGACATCAGCGAAACGCGTCCTGACAATCCTCCCAACCGATCCCGCTTTGCGCCGTTTGCGTGATGAGCCAGGGCATCGCTGTTTTCACCGCATCCTGCTTGGCGTTGAAGTTGATCACCCCGTGGCGCCACAACAGCATCAGTGTCAGCGCGCGCTGGGCGCTTTGCTCGGGTTTGAGCCGACTATTACTATCCTGGGGATCGATATCCCACAGTGCCACTTGCAGGCCCTGGTTCCTGAAAAACGATTGGGCATCGCCACGGCGCTGGCCCTGGGGTGGGCGGAACAGCGGCACATAATTCTCCGGCAACTTCCCCTTGACCAGCTCGACGCTGCGCCTTACCGAATCCTGCCAGTCTTGCCAATGACTGTGGGAGCGAAACTCCCAACCCTGCACCCCCACGCACTGGCCTGAATACAGCGTTTGGAGGCTGTTGACGGAGCGATCCGCCAGGCGTGTCTGGATGTCCTTGCCCAGCACAAAAAAGGTGCCACTCATGTTCGACTTGCGCAGATACTCGGTCAGCCACGGCGTATGGTCCGGCACGACGTTGGCCCCGCTGTCGAAGGTCAGCAGGAACATGCGGTCGTTCATGTCGTCGCCGTTGCGCTCGTAGTCGCCGAAACGTTCGATTTCACTACTGGTCTGCGGAAACAGCGCGGCCTTGCGCAGCAATTCATCGCGGTATTGGGTGTGGAAGATCCGGCTCGGCTCGGCCCACTTGATGTAATAGGAGTTGTCGTCAAGCTGGAATCTGCCTGCCTCTTCGCGCAGGGTGGCCATGTTCTCCACCAGGTAACAGAAAGAAGCATCCTGATCACAGCTGCGCTGGGCGAAGTTGTAGTTGCTCAGCAAGCGCTGCCACAGCCGCGCGCGAAGGGTATCGATCGCCGCCATATTGACCGTGCGCAGCCCCAGGTACCGCTTGAGGGCGATTTCGTCCATGGCATCGGTGTCCAGCAAGACTCGCGCAAACATCAGGATCTCGGCCCGCGAAGCCACGTCGAACAGGGTCGGGTTGCTGAGTTGCTCCGGCCAGGTACTGCGGTCCAGGCTGGCGACGTCGTTGGGCGCGGCAACGGCGCCGAGGCTCAACAGCCAGGCCGATAACAAAAGGACGATACGCAAAAGGAATGTCTCCATAACGAAACCCGCGCGGCATCATAGCTGATCCAGGCACAAGACCCGCCTGCGAATGCCTCGTGGCAAATGCGCGACTGTGGCTAAAGGGTTTCTGTGGCGAGGGAGCTCGCTCCCTCGTCACAAAAGCGCCCGCCCTATAGCCCTATAAAGCACTCGCCGTACGGGTATAGCTCGTGCAACGCCCGCCACCACCGATCACCTATCGCCCCAATAGCTGGAGTCCACCCAAACAACCCCCTAGAATCGCGGCACCTTTGAAGGAGACGATTGCATGCTGATGGTGATTTCCCCCGCCAAGACCCTCGATTACGAAACACCGCCGGCCACCGAGCGTTTTACCCAGCCGCAATACCTGGACCACTCCCAGGCGCTGGTCGAACAACTACGTGAGCTCTCGCCGGCACAAATCAGCGAACTGATGCACGTCTCTGACAAGATCGGCGGCCTCAATGCCGCGCGGTTCGGCAGCTGGACGCCAGCGTTCACCCCAGCCAACGCCAAACAGGCCCTGCTGGCCTTCAAGGGTGATGTGTACACCGGCCTTGATGCACAAAGCTTTGACGAAGCTGATTTCGATTACGCCCAACAGCACCTGCGCATGCTCTCCGGCCTTTATGGCTTGCTGCGCCCGCTGGACCTGATGCAACCCTATCGCCTGGAAATGGGCACGAAGTTGGCCAATGCCCGGGGCAAGGACCTGTATGCCTTCTGGGGAACGCGGATCAGCGAATGGCTGAATGAAGCCCTGGCTGACCAGGGCGATGACGTGTTGTTGAACCTGGCTTCCAATGAGTACTTCTCGGCGGTCAAGCGCAGCGCACTGAAAGCGCGCGTCATTGATACCGAATTCAAGGACCTGAAGAACGGCCAGTACAAGATCATCAGCTTTTACGCCAAGAAGGCCCGGGGCTTGATGAGTCGCTTCGTGATCCAGGAACGTATCGACGATCCTGCGGCACTCAAACAGTTCGACGTGCAGGGCTACCGCTTCAACGCCCAACAGTCGACCCCGGAAAAACTGGTTTTCCTGCGCGACCACGCCCCTGAATAATGCACCCCTTTATATCGCCCCCTGATCGGGGGCTTCGATTGAACTCGAACCTGTCATCCAACTTACCCCACCACTTCGCCAGTTCCATGGCGCCAATAAATCACCCCTCCCCCTCGCTAACTTTTTTTTCACTCGACACTCGTCAGTTTTTTGCGTAGTGGCACCAATTTTTTTCGCCAGTAGTGGCAAAAAAACATCCAGCCGACCTAACTCCCCATTTATAAAGGCCAAAATGGCAAGTGCCATCATATTGAGAGCAGTGCCATCTTTCATAATATTTCGAAAAATTTCGAAAATCGCGATGAGCGGATCGGAACTATGTGAAATTGCACGGCTCATACCACCCGTAACGATTCTCACGGAGCGTGTAAGAGATGACTTACATAGGCCGTCGATCCAAGTAACCAAGTTGTCATGGCAATTTAGTGAAACGGTCGCCTATTTGGATCCATCTTATGAAGGACAGGAGATAACGCACCATTACTATCCCCTACAAGGCCAAGGCTGCGCCCCTATAACGTGCTCACCCGAGCACACAAGCTTCTGATTTTGTGGGCTTTTTGCCAGGGATCAGGGGTAAAGGATTTTTTGCACGAGTGTTCTCGATAATGAGGACTGGCTGCATAACAGGGCAGGTCATAACAACTAGGCCGCTTTGCGCACAACTTGAGTGCACTTATTTAGACACTCGGAACTTAGTATGCCTGCACACGGCACTGTGGCGCCTGCATTCCACACTTCCGAGTGCTCGATGACCGCTGAACACTATTAACTCCGGCCATTTATTGGCATGAAAACAGAGGTAAATGCGATGCGCATTAGCATATTTGGTTTGGGTTACGTCGGTGCAGTATGTGCCGGTTGCCTGTCTGCACGGGGCCATGATGTAGTTGGCGTAGATGTCGCCAAAGACAAAATCGACATGATCAACGCCGGTAAATCGCCGATCGTTGAACCGGGTCTTGGCGAGTTGCTGGCTCAAGGTATCGAAACAGGCCGCCTGCGCGGCACCACCAACTTCGCCGAAGCCATTCGCGATACTGACCTGTCGATGATTTGCGTCGGTACTCCGAGTAAGAAGAACGGCGATCTGGAACTGAACTATATCGAAGCCGTGTGCCGCGAGATCGGTTTTGTCCTGCGTGACAAGACGACCCGCCACACCATCGTGGTTCGCAGCACCGTACTGCCAGGTACCGTGGCAAACGTGGTCATCCCGATCCTCGAAGACTGCTCCGGCAAGAAGGCCGGCGTTGATTTCGGTGTCGCGGTCAACCCTGAGTTCCTGCGCGAAAGCACCGCGATCAAAGACTACGATCAACCGCCAATGACCGTGATCGGCGAGTTCGACAAAGCCTCTGGCGACGTTCTGCAATCGCTGTACGAAGAGCTCGATGCGCCGATCATCCGCAAGGACATCGCCGTCGCTGAAATGATCAAGTACACCTGCAACGTATGGCACGCCACCAAGGTGACCTTCGCCAACGAGATCGGCAACATCGCCAAGGCCGTCGGCGTCGATGGTCGTGTCGTGATGGACGTGGTCTGCCAGGACAAGGCCCTGAACCTGTCCCAGTACTACATGCGCCCTGGCTTCGCCTTCGGCGGCTCGTGCCTGCCCAAGGACGTCCGCGCCCTGACCTACCGCGCCAGTTCCCTGGACGTGGAAGCGCCACTGCTCAACTCGCTGATGCGCAGTAACGAATCCCAGGTGCAGAACGCCTTCGACATCGTTTCCAGCCATGACAAGCGCAAGGTCGCCCTGCTGGGCCTGAGCTTCAAGGCCGGCACCGACGACCTGCGCGAGAGCCCGCTGGTAGAACTGGCGGAAATGCTGATCGGCAAGGGTTTCGAGCTGAAAATCTACGACAGCAACGTCGAATACGCCCGCGTCCACGGCGCGAACAAGGACTACATCGAGTCGAAGATCCCTCACGTCTCGTCCTTGCTCAACTCCGATTTCGACGCAGTGATCGATAGCTCCGACATCATCATCCTGGGCAACCGCGATGAGAAGTTCCGCGCACTGACCGAGAACGTACCGGAAGGCAAGCAGGTCATCGACCTGGTTGGCTTCATGTCCAAGGCCACCTCCGCGAGTGGCCGGACCGAAGGCATCTGCTGGTAAGTCTGTTTGCCGGTCGGGTTCGCGCCCGGCCGGCCTTTCGCCTGCCTTAACCCATCGGGCCGCCCACAAGGCCCGCCCGAGAATAGAGACGGATGCAGATTATGCACAGGCTAAAGCACGGCCTGCTTCAGGCCGCCGGTTGGCTGTTTTACTTGATTTTATTGATGGGCATCGCCATGGCGTTGCCTGCGTCCACGTTCGACTCCGAATCCAAGGATTTCATCTTCCTGATCGGCGCCGTGGGCATCTGGCGTTACTCCATGGGAGCGACGCATTTCGTGCGCGGCATGATCTTCCTGTACATCGTCTACCCTCACCTGCGCCGCAAGGTACGCAAGCTGGGCAAGGCGGCGGATCCGTCCCACGTGTACCTGATGGTCACCAGCTTTCGAATCGACGCGCTGACCACCGCCCAGGTCTACAGCTCGGTGATTCGCGAAGCCATCGACTGCGGGCTGCCCACCACTGTGGTCTGCTCCATCGTGGAAATGTCCGACGAGCTGCTGGTCAAGAGCCTCTGGGCCCGCATGAACCCACCAGAGCGGGTCAAGCTGGACTTCGTGCGCATCCCGGGTACTGGCAAGCGTGACGGCCTGGCCTTCGGCTTCCGCGCCATTTCCCGCCACTTGCCGGACGATCGTGCGGTGGTAGCCGTGATCGACGGCGACACCGTGCTCGCCGAAGGCGTGGTACGCAAGACCGTGCCGTGGTTCCAGTTGTTCGGCAACGTCGGCGGCCTGACCACCAACGAGTTCTGCGAAGTGCGCGGCGGCTACATCATGAGCGAATGGCACAAGCTGCGTTTCGCCCAGCGCCATATCAACATGTGCTCCATGGCCTTGTCCAAGCGCGTGTTGACCATGACCGGACGCATGTCGGTGTTCCGTGCCACCGTGGTGACCAACCCGGACTTCATCGCCGACGTGGAAAGCGACTCGCTGCAACACTGGCGCCTGGGCCGCTTCAAGTTTCTCACCGGTGATGACAAGTCGAGCTGGTTCAGCCTGATGCGCCTGGGCTACGACACCTTCTACGTGCCCGACGCCGCGATCAACACCGTCGAGCACCCGCCGGAAAAGAGCTTCATCAAGGCCAGTCGAAAACTGATGTTCCGCTGGTACGGCAACAACCTGCGGCAGAACTCCCGGGCACTAGGCCTGGGCATGAAGCGTCTGGGCCTGTTTACCTCGGTGGTGCTGTTCGACCAGCGCGTGTCGATGTGGACCTCGCTGCTGGGTCTGACCGTGGCACTGATCGCCAGCTTCAAGTACGGCACCGCATTCATCCTGGTGTACCTGCTGTGGATCGGCATCACTCGGTTGATCCTGACCTTGTTGCTGTCGTGCTCCGGACACCGGATCGGCCCTGCCTACCCGGCGATTCTCTATTACAACCAGATCGTCGGTGCACTGGTGAAGATTTACGTGTTCTTCCGCCTCGACCAACAGTCCTGGACTCGCCAGCCCACCCATCTGACCCGTGATCTCGCCAGCTTTCAACGTTGGTTCAACACTTGGTCGTCTCGGACCATGACCTTCTCCGCCGGCAGCATTTTTGTCGCCGTGCTGCTGACGATGGTCTGACCGGACTTGAATGAATTAACTAGGAAATCGCCCCTATGAACACCGCCGTGAATGTCAACGTAGTGCATGAATCCGAAGCCCAGCGCCAACACGCCCGAGTGAAAATCCCGGCCAAATTGCGCTTCTTCGGCCCAGACCGAACGCCGATGGAAGTCAAGGTCCTGGACCTCTCCGCCGGTGGCCTGTGCTTCAACGCCGGACAGATGCCGCTCAAGGTCGGCGAGTCCTACAAGGGCCGCCTGCAGTTCGTGATCGACAACCTTGGCCTGGCCATGGACGTGGATCTGCAGATCCGCTCCTACGATCGCCAGACCGGTCGCACCGGTTGCCAGTTCCAGAACCTGGAGCCTCGGGACATCTCGACACTGCGTCACATCATCACTTCGCACCTGGCCGGTGACATCGTCGGCGTCGGCGATGTGCTGGCGACCTTGCAGCGCGACAACTTCACCAAGGCGCGCAAGCAAAAAGACGAGAACGGCGGCATGAGCGCCATCGCCCGCCTGCGGGCCGTGACCTTCAGCCTGGCGATCTTCCTCGTCGGCCTGGCGGCGTTCGGTTTCATCTTCAAATCGGTGTACGGCATGTACTTCGTCAGCCACGCCCAGGCGGGCCTGGTGAACGTAACGGGCACGGCCATCACCATGCCGCGCGACGGCACCGTGCAAAGCCTGGTCAAGGCTGACGGCGTGGCCGCCAAGGGCGCCCCGCTGGCAACCTTCAGCACCAGCATGCTCGACGTGCTCAAGGGCCATCTGGACGACAACCAGCTGCAACCGGCCAAGGTCGAGGAACTGTTCGGCAAGCAAATGACCGGCACCCTGACCTCCCCGTGCGACTGCATCGTGGCCCAGCAATTGGTGTCTGATGGTCAGTACGCCAGCAAGGGCGACACAATCTTCCAACTGGTCCCACGAGGCACCGAAGCCAACGTCGAGGCGCGTTTCTCCTATCGCCAGTTCGGCGACGTGCGTCCAGGTACCCAGGTCAGCTTCCAGGTTGCCGGCGAAGACACCATTCGCACCGGCAAGATCGTTAGCAGCACCAGCCTGAAAAGCGCCGACCTGTCCTCCGATATCCGTGTGCTGATCAAGCCTGACGAGCCTCTGGACAGCTCGCTGGCTGGCCGTCCAGTAGAAGTCAACAGCGACCGTGGCCCGAACCTGAGCTGGCTGATCGACAAAGCCATGGCCGTCGGTCTTTAAGTCGAGGATATGCCCGTGACCATTACAAAAATCCTGAACACGCCACAGTTCCTGTGGGAGCGGGCTTGCTCGCGAAAGGATCAACGCGGTCTTACCGTGGCACCGCAGCGCCTGCATCGCGAGCAAGCTCGCTTCCCCACTGGCTATGCTTTTTGTGCACTGGCGCTGGCGATCGGCCTCAGCGGCTGCGCTGGCCTGCCCGACCAGCGCCTGGCCAACGAAGCGCTCAAGCGCGGCGACACGTCGCTGGCGCAGCAGAACTATCAGCAACTGGCAGACCTGGGCTACAGCGAAGCCCAGGTGGGCCTGGCCGACATTCAGGTGGACAGCCACGATCCGGAGCAGATGAAAAAAGCCGAGGCGACTTACCGCGCCGCGGCTGACATCTCGCCACGCGCCCAGGCTCGCCTGGGTCGCCTGCTGGTGGCCAAGCCCGGTTCCACCGAGGCTGAAAAACACGAAGCCGAAGGCCTGTTGAAGAAAGCTTTCGCCAACGGTGAAGGTGGCACCCTCATACCGCTGGCGATGCTGTACCTGCAATATCCCCACAGCTTCCCGAACGTCAATGCCCAGCAGCAGATCAGCCAATGGCGCAGTGCCGGCTACCCGGAAGCGGGCCTGGCGCAGATCCTGCTCTACCGCACACAAGGCACCTACGACCAGCATCTGGACGAAGTGGAAAAGGTCTGCAAGGCCGCATTGGCCACCACCGACATCTGCTACGTCGAACTGGCCACGGTCTATCAGAAACGCGGCCAGCCGGAACAGCAGGCCGAGTTGCTCAAGCAG